>QHWQ01000328.1 GCA_003222635.1 Acidobacteriota bacterium | reverse complement strand
GACGACAAGACGACGCGACGGGAGACCTTGCGCCTGTGCGATCGCGGTCAGGAAGGATGGTGCGGCGAGGCCGAGCGTGACCGTCGCCACGCCGTCACGAATGAAGAGTCGTCTCGAGATACGCATGGTCGTCTTCTCCTACACGAGCTGGTATTCGGAGGAGCCGACGAGCAGACGGGCAAGTCCGGCGGCCCTGGTATTGAGCTGCGAATCGCTTCCGATCCATGAGCCGCCGGCGAGCAGGTACGACATCAGCGCCTGCTGCGGGGGCGCGTCGAACGGCGCCGCCGTCACGCGCGCCTGCATCGCGGTCAGCAAGCCCTGCGGCGTCTGGCCGTCGCGCTCGAGCTCGACGGCGAGCATCTCCTTCTGGCTCGCCGCAAGCGTCGCGGCGAAGTTCGTCCGCGCCAGCATCGTCCCGGTCGAAAACCAGCCGGCGCCGAGCGGCCATCCGCCGACGTTCGGCGGCTCGAACAGCAGCTGCCCCATGTTGGAGAGCGGCGCGCGCACCGTGGCGAGCGAGAAGTTCTGCCAGCCGACTTCCTTGATGGCACGCGCGACGTACTCCGACGGCCATGCGTACCGCGCGTAGCGCACCTCCGGCAGGTTGAACCAGGGTGACGTCAGCACGTAGCGAACAACAGGTCTGATCTCCGTGCGGTTCTGCAGGTAGACGTTCGCCGCGGCGTCAACGAAGCCGGGGTCCGGCTCATGAATCTCGCTGATGAAGAAGTTCCAGAACTTCCGCGCGAGGCGCCGCGCGGTCTCCGGATGCACGGCGAGGGCGGTGATCAGGTCGTAGCCATCCTGCATGCCTGCCGACACGCCGCGGGACGGGACCGTCCGGTTGCCGTCGGTGTAGATCGGAAACGAGAAGGTCTTGGCGCTGGTCTCGTGTTCGTCCGCGTTGTAGACGAATTCCTTGTACGCGTTCATGTCGCGGTCGCTGTAGCCGACGGATTCACGCAGGTTCCAGCCGGTGAACACGCGCGCGGCGGCGTAGACGTCCGGCTCGGTGTAGTGGCCGACGCCGACCGTGAAGAGCTCCATCACCTCGCGGCCGAAGTTCTCCTGCGGCTTTCCCCGGGTGTTGAACTGCCCATCGAGCCAGACGAGCATCGACGGATCCATCGCGACCTCGAGCAACATGTCGCGATAGTTGCCGAGCGCGTACTTGCGGAAGATCTCGAGCTGTCCCTGCGGCCCGCGCAGCGCCACCGGCTTGTGCGCGAGCATCTTCGCCGCCTGAAGATTCCCCGAATCGGCCGTGAGCTTGCTGAAAGCGGTGGCGAAGTGGTTGTGCCAGAACAGCGCCATCTTTTCCTGCAGCGGGCGCCGCGTGTGAATCATCCGGAACATCCAGCGCTGCCGCGCATCGTCGATGTCGATGTCGGGCGCGAAGAGATCCTTCGAGGAGACCTGCGCGTGATCGGGGCGGCCGATCCGCTGATCGACGTCATCAGGCCGCCCTTCGTAGTCCACGAGATACGAGAGCACGCCGGTGAGCGGCATGTCGCGGAACGTCTCCATGTCCGCGGCACTCGCGCCGAATCCAGCGCGCCGAAGCAGGTGATCGACTTCCGGGTTGAGTTGGGCCATGGTCAGAGGGCAATCGTCACGACGCCGTCAGCGAACGTGGTGCCGAACTGACGGAGTGACGCTTTGGCAGGACCAGCGAGCACCTGGCCGCTGCGGCTGTAACGCGATCCGTGACACGGGCAGACGTAGGCGCTGCCGTCAGAGCCGGTGATGGTGCACGACTCGTGGCTGCAGATGGCATCGACCGCGGTGAACGCGATCGCGCTCGTTCTCGCGAGCAGGAACACGCCCGCGACGGACTCGACGAGCGCCGCGGCGCCGACGTTGTCCAGCGCCGATCCGGCAACCGTCACCTGCACGCGCGAGCTCGCAAACTGGCCGGGCAGCACGGGCAGCGTCGCCGCGGGCGCGCTAGGCGAAGTCGGCGAGCCTCCGCACGCGGAGAAAAATGTCGCAAGCGTGGCGCAGGAAGCCACCTGACAGGCTCCCGCGCAGAACCGGCGTCGTGACACCGGTGTGTGCGTGTCTGACATGACAAGTACTCGTGAGGGCGAGCACGTGCCATTGGGGCAATATCAAGGCCATGCACGGAATCGGGCGTTTTTTGCGTGAGCGGTCGCGCAAACTCAGCGCGCGATTACAGATTGGGATTTGGGATTTGGGATTTGAGAGTTGGGGCCGCCCCGCGCGGGGCGGCCCTTACGCACTCAGAAGTCGAACTGCACACCGAGGCGCGCGATGCGCGCCGGCAGGATCGACGCGGGCTGGCGGAAGACGGCGAAGCTGGTGTTTTCCGTCAGCACCGGATTCGCGTTGAACACGTTGTTGATGTCCAGATTCACCTTCGTCCGCGTGCCCCCGAACCGCAGGACCTTGCCGAGCCGCAGATCGAACTGATTGCGGCGATCGCCGTACAGTCCGCCCGGCGGAACGACGTTCACGGTCACGTTGGCCGCGCCGCCCGCGAGCGGCCGTCCGAGCGACGGCAGGACGACAGCATTGGTCGCGATGAAGTTGCCGATCAGCTGCGGTCCCGGAACGCTCTGGAACGCGCCGCTGATGAGGACCTCGATCTTCGGGATCTCGTACGACCCGAGGAATTTCGCCTGCGTCAGAAACGGCGACTGCTCATGGCAGTATTGCGCGGGAAACTGCACGCCGGCATTGACGTCGTTCAAGACCGACAACCCCGTCAGGATCTCGGGCAGCTTGGCGGCCACTGCACAGTTGTCCATGGTCGTGCGCCCGCTGCTCAATCCACCCTGCAGGCTGAAGCCGCCCTGCGGCCGCGCGTTGAGAATCAGGTCGAAGCCGTCCCAGTGCTCGAACTGCTTGCCGTAGTTGCTCGCGAACGTGATGTAGTTGTCCGCAGGCGTGCTGAACATCGCGGGCTTGACGTTGTACAACCCGCCGATCGTGTAGCTGCCGCCGTCGGGCAGCCGCGAATCGCCCGGCGCGGTGATGCTGAACACGTCGAAGTCGCTCGCGGAGCGCGCCCGGTCGTCGACGACGTTGAAGTTGCCGTAGGCGCGGCGGAAGTAGCTCAGTTCCACCGACATGCGTTTCATGACCTGCTGCTGCACGCTGCCGGAGAACTGCCAGCTGTACATCCGCTTGCCCCAGCCCCGTAAAATCGCCGGATCGTACGTGCTGCCCGGACGCAGGCTGCCGAAGTCGGTGTTGCTCAGCGCCCCGCACTCGCCGTTCGCGGCAACATTCAGCAGGTCGCAATCAGGCCGGAAGTTGCGGTTGGCGTCGTTCCACGATCGGTTGGCGGTCGTCACGACGCGCTGCGCCGGATTGAGCCCGTCGCCGAAGATCACGTTGGCGTCGGAGCCGCGAAGCGCCTGCCCCTCCACGTACTTGCCGAACGATCCCTTCACCGCCGTCTTGCCATTCCCGAACAGGTCGTAGGCGACGCCGGCGCGCGGCGAGATGTCGTGCCACGAAATGCCCGCGGTCGACGGCAGCGTGAAATTGCGATTGGGCACGAGCGGCGCCGGTCCGATGTGCTGTTCCGGGAACGAGCTGGCGAAGTGGTCGTAGCGCAGACCGTAGGAGACGGTGGCGCGCTTGATGGTCCACCGGTCTTGCGCGTAGACGCCGAGATCGGCGTCGAGGTTCGCGAACTGCAGGAACGGCGTGGCGTTCATCGTGATCTGGTTCGGCACGCCGTTGTTGAAGCGGTACGAGTACGGCGCGTCGAAGTTCATCACCAGATTCTGCTTGCCGCCGATGTTGTCGGAGACGCCGAACTTGTAGCTGTGCGCGCCGGTGACGTAGGAGAGCGCCACGCGGAACGGCGAGTCGTGGCTCTTGTTCCGCATGTTCGACACCGTGCTCGCGTGGTGCGTGATACCGAGCGCCTGATCCTGCACGCCGATCAGGTTCTTCGCGATCGCGTCCATGTTGTAGGCGAACACGTCCTCGATGCTGTCGCCGACGTCGGGCAGTCCGAACGGGTGCGTCCGGCGGCTGTTGATGAAGCGGTGATAGACCACCGCCTCGAGCAGCACATGCGACGTCAGCGGGGCCGTCCACTCGGCGTTCCAGCCGCCGTTCGGCCAGTAGCGCTGCGGCAGCCCCGACTCCGCCGACACGATGGCCGTTGTCGCGGTCGAGCATTGGCACGTGTACGTGTTCTCGTAGGCGAAGGCCAGCTTGTGGATCGAGTTCACCTGCCAGGTCACACGCCCGGCGGCGTTGCGCGTCAGCACGTCGATGAACGCCGGCTGGTTCGGGTCCGGATCGTAGGCGAATGACGAGGGGCTGAAGGCGTTGCGGTTGACGAACATCCCGGCGACCCAGTTCTGCGTCCGGTTGTAGAGCATCGTGCCGAAAAACCAGAGGCGGTCGCGGAGAATCGGTCCACCGTAAGCGGCGTTGACCTCGCCGCTCTTCTTCAAGTTGTTCGGCGTCTTCAGGCCGCGGTCGCGCAGCGCCTGCGTGAAGTTGTTGCCAGCCATCCCTTCGTTGGCAAACGAGCTGATCACCAGGCCGCTGAAGGTGTTGCCTCCTTCGCGCGGAATGAAATTCAGCCGCACACCCGACCCGCGCTCTTCGGTCGACACCGTGGCGGTCTCGACCGCCATCTCGGCGAACACGGCCATGTTCGGCACGCCCTGCGTATTCGAGCCGGTTTCGACGGTGGAGATCGACACGCCGTTGCGCAGCATCTCGAGGTCGGTTGCGCGGCTGCCGTGCACGGTGAGCGCGCCGCCGCCCGTGGTCGGGCTGCCGCTGTTGCCGCCGACGTCGACGGTGCTGTTGTTGACGCCGGGAATCATCGCCGCCACGAACGACGGATAGCGGTTCACCGGCGCGTTGTTGATGACTTCCGCGGTGAGGACGCGTTCGCGGTTGGAGCTCTGGACGTCGACGACGGGCGACACGCCCGTGACGGTGACGGTCTCCTCGACAGAGCCGACGCGCATCTCCGCGTTCACGGTGGCGACAAACGTGCCGCTCAGCTCGATCGCTTCGCGTTTGACCGTGCTGAAGCCGGAAAGCGCGAACGTCACGGTGTAGACGCCCGGCCTGAGATTCTCGATGCGGTACTGGCCCGCCTCGTTGGTGGCGACTGACCGGACTTTCTCGATCAGCGCGGGGCTGGAGGCTTCGACGCTGACGCCCGGCAGCACCGCTCCCGAGGTGTCGCGGACGATGCCGGTAATCGATGCCTGTGCGTAGAGAAGCGAGGGGATGAGCAGGAGTCCGAGGGAAACGCACGGGGTCTTCAGGCGATGCATACGACCTCCAGACGCGTGACTCGAAGTGGGGCGCATCATACTCCAGGGAGGTGCAGGCGCCCATCGAGTCCCCTCGTGTCGCCTAAGTGATTCTGCCGGCTCCTATATCAACGCAACCTCAGCCGTCCCTTATATCTACAGAGGTCGTGGTGTCCCTGATGTCATTTCCGAAGCCCGATTCGCAGATCCCGGCGTCAGCTGCCCCGAGCGTGGAGCTCGGATCGGTGCTCATCGTCGCATCAAGCCACGCGACCCGGTGCATGTATGCCGAATACCTGACGTGGAGAGGGGTGACCGTGCGCGAGGTGACGAGTGCGGACGCTGCGCTCATACACCTCGCCGGGTTCACGCCCGATGTCGTCCTCGTCGAGGACAAGCTCGAACGCGGACGCGGCGTCGACCTCATGCTCACCTTGCGGCGTTCGCGGCGAACATCACACATTCCGATCGCGTTTCTCTCGGGAGATGTGTTCGGAATGACTCCGAGGCGCGCGCATCGATTCGGCTGCGACCTGTTGATCCCGATCCCGTGCCTGCCCGACATACTGTTCGACGCGCTGGTGCAGCTCGTCGCCGACGGCGTGGCCCAGGGTGAATGGGACGTGCTCGACTCGTGGCTGTTCGTGCGAAACGAGGAGTCGGTGCGAATCGTACGGCGCAGCGATTTCGAGCTGAGCGTATCCGGGCCGCGCTGGAAGCGGACCGTGCACCGGTTCCGGTCCGAGCTGGAGCTCTCCAGCTATCAAGCCGACTACGAGCAACGGCTGGTCAACGAAGGTTTCGCCTTCGGGGGATTCCGCAAGGAGCGGCGCCGGACCGCTCGCACCAATCGGTTAGTGGCGCGCCCGCGACCGTGTGCCGGCCGCACGCGATCCGCGATTCCCACTCGAATTCCGCGAACGTCCGCGGCCTCGGGTTGCATCCTCCTCTGGCGCTGATCCGCTCCTGAGCGGTGCACCTCCGACCGCAGGGGGCGGGGGGACAGGATCCGCCGGATCGGGCCAGTACACTCGCGACAAGTAATGCAGCGCAATACCTGCGCCCCAGCGGTTGGGGGCCGTCCAGACCAGCAGCGCCAGCAACACCACCTCGATCGTTACGCCCAGCACGCGATGCGAACGGACGACTCCGAAATAGATCAAGACGACCATCGCGGCGATCGGCAGCCGATCGCCGAGGATGGTGAAGGCCCACGTATCACCGGGATTACGCGCGAAGACCAAACCGCAGGTGGAACAGCGCTCCAATTGGGACCATCCGGAAAACAATAGCCCCTGGCCGCAGTGCGGGCAGCGCTTGCGCAAACCGCGCCGAAGCGCCGTGCCGATCAATTTCGAATGGGAATTGGTTGCTGAAGAATGCTTCACGTCGATTCCGCCCTGCTCGATCTCACGGAGTGGCTGTGCCGCCGGTTTCAGGTGCTCACCGGCCGGACCAACGTGTGGTTGGCCTTCCAATTGACCAACCTCAGTATTGTCGTGTTCTTTGCCTGGGCCGGGATGCATTTCCGGATTGGCGGCCGGCCGTTCCGGATTGCGCTGGCGGCATTCTGCGGCGGCCTGCTGTACCTGCTCACGCAGACACTCTTCAAGGTGCCGGTGGAGACGTACGAACACGACGAATATCGCCGCGTCTCGCGAGGCTTGCGGAATCCCAGGCGCGTGCGCGACGCGCTGCTGCGTATCGCGTTTCTCACCTTCTCGCTGATGTTTTTCTTCCCGGTACTCTTCGTCTATCAGTATCCGCAGGTGCTCGCCACTCTCAATCTGGGTGTGAGCAGCTTCATCGTCGCGCACGGGCTCACGGTGCTGACGACGGTCCTGCTGTATCTGCTGGCGTGCGATCCACTTCCGCCGTGCCAGGGGAAGGTGCACGAGTGGTTGCGCGCGCTCGTTCCAGCGCGACATGTTCCCGCCGCGGTGCCTGAAGACTAATGGCTTGCCCGTAGCATCGCTCGCGGTTCAGGCCTTCCGCGCGCGGTCCGACTCCTCGTACGAAGTCGTTGTACGATGCGCGCATGCGGCGGACGCGGGCACCCTCTCGATGGATGCGGTTCGCACTGGCCCTAGCGCTGGCGCTGGGACTGGCCGTCGCGAGCGGCGCGGCGCAGCGGTCTACCATCCTGACCAACGGACGGAACCTCCAGATACCGATCAACCACGGACTCCCCGACAAGCCGCTCGGCTTCACGTTCTGCCGCCTGCGGTACCAGAACATCCGCAGGGCGAGAAAGTCCGGTTGGGGCGACGACTACCCGCAAGCGGACTATAACTTCATGGTGCGTCTCTCCGAGCTGACCACAATGAAGATCAGCCGGTGGAACAATGGCGACCCTGGCTTTGCGAACGTCACCGCCTTGGATCCCGATCTCTTCCAGTGTCCGTACTTGCGCATGCAGAACGCGGCCAACTATGACTTCACGCCTGAAGAGGCCGCCCGCATGCACGACTACCTGCTGAAGGGCGGCTTTCTCTGGATCGACGACAACTGGGATCCGGACTTCGAGTACATCCGTCCGAATGTCATGCGAATCCTGCCCGGCGCAAAGGTCGTCGACCTGCCGGTCGAGCACCCGATGTTCTCGATTCTCTTTCGGGTCAACCCGCTCCCGCAGATCCCGTCGCTCGGCTCGTGGGTACGTAATGGTCAGGATTCCGAGATTGGGCCTTCGACCGTCCACTACTACGGAGTGTTCGACGATCACGACAGGCTGGTTGTGCTCGTCAGCATGAACTCGGACGTTTCAGACAGCTGGGAGCGGGAAGGCGACAACCAGGACTACTTTCACACCTATGGGGGAAAGGGCTACACGCTGGGTGTGAACGTCGCCGTCTGGGTGATGACGCACTAAGGTCGCCGCCAGCGTACTTGGGACTACTTGTTAGTAACTCTAGGAAACTGCCGGACTCTTGTGCGCGACGAAGATGGTGTGGCGCGGCCCGCCTCTGCGCAGGCGGGCGCGCACCCTCGCGACTTCCACGAGAAATCCGTGGAAGCGGAGACGCTGTTCGAACTTCCGGTCGTCCCACGCAGACCAGACGGCAAGCGTTCCGCCGGGACGGAGTGCGGCAAAGGCAGCGGCAACGCCGGCATTGTCGTAGAGTCCTGCGTTGTCGGCGGCAGTGAACGCCGCCGGGCCGTTGTCCGTGTCGAGCAGCACGACATCAAAGCGACCGGGGTTCGCCCGCAGCGTGAAACCCACATCCGTAGCCTGGATGCGGACGCGCCGATCCCGTAACGGGTGCCCGGCAAGTGCGGCGAGGGATGACCGATTCCACTCGATGACAGCCGGCACAAGCTCCGCGACGGTCACGACGGCGTTGAATGGGAGCACATCAAGGACTGCCCTCAATGTGAACCCCATTCCGAGCCCGCCCACGAGCACTCGAGGCTCCTCCAGCGCTCGCGCGCGGCTGCACCCCAACGTGGCCAGGGCTTCCTCGGAGCCATGGACGCGGCTCGACATCAACGGCTTTCCGCCCGCGAGAATCAGGTATTCGTCGTCGCGGCGCCTCAGTTGAATGTCGGTCCCATCAGGCGCGGATGACTCGCCGAGCAACTCCCAGGCTTTCATCCCCGTCCTGATCAACGCGAATGCCGGGATTGCGGCGTGTCGCTCACGTGACTATGTAGAAGTGCGCCGGACGTTCTCAGCTCGGGGACCCTTGGGACCTTCGCCGATGTCGAACTCGACACTATCGCCCTCGCGTAGATTCTCGAGTCCCTCACCGTAGACGGCACTCTGATGGAAGAAGTATTCCTTCCCGGTATCGTCCTTGATAAACCCGAACCCTTTGTCAACTCGTAACGTGCGAATCTTGCCTGTCACCTTCGGCCTCCAGTCCCGTCGTCACGACGGACGGTGCGCCTGGCCATCGCCAGGCGGCGGCCGTCACATCGCCGCCTCCTTCCATCATCGTTCATGTGGAGGGACGCCGCGCCTCGACCGCGCTTCTATCGCCGGCCGCCTCGTCAATTGATTGGGATTCGCCCTGATCGATCGCCTTGGGCCGGCGCCCTTTTCGTGGCAAAGTTTCAAGTTTTTTTCAAGTGGTCAACCGACCCGGCGACGGCGCGTCTTCGCGCGCTGTCGGGCGTCTTCCACTGCCGCCTGACCAGCCGCGCGGTAGAAGGCAATCACCTCTTCTGGCGTTTTTTCGGCCAAGCGCCGCGCGAGGCGATCGCGAATCTTACGGGTCATCTCGACCGCACGAATGCTAGGAGCCTTCATACGTTGTCACTTCCCTCGGCGAGAGAATGCTGAGCGTCTTGTAGCCCAATTGTACGCCTCGGCACGCCCGCGAGCGTCGCGACGATCTGGCGCGCGGTCAAGGACCTGGGCGTGACCGTCAAAAAAACCGTACGGCCCTCCGAACATGATCGACCTGACGTCGCCGCTTCGCGCCTCGCGTGGCACGCCGGCGCGCCGACGTGGGACCCAACGTGCCTCGTCTTTCTCGATGAAACCGGCGTCACCAACAATCTGCTCCGGCGTACGGGCGCGCCATGCGAGGGGCGCGCGTCCATGACCACACGCCGTACGCGCGCTGGCAGACGAGTACGTTTCTCGCCGCCCTGCGAGTCACTGGCCTCACCCGCCCGGCGTGTTCGATGGCGCGATCGACGGGGCGAGCTTCCTCGCCTACATCGAACAGATTCTCGTGCCGACGCTGCGCCCGGCGACATCGTCATCGCCGACAACCTCGGGGCGCACAAGGTCGCCAGGGTCCGCCGCGCAATCCAACGCGCGGATGCCACGCTGTGGTATTTGCCGCCCTATAGTCCGGATCTCAATCCCATCGAGCTCTGTTTCGCGAAGCTGAAAGCCATCGTCCGCGCCGCCCGCTGCCGGTCGATCGAGACGCTCTGGCCGTTACTCGGCGAATCGCTGAAGCACTTCAGCGCCGATGAATGCCGAAACTACTTTCGCCACTGCGGGTACTCGACCGCCACACGGTGATGAAAAGCGCTATCCTCTTCTCCTGTTCGAAGAGCGCGGCACCATCTCGTCTCATAGATCTGGCTCTGCTCGTCCACCGGCAGCCGCTCCATCTCGCGTGAGACAAAGCCAATTGCTGCGCGATCAGAACCGATTGACCGCGATCAGAACCGATTGACCTAGTTCCCGGCAAGCATGCGCTCGGTCGTTGCGTGATGCACGGAGACGAGACGGAGACGAGACCGCTTAGCCGCCTGGACGGCGCTTGCACGCCCGGATGCGGCGAAAATCCGCTAGAATCCGCGTGTCGGTCAACGCATTGGCGCTCGATCCTGGCACGTGGCTCGGTCCGTACGAGATCGTCTCGCCCATCGGCGCCGGGGCGATGGGTGAGGTGTATCGCGCCAGGGACCGACGTTTGAAGCGCGATGTCGCTATCAAAGTACTGCCGGAATCACTTTCCAGTGCTCCAGACCGCCTGGCGCGGTTTCGGCGTGAGGCTGAACTGCTCGCGGCGTTGAACCACCCTCACATCGCCGCGCTCTATAGCTTGGAAGAGTCGGCTGTCGGCGACGCGCTGGTCATGGAGCTCGTCGATGGCGAAACGCTAGCCGACCGGATCGCGCGTGGCCGCATTCCTCTGGATGAGGCATTGGCGCTCGCGCGTGAAATAAGTGAAGCGCTTCAAGCGGCACACGACCAGGGTGTCATCCACCGCGATTTGAAGCCCGCGAACATCAAAATCACATCTGCCGGGGCCGTCAAGGTCCTGGACTTCGGCATCGCGAAGTTCGCCGATCCCGCGGTTACGCCATCGTTTATGTCGTCAGCGGCCCCGACGAGGGAGGAATCGCGCGTACTGCTCACAGAGATCGGGGCAGTGCTCGGAACGCCGGCGTACATGTCACCCGAACAGACGCAGGGAGGCCCGGCGGCGAGGAGCAGCGACGTATGGGCGTTCGGCTGCGTCTTGTATGAGATGCTCGCGGGAGAGCGGGCGTTCGGTGGCACGCATGTGTTCGAGGTCTTCGCTGCGGTCGCCCATCTTGACCCCGACTGGGCCGTGCTCCCCGCGAGCCTGCCCCGGCCCATCCGCGCATTACTCGAGAGCTGTCTCGTCAAGGACCCGCGGCGGCGAATTCGCGATATGTCCACGGTCCTGTTCCTGCTGGACAACTGCGAGAACCTCGCGGAACCTGTCCCGAGGGTACCGGAGACGCCGCGCACCCCGTGGTGGCGCCGCATCGCGTTGATCGCAGCGGCTACGACGGTCATCATTGCGTTCGCCGGCGTCGCGCTGTGGTTCGGCACCTCTTCCGCGCCGTCGACGCAGGCAGGTGTTCGGTTTCAGATCCGCGCGCCTGGCGACGGTCCAGCCGAGATGTTGACACTCTCGCCGGATGGGCGGCACCTCGCGTTTGTCGCTCCAAATGGCGGCGCAAATCAGATCTGGATCCGGCCGATGAGCGCGCTCGAATCACGGCCGCTCGCAGGGACTAACGGCGCGACGTATCCGTTCTGGTCTCCGGACGGCGTCTCTCTCGGATACTTTGCGCAGGGCAAACTCAAGAAGATCGCGATCGAAGGCGGACTCCCGCAGACGGTCTGCGAGGCGCCGAGCGGCCGCGGAGGGACATGGAATCGAAACGGGGTCATCCTGTTTTCCGCCGGCCCACGGAATCCAATCGTGCGCGTCGCGGCCGCTGGCGGCACGCCGACACCAGTCACGCGTCTCGAGCGTGAGTCAGCCGGACATCGCTTTCCCGCGTTCCTTCCCGACGGCATCCATTTTCTGTACAGTGTCGGAGACGATAACCCGGAGACCTCCGGCCTCTACCTCGGCGCCTTGGACGGTACGTCACGCGTGCGCCTCCTGCCAGACGAAACCAACGCGCTGTATGCCCCGCCCCTGGAAGGCAGCGCGATCGGGCATCTCATTTTCCGCCGCGACGGCACCTTGATGGCGCAGCCTTTCGATCCGCACACGCTCACGCTGTCCGGAGAGATGTCCCCGATTGCCGAGGGCGTGCCGCAGACCGAGCACGACGGGTTCGGGGCGTTTTCCATCTCGTCGAACGGGACGCTTGTATACAGGGCTGGAGGCACGCTGTCCAACCGTACGCTGCAGTGGACCGATCGTGCCGGCAAACGGGTGGCGACACTGGGTCAAGCGGCAGCATTTGCTTCGAGTCCGGTGATCTCTCCCGATCAGCGGAGTGTGGCCGTGACGATCACCAACGGCTCTCAATCGGACATCTGGCTACATGACGTCCGGCGCAATCTGTTCTCACGTTTCACCTTTCGTCCGGGCCACCATAGGAGCCCAATCTGGACTGCCGATAGCACCCGCCTGGCCTTTGCATTTCAGGATCCTTATTCCGCCAATATCTACATCAGAACGGCGACCGGCGAGGGCGCCGAGGAACTGCTGTTGCGTGGCGGCGTGAACGCCTATCCGATGGATTGGTCCTCCGACGGCCGGTGGATGCTGTATGAGCAACAGGGTGAGACCACGGGGCTGGATCTGTGGCTGCTGCCGCTCGAGGGTGACCGCAAGCCAATTCCCTATCTGCAAACGCGCGCCCACGAAACGCAGGCCCGGTTCCGTCCGAATGCCAGCGGTGGTCCCCGATGGATGGCATACAGCTCCGACGAATCCGGCAGGCCTCAGATCTACGTCGACTCGATTCCGCCGGGCGCGAAGTACCAAATCTCCACTGAGGGCGGGACGCTGCCGAGATGGCGGGGTGACGGAAAGGAATTGTTCTACCTCGCTCCAGACGGGAAACTCATGGCCGTCGGGATTGCCCCCGGAACAAGCGTGACGCCCGCTACACCCTCCGAATTGTTCGCGGATCCAAGCATCAGTGGGTACGATGCATCGGCGGACGGCCAGCGCTTCCTCGTCGTTGCTCCTGCCGACGCGAACGCTGCCCTTCCGCCGCCGGTAACGGTCGTACTCGGCTGGAAGAGCGAACTGAACTAATACGTCAGTCTGCCGCCAAAGACCACGGTGCGTAGTGGAAACTGGTCGTTCAGCGTCGTGATGCGACCGTAATTCTCGCTCGTCAGGTCGGTGTCCGGACGTCCCCAGTTCGCGTGGTTGAACACGTTCGTCACGATCACGCTGAGTCGGAAATCGGAGCGGCCAGCGAGTTGGATGTCCTTGAACGCGGCTATGTCGACGTTCCAGGCGCCTGGACCGGCAATAGCACCCTTCTGCGCGTTTCCGAATCGTCCCGCAAAAATGGGACGCCCATCGCTGAAAAAGGCACGGTCCGTGAACGCCGCGATATTGAACCACTCATTGAGGTTCTTCGGCCCATCGTTGGGATGCTGACCTGCCACCGCGTCGGCCTTTTCGTTACCGTAACAGTTCGTTCCAGATCCGCAGTGGCTGGAGTAATACGCGGTCAGGTGCTGTCCAGACTGGGCCTGGACGATAGTGGAGATCGTCCAGCCACCGGCCACCGCGTCGGCGAACGAAGGCAAGTTTGCTGCGAGCGCGCGCCCACGGCCGACCGGCACGTTCCAGATTAGGTTGCTTACGAACCGATGATCGGGAATGCTCGTCGTCCGGCCGCGCAAGTAATCCGGATCAAAACGGTCATCCGTCCGCGTGTTTACCTCGATCTGAAAATCCTCGTCGTCCCCGCGGTTCGCGATGTTGTCAATCGAGTAAGCCCATTTGTAGCTCGAGGCATGGGTCAGTCCGATCCTTGGAACGTTGCCACGCAGCTGCACCACGATGTCGTGATAGTTCTGATAGCCGCCGTTGTCGCGCGTGTCAACGCGGTTCCAATTCGGATAAGGGCGCGCTTCTGGCGGCAGGTTCACAAAACCGATCGTGTTTGGCTGGATCTGGTTGAGATCGGGAGCCATGGTCAGATGCGTGCTGCGGAAGCCGGAATACGTCACCCGTACGGCGTTCGTCCGGTTCAACTCGCGCTCGGCGGTCAGACTCCACTGGTCGGTTTGCGGATCCTTGAAGTTCGGATCGTTGGCCGTGACGAAATTCGACGTGCCGACGCGCGTGGCGCCGCGGCTCGGTTCGCCCGCGAAGGTGTTCGGCCAGACGATTGAGTAGGTACGCGTCTCGGGGTCGTACTGATTGGCAAACGTCATGTTATCCGATGTATGGATTGCGGTCAGCGAATAGAAGATCTGACCGAGCATGCGCGTGTAATAGCGACCGTAACCGCCCCGAATCACCGTCCTCGTGTCACCCTGCGGTCGCCACGCGATTCCCACACGCGGAGCAATATTGTTCGCGTCGGTCCGCCGAAGCGCCTCGGGAAGCCCCGCCTCCTCTGCCGTAAGAATCCGGCTGCTTCCAATCGACTCCACAAATCCGGGAACGGCCATCGCGCGCGACGCTTCGTCTGGCACGACGACGTCGCCGTTCGGCGTGTCTCGAAGGAAGTTCGTGATATTGCGCTCGCGATCCTGGAACGGCAGGTGAAGATCGTAACGAATGCCCGCGCTCACCGTCAGACGGCGGTTCGCGCGCCAGTCGTCCTGAAGAAAGACGCCGTAGTGTGTCGCCCGGGCGTTCACGCTTGGGCCTGACTGTGTCTGCTCGACTTCTGAAGGCAGGCCGAGCAGGAAGTTCGCGAATGGATGTCCGGTGCCGCCACCCTGAACGCTGTCATTGAACCGGAACACGCCGAACTCGTCGGCGCCGTTAAAGTACACGGGACTCGTCCAGTGGAAGCGCTTGACGTCGATACCCGTCTTGACTGTATGAGAGGCCCGCGCCCACGTCAGGTTATCGGCGATCTGCCAGGTGTCCTGCGTCAGCGGCACTTCCTGCGCCTCGCCGAAGGTCGTGAGGCCCGCGATATCCACTGTCGACGTGCCCGTGACGGCTGGCAGGCTGGATCCGAGCAGCCGAAGGCCCAGGCTCGAGATGAGATCAGCCCCCTTCACTCCAGACGTGAATGTCTGATTGTTGGTTTGATATTCGGTCGGCGACACGCTCTCGAGCCGTTTCCAGCTGACGCGGCCGAACAGCGTATGTCCCGGGCGGAAATTCTGGTCGACACGGGTGTCGAACTGATTGGATTGCTCGGGGGCGTCGATGGAGTAGCGGTGCGTTGCGTTGCCGTCGTTGGGCGCAGGCAAGAAATCCTTCAGTAGGCGCGCCGCCACCGGATTGATGCGCGAAGCCGGAATGATGTTGCCGGGAAACGGCTGACCGGTGGCTGGATCGATGAGTGGGAGCTCCAAGCTCGAGAAATCACCCATGCGGAACGCCGCCGACGCGACCGTGGCGGCGTTGGATTGTGATCGAGTGATGTCGAGCCGCTCGAAGGTGCCGAAGAAGAACGTGCGGTTGCGAGCCAACGGCCCGGCGAGTCTGGCGCCGAAGTCGTGGTTGACGCTATGGTCGGGTACGATGGACTTGTCGAAGTAGTTCGGGTTGGCGTTGAGCCCGGTGGTGTTGAAGTTCCAGAAGGCGCTGGCGCCGAATGTGTTCGTGCCGGGGCGCGAAATCGTGGTGATGTCACCGAGCTGCGCGAACTCCGCAGTATTGTTGACGGCACTGACCTTGATCTCCTGGATCGACTCGATCGATGGAAAACTGTTGAACGCATCGTCCCCGATGCCATTGCGGCGAATGCTGGTCGTCAGGATTCCATCGACCGAGACGTCGTTCTGAAACGGAAGGCTACCCGACAGCGAAAACTGGCGGCCGCCACGCTGTACCTCAGGAATCACCTGAATCGAGAGAATCGGCGACGTGTTCTCAATCCGGAATGTGAAGGGGAGTTCCTCCAACTCCCGGTTGGACGTGGCGCCGCCGATTGTGGGCGTCTCCGTGTTGATGAGGGGCGTAACGGAGGTGACTCGGATCGTTTCCGAATAGCCGGCCACCTGCAGCAACGGATCAATGCGCACCGTTTGGCGCGCGTCCATCTGAAACGGTTCCACTTTGTACGGGGCGAAGCCGCGGCACGAGACTTCCAGATCGTAGATTCCCTGCGTCAGATTCAGGAATTCGTAGGTTCCGTTCGGCCGGGAGGTGGTGATCCGTGACACGCCCGTCTGCACCTCTGTCAGCGTCACTTCGGCCCCTGCCAGGACGCTGTTGGTACTGTCGGAAATCACGCCGATGACGGCGCCGAAGGTCGATTGTGCGGAGACTGGGCGACAGGCGGCGAGCACTACTAACGCGGCCGCTATGAAGATGGTGAGACTCTTCACGTGATCCTCCAGCGAGAGTGATCCCCGACGGCGATACATGTGGTGGCAAACCCTACAGCGAATTAGGAGTTGTGGCTACCGAAAACTTGTCAGGCTCAATGCGTCCCCGAGCGCATGTACTACTCCCATTGATAACGCGCATTGCGGCAAGACAGGTCGTCGGCATTCGTGTTCGCCTCGGCACGTTTTCGCAATGCATACGCGTGCTACGATGCGCGCCCTGCCAGCATGTCTGTAACCCTGCCAGTGCGCTCCGTTCTCGTCCAGGTCGAGACGCGCTCCGGCCTCGACCCGTGAGGCCGCGCCGAGCTTCCCCTCCCGCCGCGTCTCACCGGGTTCGGATGGCTGCGCGTCGTCGGCCCGGGTGTCACGACAGGATGGGATCGGGCTGGCTCTTCAAGGCTTGGGCAGGATTGCCGCCCACCGGGGCGATTCGAAGCGCTCTCGAGCGCTGAACGAAGAGAGCCTGCGTCTTTCACGCGAGATCGATATCCAACGCGAAGCTGCACAATCGCTCAATGGGCTAGGAAATGTGGCGCGGCTTGGGCAGGCATATCCGTCCGCGCTCGAGCATCATCGACGTGCGCTTGAAGTGGTCAATTCGCTCGGTGACCAGAGGGGAGTCGCGGAGACATTGAATTTCCTTGCTGCCGCCTCCGCAGGCGCCCGACTCGACACTCGCGCGGCGACGATATTCGGCGCTGCTGCGGCTCTATTCGAGACCGTCAGGATTGCTCCGTGCCCCGCGGACCACGATCTCTGCCGATACAGTGGCTGTATTGCGCGTTTGCGCGCCTCGCTCGGTGACGGGGCCTTTGAGGAGGCCTGGCGCCACGGCCGCGCGCTTTCCGTCGATGCTGTCGTTCGTTTCGCATTACAAGACTGAACTCGCACACCTTTCACCGCCGGCGCCGATCGCGGCGATAACCTCGTACTCTCCGAGGCGTGTTGCCGGTCCAGAGCCCGTGCACAGATGAGCCGCTTGGATTCTTTAAAGAACCTTTGGGAAATGGGATTTGGGCTTTGGGATTTAAAAAGTTGGTACCGGTACGGGGTTATGAGAAAGGGTGTTCCGCTGAAAATCTGGAATTTGAGGGCACGGCCGCGTGCTCCTGAAGCTCAGAACGCAGCGGAAACGGCCGGTCGATGCGCCAAATCAGAAGCCGTTTGGCGTGGTAGACGGTAGGCGTGCGTTTGTGACCGCCGAGATGAAGCATACAATCTGACCACCAAATCGAACCTGCACGTAATGGATTTTGTACTCCCAATGAAGAGGGGCAAATGAGGCGAGCACTTTGCTATCTTGCAGTTCTTTTCGTTGTCCTCGTCACGCTGGGAGCCGGAACGGCATCCGCTCAGGCGGTGGACGCCCGTAAAGCGATTGAGGCGGCCGCCAGGGCCATGGGCACACTGAACGTGAAATCGATTCAATTCGTTGGCGACGGATTCGTAGCCAACGTCGGTGAGCAATACAACCTCACCGATGGATGGCCGCAAGTGCAGGTGACGGACTACACGCGCACGATCGATTACGACGCCAAGTACATGCGCGTGGACTACGACGAAAAGCAGGGAGGCAATCACGTCACAAGTGTCCTGAACGGCAATTTCGCATGGGACATGAAGGGTGGCACGGCCGTGCCTCTCACGCGGATGTATCTCGACGGCATTCCCTACGCCGATCTGCGGCAACTCGAGATCGTGCTCAGCCCGCACGGATTCATCAAGGCGGCGTTGGCCGCCACCGACCTGAAGGCCGTCACGCAACCGATCGTCGGCCCTTCGGACTTCGGCCTCTCGGCGTTTGGCCAGTGGGTGACGATCGTCTCCTTCAGCTACGGAAAGTACCGGGTCAACGGCACGATCAACGATCAGAACCTCATCGAACTTACCGGCTCGTGGATTGCGAACCCCGTCTACGGCGACATGACCTATGAAATGCGCTACACGCAATACAAGGATTACAACGGCGTGATGTTCCCCGGGTTAATCCATGTCCATCAGGGCGATCCCAGGATCAACCCTGGAGAAAATTATTTTCAGGTCTACACAAAAGACGTGAAGCCCAATCTGGTTGTGAACAAGATTGCGGTTCCCGAAGCGGTGCGGACGGCGAAACTCGATCCGGTCAAGGTGGAAACACAGAAGCTTACCGACCACGTCTGGCTGCTGGGCGGCGGGCCGATGAACAGCGTGCTGGTCGAGTTCAAGGACTTCGTTGCCGTCGTCGAGGCGCCGCAGAACGAAGCGCGGTCACTGGCGGTCATCGACGAAGTTCACAAACTCGTTCCCGGCAAAATGATT
>QHWQ01000209.1:2656-7696 GCA_003222635.1 Acidobacteriota bacterium | reverse complement strand
AGGACACCAGGTTTCACGTGAATGCCGCGTGAAACCTGGTTTCTTTCTAGTTGTCGTAATACAGGTAGAACTCGTAGGGATGCGGCCGGAGCCGGATCGGATCGAGCTCCTTGGTGCGCTTGTAGTCGATCCAGGTGCTGACCAGGTCCTCCGTGAAGACGTCGCCCTTGGTCAGGAACGCATGGTCGGCCTCGAGCGCGTCGATCGCCTCCGGCAGCGAGCCCGGAGTGGTCCGGATCCCTTCGTGCTTCATCTCCTCGCGGCTCATCTCGTAGATGTCCCGGTCGAGCGGCTTGCCCGGATCGACCTTGTTCTGGATGCCGTCGAGCATCGCCATCAGCATCGCCGACCACGCAAGATATCCGTTGGCGGTCGGGTCGGGGCACCGGAACTCGAGCCGCTTCGCCTTCGGGCTCTTCGAATACATCGGGATGCGGATGGACGCCGAGCGGTTGCGCGCGGAGACCGCGAGGTTGACGGGCGCCTCGAAGCCCGGCACCAGGCGGCGGTAGGAGTTCGTGGTGGGCGCCGCAAACGCGAGGATCGCGGGCGCATGTTTCAGCAGCCCGCCGGCGGCCCACAGACCCAACTGACTGAGGCCGGCATAGCCGTCGCCGGCGAACAGCGGTTTGCCGCCCTTCCACAGCGATGTGTGGCTGTGCATGCCGCTGCCGTTGTCCTCGAAGATCGGCTTCGGCATGAAGGTCACCGTCTTGCCGTTGCGCTTCGCGACGTTCTTGCAGATGTACTTGTACCACATGAACTGATCGGCCATTTTCAGCAGCGGCTGAAACTGCATGTCGATCTCGGCCTGCCCGGCGGTGGCCACTTCATGATGGTGCGCTTCCACGACGATGCCGATCTTGCGCATCTCGTAGACCATCTCGCCGCGCAGGTCGTGATACGTGTCGGTCGGGCTCACCGGGAAGTAGCCGCCCTTGAAGCTTGGCTTGTACCCGAGGTTCGGCTCCTCGTGCCGCGCCGTGTTCCACGCGCCTTCCGCGGAATCGATCTCGTAGTACCCGCGGTGCTGGTTCTGCTCGTAACGCACTTCGTCGAAGATGAAGAACTCGGGCTCGGGTCCGATGTAGCAGGTGTCGGCGACGCCCGTCTCCTTCAGGTACGCTTCGGCCTTGCGCGCGATGTTACGCGGATCGCGCGAGAAGTCCTTCCGCGTGATCGGATCGACGACGTTGGCGATGACGCTGACCGTCGGCCTCGCGTAGAACGGATCGAGCCTGGTCGTCTCGACGACGGGGACCGCCATCATGTCGGACTCGTGGATGCCCATCCAGCCTCGGATCGAGGAGCCATCGAAGCCGAGCCCCTCGTCGAACGTGCCTTCGTCCAGGTGGTCGATGGGAAATGAACAATGCTGCCAGGAGCCGAGCATGTCGACGAACTTGACGTCAACCATTTCGGCCTGACTCTTCTTGGCGTAATCAAAGAATTCCTTGGGGGACTTGGGGAAGTCGTCCGAGGCCATCTGTACACCTCCACCTTCCGTCAAAAAATTTCCCTGGGGATGGGCCCGAAGGATAACGCGGAATGTGCACGGAATGTCTTTCCAACGATCACGTAGGAGATTTTCATGGCTAAGACATATTTGTCCACCGCGAGCCATTGCGAACGCGTCGAGCGGTCGTGCATAATTTTGGCTTCATCGGACTCTGGAGCTCCCGCCCGACCCTTCGCGTCGGTCGTCTCCATCATTCAAGTGAAACCGGATGAAAGGACCATCACTGCTATGGGATCTGCAGCGTTAGCCGAAGCCGCAAAGAGCATTCGCGACTGGTCGATCGAGAACGGCAAAACGTCGGTTGGCCCTTCGAAGGCGGCCGAACTGTTCGGCAGTCTCGTGTTCAACGACAAGGAACAGAAGGCGCGGTTGCCGAAGACGGCCTACAACGCGCTGCGTGCCACGATCACGCGTGGTGAGCCGCTCGACATTTCGACGGCCGACGCCGTGGCGACCGCGCTCAAGGAGTGGGCGGTCGAGCACGGCGCGACGCACTACACGCACTGGTTCCAGCCGCTGACGGGCATCACCGCCGAGAAGCACGACTCGTTCTTAGCGCCGACCAACGACGGGTCCGCGATTGCGGAGTTCCGCGGCAAGGAGCTGATCAAAGGCGAGCCCGATGCCTCCAGCTTCCCGTCGGGCGGCATGCGCTCCACGTTCGAGGCGCGCGGCTACACGGCGTGGGATCCGACGAGCCCTCCGTTCCTGATGTACACCGCCAACAACGTCACGCTCGTCATTCCGACGGCGTTCGTCAGCTGGACGGGCGAAGCGCTCGACAAGAAGACGCCGCTGCTGCGGTCGATGGAAGCGGTGAGCAAGCAGGCCGTCCGCGTGCTGAAGCTGTTCGGATCGAGCGCGGAACGCGTGTTCGCGACGTGCGGTCCCGAGCAGGAGTACTTCCTGATCGATCGCAACTTCTACTTCGCGCGTCCTGACCTGATTAACGCCGGCCGCACGCTCTTCGGCGCCGCGCCGCCGAAAGGGCAGGAGATGGAAGACCAGTACTTCGGCTCGATTCCCGAGCGCGTGCTCGCGTGCATGACCGAGACGGAAGCCGAACTGTACAAGATCGGCGTCCCCGTGAAGACGCGTCACAACGAGGTCGCGCCGAGCCAGTACGAGATCGCGCCGGTCTTCGAGAACGCGAACGTCGCCGCCGATCATCAGCTGATGATCATGGAGCTGCTCAAGAAGATCGCGCCGAAGTACGGCCTCGCGGCGCTCCTGCACGAGAAGCCGTTTGCCGGCGTCAACGGCTCGGGCAAGCACAATAACTGGTCGCTCTCCGACGAGTTCGGCAACAACCTGCTCGGGCCCGGCGACACGCCGCACGACAACATGCAGTTCCTCGTCTTCTGCGCGGCCGTCATCCGCGCGGTCGACAAGTGGCAGGGGCTGCTGCGCGTGTCGGTCGCGCACGCGGGCAACGATCACCGCCTCGGCGCGAACGAAGCGCCGCCCGCGATCATCTCGATCTTCCTCGGCGACATGCTGACCGACATCTTCGACCAGGTCGAGAAAGGCGGCGGGGCGAAGTCGACCAAGCAGGGCGGCGTCCAGGACCTCGGCGTCAGCGTGCTGCCGAAGCTGCCGCGCGACGCGGGCGACCGCAACCGCACGAGCCCGTTTGCCTTCACGGGCAACAAGTTCGAGTTCCGCGCCGTCGGCTCGACGCAGAACATCGCGTGGCCGAACACGATCCTCAACGTGGCGATGGCCGATTCGCTCGAGTACGTGGCCAACGAGCTCGAAGCCAAGGCGAAGGGCGAGGACCTGAACAAGGCGGTCGCCAAGCTCCTCGTGAAGATCATCAAGGAGCACAAGCGGATCATCTTCAACGGCAACAACTACGCGCCGGAATGGGAGAAGGAAGCGACCAGGCGCAAGCTGCTGAACCACAAGAACACCGTGGATGCGCTCGGCGAATTCGTCAAGCCGGAGGCGGTCAAGCTGCTCGAGCGCTTCAAGATCCTCAACGCCCGCGAGACGCACGCGCGCTACGAGGTGTTCCTCGAGAATTACAACAAGACGATCAACATCGAGGGTCAGCTCGCTGTGCTGATGGCGAACCGCTACATCCTGCCGGCGGCGCTCGAATACCAGAAGCAGATCGGACAGAGCGTGGCCGCGGTCAAGGCGGGCGGTGGCACCACCGCGTCGGGGAAGAAGCTGCTGGGGGCCTACACGAAGCTGGTGGACAAGTTCCAGGCGCAGACCAGCGCGCTCCAAACGGCGCTGCTGCACGAAAGCAACGGCAACGCCGAGAAGCACGCCAGGTACATGCGCGACAAGGTCGTGCCGGCCATGGCCAAGCTGCGCGAGGTTGGCGACGAGATCGAAGTGCTGACGCCGCACGAGATCTGGCCGCTGCCGACGTATCGCGAGATGCTGTTCGTGAAGTAACAGACGTTATATCGTGGCCGGTTCCGTCGATTTCGCAAGCCTCGAAGTCGCTTCAACGCTTCCACCTTATCGCTGCGATCGACCTTGGCCTGCGCCATCGCGCGTGCTGGCGGGCGTGCCGTAGATCACTTCCGAGACGAGGGCCGGATGGAGGCAACGCGAGTCGACATCCTGCAGTTCGAGCGTGTGGCACGCGGACCGTCCAGTGCTGGGCTGAGACCAGATTCAATGTCGGGGCACTAAGGTCGGAACAGATGGCCTCGGGCGGTTCATTCACAAGACTTGTCACCGACGCTGACAGCCAGTGATAACGGCGCGCGGTGGGCATCTGATCGCTCATCCCTGCTGGGTCGCGTCGCGTAGCGACGCGACTAGCCTGCACCAATGACCCGCGGCCGAAAAAAAGAAGGCATGGCGCTAAAGCTGGTACCCATCCTGCACAGCAGCGCTGTCGACCTTGGACAAGGACGGCCCGCGTAAGCGGGCCGTCCGGGCAGCGCTGGCTTGGTCGGGTCGCTATGCGACCCGACCCGCGGCTCGCGTAAAGAAGCGGGGCCGGGGAAGCGATCATCGGCGGCCGGCAACGCTCCCGGGATTTCGACAGAGTGTCGATGAGCGGTGCTCGTACCCAACGGGAGTAATAGCCGAGTTCGTCGCGCGACGCCGCGCGCCTCGCCGCGATAGACAGGCGGACAGCGAAACCGGTACGACGGGGCGTGTAAGCAGTTACGGAAATTTGCGGCAGCGGTAACAGGGCAACCGTCCGGGCTTCTGGATCCAATCCAAAGTTCCGGATGAATTCAGTCTAAACCAAGCCCTCCTTCGCGCTTCGCGCTATGGGGGGTGATTGCGACGGTCAGAGGCCGATGGGTATTCTCGAAAAACTTCGACCAACTCCTCGCTGGAAGCACGCGGATCCGTCCGTACGTGCGGCAGCGGTCTATGAGATCGGACCGGAGGAGACCGACGCGCTCCGGGCGCTCGCGCGCGAGGACGCCGACGCGCGCGTGCGCCGCGCGGCGGTGACGCGCCTCGATGACGCCGACGTGCTCGCCGACGTCGCGCGCACCGATCCGGACGAGGAGGTGCGCAGCGAAGCCGTTCGAGGGCTC
>QHWQ01000209.1:0-2633 GCA_003222635.1 Acidobacteriota bacterium | reverse complement strand
TGCTCGAGGATCAGAAAGCGCTCGGGTCGTTGAGCCGCCACGCGGCGGACAACGCGACGCGCCTGCGGGCGCTGGCGCGCGTGACCGAAGACGAGGAGCTGCTGAACGTCGCGCTCAAGTCCGAGCACACCGACGTCGCGGTCGCGGCGCTCGAACGGATCAACGGCACGGAGGCGTTGAACGCGATCTCGCAGCGGGCGCGAAACAAGGTCGCCGCACGGCGCGCGCGCACCAAGCTGCGTGGCATCGAGGAGCCGCAACAGCCTGCGCCGGCCGAAGCCGCGTCGATGAGCGCCGCGGATCGCCAGCGCGCGATGGAGCTGCTGCAGCGGGCCGAAGCGCTCGTGACGCTCGCGGATCCGGATGACGCCGCCGCGAAGCTCTCGGACGTGCGTCTCGCGTGGGCCGAATTCCAGGCCGACGTCGCATCCGATCCCGCGCTCGAGCAGCAGTTCGAATCGGCGTCGGAGGCGGTGCGCGAAGCGATTGCCGAGCGGCAGCAGGAGCGCGCGGCGGAGCAGGAGCGCGCCGAAGCGCTGGCGCGCGAGCAGGCCGATCGCGTCTCCATCTGTCGGGAAATCGAGACGCTCGCCGGCGACAGCGCGATGGATCGCATCGCGGAGCTGAAGGTGCGGTGGGACAGCCTGCCGCCTATGCCATCGGAGTACGCGCCGTCGCTGACACGCCGGTTCCAGGATGGGTGCCGCGCGTTCGAGGATCGCGAGCGGCGCCGGATGCTCGCGCAGGCGGCCGCCGGCCGTCTGGAAACGCTCGCCACCGAGCTCGAACAGTTGATCGCGTCGTCGCAGCCGCTCGAGGAGATCGTCGCGCGCTGGCGTGGGCTGCGGCGTGACGCGGACGTGCTGCGCGAGCATGCGGCGGCCAATCCCGAGGCGGGCACGCGGCTGGAGCAGGCGGTCGCGACGCTCGAGCAGAAGGAGCAGGAACATCAGCAGCATCGCGCCAGGCAGGAACAGGACAACCTGAAGCGGCTCCAGCAGATCGCGCGGCAGGTGGAAACGCTCGCCGTCGCCGAGCAGATCTCGCTCAAGGCTGGCGACCGCGCGCTGCGTGACATCAAGGACGCGATCGAGAATCGCGCGCCGCTGCCATCGAAGAGGGATCGTCAGGAGCTGCAGGCGCGCCTCGAGGGCGCGCGCACCAGGCTCGGACCGCGCGTGCAGGAGCTGCGTGACGCGGACGAATGGCAGCGCTGGGCCAACCTGCAGGTGCAGGAAGAGCTGTGCAAGGAGATGGAGGCGCTCAAGGCGGAAGAGAACCTCGATGTCGCCAGCCGCAAGATGCGCGAGCTGCAGGCGCGCTGGAAACAGGTGGCGCTCGCGCCGCGCGCGCAGGGCGAGGCCATGTGGCGCCGCTTCAAGGCCGCGCAGGATGACGTCTACGGCCGCACCTCCGCGCATCTCGCCGCGCAGAACGAAGAGCGGGCGGGGAATCTCGTCGCCAAGCAGGCGCTCTGCGAACGCGCCGAAGCGCTGGCGGATTCAACCGACTGGGTGAAAACCGCGGCCGAGATTCAGGGGCTGCAGGCGGAATGGAAGAAGGTTGGGCCCGTCAGCCGCGGACACGAGAAGGCGGTGTGGGAGCGCTTCCGCGCCGCGTGCGACAAGTTCTTCACGCGCCGGCAGGAGGACTTGAAGCATCGCAAGGAAGAGTGGGCGAGCAATCTCGCGAAGAAGGAAGCGCTCTGCGAGCAGGCCGAAGCCCTCGCGGAATCCACCGAGTGGGAGAACGCCGCGTCGCAGCTCAAACGCCTGCAGGCCGAGTGGAAAACGACTGGCCCGGTCCGCAAGTCCAAGTCCGAGGCTGTCTGGCAGCGGTTCCGCGGCGCGTGCGATCGCTTCTTCGATCGCTACAAGCACCGCGATCAGGTGGAGCTGCAGCAGAAGGCGGCCGCGCGCGATCAGATCATCCGCCAGCTCGAGGCGATGCTGCCGCACAACGGCAACGGCGCGGGGCCGGCGCCGGAAGGGCTCTACGACAAAGTGCACGAGGCGCGTGCCAAGTGGCAGCAGGCGCCCGAAGTGCCGCGGCAGGTGCAGCAGGATCTCGCGGCGCGGTATCACCAGGCGATCGGACAGCTCGTCGGCACGTGGCCCGACGCATTCAGCGGCACCGATCTGGACCCGGAGACGACGCGCAAGCGGATGGAGAAGCTGCTCGCGAGGGTCGAGGACCTGCTCACCGGCGCGCAGGAGCGCGTGCACACGCGCCAGCTGTCGCCGACGGAGCTGCTCGCGGAGAAGTGGCGCGAGCGTCTCGCGGCGAACACCATCGCCGGCAGCCGCAACGCCGAGGAGAACGAGGAGCAGCGCTGGCGCAACGCGGAGCAGGAAGTCCGCAGCGCGCAGTCGCAGTGGACGCGCCTCGGTCCCGTGCCTCCCGAGGTCGCGGGTCCGCTCAACGAACGCTTCCAGCGCGCTGTCCGGCGGTTTTACGACTCACGCAGGAAGGCTTCCTAGACGTTCGGATCGTTCGAGTCGTTCGGATCGTTCGATTCGTTCATCGTTCTCGAACGGAACGATTCGAACGTTCCGAAGGATTCAACCGATCCAAGCGCTTCATACGAGCGCGAAACTCCTCGCGCTCCTGCTTCGCCCAATAGAAGCCCAGCG
>QHWQ01000327.1 GCA_003222635.1 Acidobacteriota bacterium | reverse complement strand
TCACGACCGGATACTGCATCGCGACAACACGTTCGGTACGCCGGAAGAGGATGCGTTCCGCCGCGACTTCACCGTCAACGCGCTCTTCTACGACATCGCGGACTTCTCGATCATCGACTACACCGGAGGGCTGCGCGACCTCAAGGCGCGCGTCATCCGATCGATTGGCGAGCCGACAGAGCGGTTTCAGGAAGATCCGGTGCGGATGATCCGCGCGGTGTCGATGGCGTCGCGCCTCGACTTCAGCATCGATCCGCCGATCGATGCGGCCATCGCCGCGCATCGCGCCGATCTGGCGCACAGCGCTCCGGCGCGGCTAATCGAGGAAATCTACAAACTGCTGCGAGCGGGATCGTCGGAGAAGGCGTTTCGCATGCTCGCCGAGCGCCGGCTGCTCGAGCCGATCGCGCCCGAGCTGCAGAAGCGCGCTGGTGATGCCTTGTGGCGGTCGCTCGCGGGACTCGATGCGTATCGGCTGCGGCACGAGGAAACGCCGGATACGCTGACCAATCCGATTCTCCTTGGCACGCTGCTGGTGCCGCTCGGATACGACCTGAAGCCGCCGCCGGTCGTCTTCGACGACAGGGGAAAGCCGAAGAAGGAGCCGGCGCTCTCGCTCGGCCTGCTGCCGCTGGCGCGCCGGGACGTCGAGCGCCTGCGCCAGATCCTCAGCCTGCAGCGCCGGCTGACGGACCTGCATCTCTCACCCCGCGCCCGTCGCGCGCTGATGCACCGCGGCCCGTTCCGCGAAGCGCTCGCCTGGCTGGAGATTCACGGCCACGCGCCGGAGGTGCTCGAGCACTGGCGCGGGTTCATCGAAGCGGCGAAGACGTTCGTGCCCGGTGAGCAGGATGCGGAAGCGGCGCAAGGACCGCTGCCGCGGCGGCGCCGCCGCCGAAGACGCCGCCGCCCGTTCCGGCCTACTACGTAACCACGAAGGACACGAAGAACGCGAAGTTTCGACGGCTTCAGGTGCGAAGGCGAACCGCTTCGTGTTCTGAGCCTTCGTGTCCTTCGTGACAGCGCTGGTCCGCGGTCACAGCGCGGCATGTTTGGTTGCGGCTATGCCGCGCTGTGACCTTCGTGGTGAAAGAAACGTCCTCGTGCCCTTCTGACTACCCGTGCCTCCGTTCGAATTCGCGCATGAACGAGACGAGCGCGTCGACGCCCTCTTCCGGAAACGCGTTGTAGATCGACGCGCGCATGCCGCCGACCGAGCGATGGCCCTTCAGCCCGTCGAAGCCCGCCGCGGTTGATTCCTTGACGAACGTCTTCTCGAGGTCCTCGGTGGCGAGCCGGAACGTGACGTTCATGAGCGACCGATCCTGCTTGCGCGCGGTGCCGCGATAGAAGCCGGTGCGATCGATCTCCGCGTAGAGCTTGCCCGCCTTGCGCTGATTGATCTTCGCGATCGCCTCGAGCCCGCCGAGCGACCGCAGCCATTTCATCGTCAGCCCAAGGATGTAGACGCCGAAGGTGTTCGGCGTGTTGTAGAGCGAATCGTTCTCCGCCTGGATCTTGTAGTTCAGCATCACAGGCAGCGCGTCGGTGGAGCGCGCGAGCAGGTCTTCGCGAATGATGATCAGCGTGACGCCCGATGGCCCGAGGTTCTTCTGGGCGCCGGAGTAGATGAGCGCGTGGCGCGCGACATCAACGGGGCCGCTGAACATGTTGGATGACGTATCGCTCACGAGCGGCGCGTCGCCGACGGCGGGCAGCGACGTCCACTCGGTGCCCTCGATCGTGTTGTTGCTCGTCATGTGCACGTACGCGGCGCCCGGCGTCAACTTCAGCTCCGGCTGCTCGGGCAGGCGCGAGTAGTTGTCGCCCTTGGTCGTCGCCGCGATGTTCACCTTGCCGACCTTCTTCGCTTCCTTCGCCGCCTTGTCGGCCCACGACCCGCTGTCGATGTAATCCGCGGTCTGTCCCGCGCCGAGCAGATTCATCGGCACCATCGAGAACTGCAGCGTCGCGCCGCCCTGGAGCATCAGAATCTTGTAGTTGCCGGGCACGCCGGCGAGCGCCCGGATGTCGTCCTGCGCCTTGTGCAGCAGATCCTCGAACGTCTTCGAGCGATGGCTGATCTCCATCACCGACATGCCGACGCCGGGCAGCGCAATCAGATCGCGCTGCGCTTCTTCGAGCACGGGCAGCGGAAGAACGGCGGGACCGGCGGAAAAGTTGAACACGCGTGTTGCAGTAGGCATAGTCAGATTTTAACGACGTACAAATTCAAAATGTCCTGGTTGCCGCTCGCGATTGTCCTGAGCAGCCCCGCTGGCGGCTCACCGTCGAGATTGATGCGCGCGATCGCCGCTTCCGCGCCTTCGAAGATGACGTTTTCCGTCTCCTGCACGTTCAGGTGTCCCGCGCGCAGGTGAGCGAAGACGTGCGCCAGCACGCCGGGGCGGTCGCGATGCCGCACGACGAGCATATGCGTCGCCGGCGTCTTCTTCGCCAGGTTGACGACGTTCGGAACCTTGCCGGTCTCCTTGTATTCACGGACGATGCGCGCGGCTTCGGCGGCGATCGCTTCCTGCGCCTGGTCGGTGGAAGCGCCGATGTGGTGCGTGCCGATGACGTTCGGCAGGTTGACGAGCGGATCGCTGAATTCGCCCGTGGATCCCGCAGGCTCGTTCGCGAAGACGTCGACTGCGACGCGAATGCCGCGATGGCCGACGGCGTCGGCGAGCGCCGCCTGATCGACGACCTCGGCGCGCGCCGTGTTGATGAAGTACGAGCCGGGCCGCAAGCGACTCAGGATCGAGGCGCCGATGAAATTCCTCGTCTCCTTCGCCAGCGCGAGATGGACCGTCAGGATGTCGGCCTTCTCCGCCACCTCCCCGGGCGATGACGCGCCCTGCTGATAGCTGCGGCTCCAGATCAGGACAGGCATCCCAAACGCGACCGCGCGGCGAGCGACCTCCTGGCCGATGCTCCCGTAGCCGATGATGCCGAGCGTTCGCCCGTACAGCCCCTTCGCCTTGGAGTACTCCTTCTTGTTCCACTTGCCCGCGCGCAGGTCCGCCACGTTGTCGGGAATGCGCCGGTCGAGCGCGAGGATCAATGCGAACGTCAGCTCCGCAACCGCGATGGAGTTCTTGCCCGGACAGTTCGAGACGTAGATACCTCGGCGCGACGCGGCGTTGACGTCGATCGTGTTGACGCCGGCCCCCGCGCGAACGATGAGCGACAGCGACGCGCCGGCGAGCATCGCCTCGGTGACTTTCGTGCTGCGGACCACGAGAACGTCGGCTTTGGTGGAGGCGAGCGCGTCGGCGAGGTGCTGATCCGCGAGTGCCGGCAGGAAGATCACCTCGCAGCCGGCGGCGGTGATGCCGTCGATGCCGACCTGCTCGAATTGATCCGCGATCAGGACCTTCATCATAAGAACCACGAAGGACACGATGAACGCGAAGAATTGTTTCTTCGCGTCCTTCGCGTTCTTCGTGGTTTCAAATTACATGGGACAGGAGCCCGTCTCTCAGTTTTGGTTCGAACCAGGTGGACTTCGGCGGCATGATGCCGCCGGCGTCGCACACCTGCATCAGATCGTTCACGCTCACCGGATACATCGAGAACGCGACCGCGAACTTTCCGGAGTTGACGAGCTTCTCGAGCTCCGGCGTTCCGCGCGCGCCGCCGACGAAATCCATGCGCTTGTCGGTCCGGATGTCGCCGATGCCGAGCAGTGGCGTCAGGATCGTCTGCTGCAGCCGGCTCACATCCAGGCGATCGGCGGGACTGAGATTGCCCGGCGCTTCGCCAAGAACAACCGTGTACCACTTGCCATCGAGATACATCGCGACCTCGCCCTTCCGCACGGGCGTCGCCGGACCTTCCTTCACCGTGAACTGCTCGCGCAGCCTGGCGAGCAGCGACTGCAGCGTGTGCGATCCGAGATCCTTGACCACACGGTTGTACGGCAGCACCTGCATCTGGTCATCGGGGAACGCGACCGCCAGCACCGTGTCCCATTCGCCGTGCGCGCCGTTGGCCCCGAGCTGCTGCCGCGCTCGTGCCGCGCTCGCCGCGCGGTGATGGCCGTCGGCAATGTAGAGCAGCGGAATCGCGCCGAACGCATCGACCAGTGCTTTCACCGCCTCCGCATTTGCGCGCCAGATCGTGTGCTGCACGCCGTCGGGCGCAGTGAAGTCGAAGAGCGGCGGCTGACTTGTCACGCGCGACACGACGCGATCGACCGCAGGTGAGGCGCGATAGGTGAGAAGGACCGGGCCCGTCTGCGCGCGCAAGTCGATCATGTGACGCGTCCGGTCGTCTTCCTTGTCGCGGCGGGTGAGCTCGTGCTTCTTGATGACGCCGCGGTCGTACTCATCAATTGAAAAGGTCCCCGCGATGCCCGTCTGCACGTGATTCCCCATTTTGAGGCGATAGACGTACAGGCTCGGCTGCTCCTCGACCACGAGCGGCGCGTTCGACTTCAGCGCCGTGAAGTTGTCGGTCGCCTTGCGATAGACCGCATCCGAATACGGATCGGCATTCGCCGGCAGATCGATCTCCGCACGCGAGACATGCAGAAAGCTCAGAGGATTGCCGTTGGCCAATGCATGGGCTTCCTGCGCGTTGACGACGTCGTAGGGAACGGCGGCGACGCGGGCGGCGGAGGCAGGCGTGGGACGGAGAGCATGGAACGGAACGATGAGCGCCATGAGAAGAAAAAATTATAGCGTGGCATACGTATTGAGTAGGTCGAAGGCGTGGTTACCGCACTGCTGTTTCTCGTCGCACTGTTCAGTTGCGCGCCGGCATACGCACAGAGTGGCGCCGGAGAGATCTGGGGACGCGTCGCTTCCGATACAGGTGAAGTCCTCGGCAACGCCAGCGTCACGCTGACCAACGCCGACACGGGCGTCGACCGCCAGACGCGCAGCGACGATCACGGCCGCTTTGCGTTCCCTGCCGTTGCGGCGGGCCGCTATCAAGTCACCGTCGAACACGACGGGTTCGCCGGCCGTCGTCAGGACGACATCGTCCTCGTGCCGGCGCAACGCCTGCAGATCGAGCTGCCGCTGCGCCACGCGCCGCTGCCGGAGACGATTGCGCTGAATCCGTATCCGCCGATTGCGGAGTCCGCCCGCACGCACGCGAGCGCCATCGTCGCGGAAACCGAAGCGCAGGATCTGCCGGTCCTCGGGCGGCGCTATCCAAGCCTCGCGGAGCTCACGCCGGCGATCTCCGAGGATGCCGCCACCGGCGGCCTCAGCGTGATGAACCTGCCGAGCGCGCAGAATCGCTTCGTCATCGATGGCTTCGATCACACGAGCAGCCTCACGGGCGAACCGATCGGCCTCGAGGGACCGACGCGCGTGCCCTACCAGGTGAGCGAGGGATCCATCGAGGGATTCCGCGTCGAAACCAACGGCGCGCCGGCGGACGTCGGCCGCGCGGCGGGGTCGACCTTCAACATCGTCACGCGGTCGGGCGGCAACAGCCTCCGCGGATCCGCGTACGAGTTCTTCGGCGATCGCGCCCTCAACGCCGAACGAACCATCGATGAGAGGGCTGGCCTCGAAACCACACCGTATCGGAACAACCAGTTCGGCGCGACGCTGGGCGGTCCCATCTCAAAGGAACACAACTTCTTCTTCGTCAGCTACGACGGTCTACGCCGATCGACGACCGCGCCCGCGGATCAAGATCAGAATCTGCTGGTCGCGCGCACGGACCACGCGTTCGCCGGACAGCATCTGATGCTGCGCTACATGAACCAGCAGTACGACGGCGAAGTGCTCGATAGTGCGAGCGCCCCGTCGCTGTTGCGGAACCGGTCTATCGCGGGTTCGCTGGAGAGCGGCATCGGCGGCTGGTTGGTCAACGACGCGCGCATGCAGGTCGCGCGGAATCGCGACGAGGCTGCGGCGCAGGCGAACCTGTACGGTCCCCACGAGTTTGTGACCGATCGCATGCAGTTCGGCGATGCGCTGTCGTGGATCGCCGGCGGCCACTCGTTCAAGGCCGGCGCGGACGTGCTGAGAGATCGAAACAGCGGGCAATTCTCGATCGACAGCCTCTTCCCCGTGTCGATGAACGCGGACCTCACTCAGTACGGCGCGTTCTTCGAGGACGCGTGGCGAGCCACGGCCGCGCTCAGCATCGACCTCGGACTTCGGTACGACGCGCAGGACTTCGAGAAGGCGATGCCGCTCAATCTGAACAACTGGGCCCCACGGGTCGGCATGGCATACGCGCCGGGCGAGCGGAAGAGTGTATTCCGCGCGGCGTACGGGTTGTTCTACGGATCGACCCCCACCGTGATTGCCGCGCTACATTCGTTCCCATTCCCCACCACTATCGATCCGACGTTCAACGCGGCACGGGTGCACCAGGCGTCGGCCGGCTGGGAAGTGGAGAAATACCGGGCGGGCTCGCTTGGGATCGATTACCTGTTCGCGCGGGGCGAGCGGCTGCCGCGTGCCGTCGACGTCAACATCGGGCGCGCGTTCGTGCCGCTGCCGACGCGCGTCGTCTCGTTCCAAAGCACCGGGGAATCGATCTACAACGGTGTGACGCTTCACGCACGCGCGCGCGTTCTGCAGCAGCTGTTCTACACAATCGCGTACACGCTCTCGCGGTCCGACGAAACGCCGCAGCAGCCGATCGGCATGGTGTTCGGCGACGCCGGCGCGCGGCGCACGCTTGCCATCGACGGCGCGACGCTGCAGACGCGCTACCCGGGCAACAACGACCAGCACCAGCAGCTCGTCATCTCCGCAATGTACGACACCTCGCTCCTCGCCGTGGACAAGCACGGGTTGAGCAAGCGGCTGCTGAAAGATTGGGAATACGGCCTGGTCTCCCGGTGGCACACCGGCAACCCGTACAGCGCGTACGTGAACGGCGATATCAACGGCGATTTCAATGCGTTCAACGACCTCGCGCCCGGCACCACGTGGAATCAGTACCGGCTGCCGCATCAGGCATCGTTGGATCCGCGCATCGCGCGGCGGTTCCACGTCGGCTCGACCGGTCAGTGGTCACTCATCTGGGAAGCGTTCAACCTGACGAACCGGCCGAATTACACCGCCGTGAACAACATACAGTCCACGGGACTCGCGCCGACTGTGCTCGTGCCGAATCCGCAGTTCGGCCAGCGGACACGACAGCTCAATGGCCGTGTCATGCAGCTCGCCGCACGCATCGCCTTCTGATCGTTCAGTGTTTCGGGAAAACTGACCTGAGGATCGAGTCGAACGGACTGTTCGGCTTCGGCTCGGTCGCGGGTGGCTGAGGCGTCGCGGGTGTCGGCTGCGGCGCCGGCGCCTGCATCGGCGTATTCAGCACGACCGGCTTCTGCGTGGCCTGCGGTTCGCCACAGGTTGTCTGCAGCAGCACCTGCAGCGCCATCGCGCCCGCACGGCGCGCGCCCGGACGGTTGTTGATGTCGGCAAACGATCGCTGCGCTTCCACGGCGGAGCGGAAGGCGAGCCGCGGATGGATCTGCAGTGCTTCCTGCAGCCACATGCGAAGCGCCGAGGCGGCGCCCGGCGAGCCCGGCACGTGTGACGATTCGGTCGCGGTGACGACCAGATCGCTCACCCCCCGCGGATATTCATGCGCGCGCATCGGCCGCTGCAGGATGATGGAGAGGATCACCGCCCCCATCTGCGTGACGTCGGCCTGCTGATCGAAGCGCGCAAGATTCGCCGAGGGCGGCATCGCCAGCCCGAATTCCTTCCACAGCGACTCGCGGTTGCGCTGCAGCACCTCGAGGCCGGCGCCGAAGACACAGTCGGTCAGCATCACGCGGCCGTCGTTGGTGATGAGCACGTGGCCAGGACTGATGGCGCCGTGCGCGAGACCGCCCGGCCAGGCGTGCAGCGAGGCCACGGCATTGATGACGAGCGAGGCGAGCTCGAGCATCGCGGACTCGGGGGCGACCTCGCCTGTCGATTCCAGATGCGCGAGGAGATGTGAGAGGCGGACGCCCGACGGCATCTCGCTGATGACGTGCAGAGCCCCGCCGCTGCGATCGATGCGGCGAACCGGCGAGAACGTGCGGACGTCGAGGTCGGCGTACCGCGACGCACGGCCGCGAATCGCTTGCTCGACAACCGGCTGTGAGGCGAGGGCTGCCGCCAGTTCGAGGACTTCGGTATAGGTTCGTCCGTCGCTCTCTATCCTGCGGGTGCCCAGGCCATCATCGAGGGAATACGGTTCTCCCGGGACGGCTCGTTTGACCACGGCCGCGTCCGGGTGCAACGGACGCACCGTGCTGCGTGGGCGAATTCGCCCGCAAATTCGCCGGTCTTCGTGTAGGACGGGCAGCGCTGCTTACAGATCGGTCAGTGCTGTTACACTTCGAGCCGGCTCCCATGGTCCTCCTCATAAAGCATCGCCGCGGGGCTCGGCGTGGCGGTGCTGGCGTACTTCCTGGCGGCGGCCAGACGCGACAACGAATGGCTCGAAGCGCAGGTCCAGCGCGAACGCGACGCGCTCGGCACCATGCGCGAGGCGTTTCAGTCGCTCGCCGCGGACGCGCTGCACAACAATCGCACGGCCTTCCTCGATTCTCTTGATTCACGTCAACAAGCGTTCGACGGTCTCGTGCAGCCTATTGCGGACACGCTCAAGCAGGTGGACGTCAAGCTCGCGCAGGCCGAGCATCAGCGGATCGATGCCTACGCGCGGCTGACGGAAAAAGTGAGCGCGCTCAGCTCGAGCGCCGAGACGCTGTCGCGCGCGCTGCGCACGCCCGCGGTCCGCGGCCGCTGGGGCGAAATGCAGCTTCGCCGCGTCGTCGAGATCGCGGGGATGCTGCCGCGCTGCGACTTCGACGAGCAGCCGTCGCTGCAGGGCGAGAACGGGCGCCTTCGTCCCGATCTGGTCGTGCATGTCCCCGGCGGCAAGCAGATCGTCGTCGATGCGAAGGCGCCGCTCGAGGCGTTTCTCGACGCGCAGGCGGCGGCCGACGATGAGATGCGCGCGATCAAGCTGCAGGCGCACGCCCGCCAGGTGCGCGATCACATGGACAAGCTGGGGAGCAAGGCGTACTGGGAGGCGCTCGCGCAGTCGCCCGAGTTCGTCGTGATGTTCCTGCCCGGCGAAACGCTGTTCAGTGCGGCGCTGCAGAACGATTTGAGCCTCATCGAGCACGGCCTCACACAGCGCGTGCTGCTGGCGAGCCCGATCACGCTGATCGCGCTGCTGACGACCGTGGCGCACTCGTGGCGGCAGGAGGCGCTCACCGAGAATTTCCGGGAGGTCGCGGCGCTCGGGCGCGAGCTCTACGAGCGCCTTGCGATCTTCGCGGGACACCTGAACGAAGTCCGCAAACGGCTGGATGGCGCCGTCCAGTCCTACAACCAGGCCGCCGGTTCGCTCGAATCGCGCGTCCTCGTCACCGCGCGCCGCATGAAGGACCTGAAGGTGACGACCGCCGAGGAGATTCCGCCCGCCGAATCGATTGACACCATCCCGCGGGTCCTGAAGCAGATGAACCTGATGGGACTCCCCGAGGACGCAACCGCAGAAGACGTCGAGCCTCTGTAATAATTGTTGGATGGACTCCGACGCGGGGACCTCGGCACCCGTCGCCCCGCTTGATTTCGTTCGCGAAATCGTCGCGGAAGACATGCGCACCGGCAAGCACGGCGGCCGTGTGCACACGCGTTTTCCGCCGGAACCGAACGGGTACCTGCACATCGGCCACGCCAAGGCGATCTGCCTCGACTTCGGAGTCGCCACCGAGTTCGGCGGCGCCTGCAACCTGCGGCTCGACGACACCAACCCGGTCAAGGAGACGCAGGAATACGTCGATCAGATCATGGAGGACATCCGCTGGCTCGGCTTCGACTGGGACGATCGGCTGTATCACGCGTCGGACTACTTCGAGCAGCTCTATCAATGGGCCGAGCAGCTGATTCGCGCGGGGAAGGCCTACGTCGACGAGCTCACGGCAGACGAGATGCGCGACTACCGCGGCACGCTGACCGAGCCCGGCCGCGAAAGCCCGTATCGCAACCGGCCGAGTGAGGAGAGCCTCGATCTCTTCCGGCGCATGCGTGCCGGCGAGTTCGACGATGGCGCGAAAACGCTGCGCGCCAAGATCGACATGGCCTCCGGCAACGTCAACCTGCGCGACCCGGTCATGTATCGCATTCGCAAGACGCCGCACCAGCGGACGGGCGATACGTGGTGCATCTATCCGATGTACGACTGGGCGCACGGGCAGTCGGACTCGATTGAAGGCGTGACGCACTCGTTGTGCACGCTCGAGTACGAAGATCACCGGCCGCTCTATGACTGGTATCTCGACGCGCTCGGCATCTATCACCCGCGGCAGATCGAGTCAGGGTTGCGCCGGCGCGGCGTCCCGCCGGAGGCGGTGCGCGACTTCGTCAAGCGGATCGGGGTAGCCAAGGCCAACAGCGTGGTTGATGTGGCGATGTTCGACTTCTCCGTACGCGAGGTTCTCAACAAAATGGCCTGGCGCCGGATGGCCGTCCTGCGTCCGCTGAAGGTCGTCATCGAGAACTATGCGGAGGGCCGGACGGAAGACGTCGAGGCGATCAACAACCCCGAGGATCCGAACGCCGGCTCGCGCCGCATCCCGTTCTCGCGCGTGCTCTACATCGAGCAGGACGACTTCATGGAGACGCCGCCGAAGAAATTCTTCCGGCTCTCACCGGGCAACGAAGTGCGGCTGCGCTATGCCTACATCCTGAAATGCGAGCGCGCCGTGCACGATGCGTCGGGAACGATCACCGAGCTTCGCTGCACCTACGATCCCGAATCGCTGAACGGATCGACGGCGTCGCGCCGCGTCAAGGGAACGATCCACTGGGTCTCCGCCGATCACGCGGTTGACGCCGAAGTGCGCCTCTACGACCGGTTGTTCACATCGGAAGATCCGGGCGAGGGCGGACGCGATCCGCTCGAAGACCTGAATCCGGATTCGCTCGAACGCGTCACCGGCGCGAAGGTCGAGCCGTCGCTCGCGTCAGCGCCGGCGGGCGACCGCTGTCAATTCGAGCGGCAGGGATACTTCTGCGTGGATCCGGATTCGCGAGCCGGCACGCCGGTCTTCAACCGGACGGTCACGCTCAAGGATTCGTGGGCGAAGATTCAGAAGCGGACCTGAGGTCCGCCTCTACGTCCGCCCGTGGCGGACGCACCATTCCTTGAGCTGCCGCGCGACCTGCATCGCCACCGGTTCCGTTGACATTCGATCGGATGGCCACGGCAGCCGCCACGTCCAGTTGAGATCGCTGACCGTCGCGGGCTGATTGATTCGAGCCCGCCAGCCAAAGATGTCGCCGATGGGAAGGATCAACCTGTTCGAGCCGGAGGCGAAGAGCGTTTCGAGCAGCGCCTCGCGCACCGCGTGCGGCAGGCCGGCGTCATCAATCGCCGTCAGGTCCTCCGGTGTCAGCAGCGCGCGCACCGAGGGAATCGCGAGCACGGCCGAGCGCTCCTCGTGTGACGCTTCCTCCCACCAGATGACCATCGGCTCGGTGTCGTGCGTGCCGGACGTCGCCACCGAAACCGCGGGATAGTCGGTGACCGGGTCCTTGAACGGCTGCCCCTCGACGTGCCACTGCCGCTCCCAGCGGAAGACTTTGTAGCCGGCGACGTTCAGGCGCGCCAGCGACGCACGCACGAAGTCGGGAACGACGCCGAGATCCTCGGCGATGATTTCGGACCCCGGTTCGCGAAAGACGTCGAGCACACCCTCGCCGAGCGCCAGCTGCGCATCCTGTTCGCCGGGGATGAACTGCGCCGCGCTGCCGTCGTGCGGCCGGAAGTAGGTGCGATAAAAGCCGACGAGATGATCGACGCGGTAGCCGTCGAACAGCTCCGCGTTGCGATGCGCGCGGTCGCGCAGCCAGTCGAAATCGCGCTGCGCCAGCACGTCCCACCGGTAGACCGGCAGTCCCCAATCCTGGCCCGTCTCGCTGAACGCGTCCGGAGGAACGCCGACCGATGCGTCCATGCGGAATTCATCCTGACGGGCCCAGACGTCCGCGCTGTCGCCGCTCACCATGAACGGCAGGTCGCCGAACAGCGCGACGCCGGCGGCCTGCTCCCGCGCGCGGCGCCACTGATCGCCCGCCAGCCACTGCAGGTACTGCCGATAGAGAATTTCCTCGGCCAGCTCCGCGCGCGCACGCTCGAGCGCGTCCGACCGGCGGCAGCGCAGCGTCTCGGGCCAGTCCCACCACGCGCGCTCGTCGTGCTGCGCGTGCAGCGCGCGAAACAGCGCGTAGTCGTTCAGCCACCAGCCTTCATCCGAGACGTACTCGTGAAACGCCCCGGCGCGCGGCGTGTCGCCTTGACTCTCGACACGCTGGAACCGTTCGCAGCAGCGCCGCAGCACGAGTTCCTTCAGCGCGCGTACCTCCGCGTACTGAATGCGCGGCGCGACGCGCACCGCGTCGAGACGCGCGCGCAGCCCGGGCTCGAGCGCCTCCTCGCCGCCGATCTCCTGGAAGTCCTCCACCTCGTCGAGGGTGATGAACTGCGGATCGATCGCCATCGCGCTCAGCGCGGAATACGGCGACGATTCGCCGGGCGGCATCTCGTTGATCGGCAGCAGCTGCAGGATGCGGATGCCCGCCGCGTCGAGCCAGCGGGCGATGGCGGCGATGTCGCCGATTTCGCCGATGCCCCACGAGCGTGACGAGGGAAGAGAGAAGAGTGGGATCAGCGTCCCGGCGCGGCGTGTCATACGGCGGCTTCAGTCGCGGTGCAATCGTAATGCCGCGACGTGACCGAAAAATATTGCCGTCACGAGCTCGCAAACCGCAGCAGCCGCGCCGTGGCGTCCTGAAAGACGTCAAGCGGCGGCAGCAGGCTGACGACGAGAAACGCCTCGCGCGGAAAGTCGAAGAAATATCCGGGATGCGCGACGATCCCTTCGCGATGCAGCAACTCGAGGATGAGCTGTTCTTCCGTGAGCATCGCCGGCACGCGGATCACCGCCGACCATCCGCCTTCGACTCTCAGCACCTCGCACGCCGGGAAGGATTGCGCGTTCTGTCGAAGTACCGTCAGGTTCGCACGCACACGCTCGTGAATCTGGGTGCGGATAGTCGCGCCCCGTTCCAGTAGCTGCCCCGCCGCGACCTGCACCGGCGTGCTGACGGACAGAAAGCTGTCGGCGATCAGCTCGATGCCGGCGAGCGCCGCCGTGCACGCCTCGGACGGCCCGCCGGCGACGATCCACCCAAGCTTCAACTGCGGCAGACCGGCCGTCTTCGACAGGCCGCCGAGCGTGAACGCCGGCACGTCCGCGCGCGCCGCGATGTCGGTGAGCGGCGCGCGCACATCCAGCGGATAGTCGGCGAACACTTCATCGACGATCAGCACCCAGCCGCGATCGCGACAGAGCGCGAGCAGTCGATCGAGCTCGCGCGGGGTGAGGTACGACCCGGTCGGATTGTTCGGCGAGACGATGATCACCGCGCGCGCGTCCTCCGGCGCGCTCTGCATCGTCGCGAAATCGATCTCCCATCGCCCGTGGTATTCGAGAGTGAACGGAAACGTGCGGACGCCTTCGATCTGCGTGAGATGTTCGAAGAGCGGGTAGCTCGGACGCGGCACGAGGACCGTATCGCCGGCGTCGCACAGCAGCTTGAAGAGCCACGTATAGGCTTCGCTCGTGCTCGCCGTGAGGATGACGCGATCGGGATCGACGGCGACGCCGCGCCGCGCGTGATCGCGCGCGACCGCCTCGCGGGCTGATGGCATCCCCAGCGCCTGCGGCTCGTAGCGGAGCGCCGCCTCGGACGCCAGTGCGGCGAGCAGATCGGCGGGATACGTCAAGCCCGCGCGCGTGGGATTCGACTCGGTGAGGTCGGCGACCGGGAGGCCCTCGGCGCGCCGCTGCGCCAGCGCGCGCGTCAGCGCGTTGAGATCACCGTGAGGCGGCAGGCGTCGCGAGAGCATCGGCCGAGCGTGCGAAGGTGGAGAAGTCCAGCATCTGCGTCTCCAGGTCGCACGGGTAGGAAATCTCCACGTCGACGATTTCCCCGTCGCGAGACCTCGCCATCAGCCGCGGCATCACGATGGCCGTATACGACGGCAGGTGGAGCGCATCGACACGCGCCACCACCTCGTCGCGGAGCGCCGGATCGAAATGAATGCCGTAGGCGTCGAACAGCGCGCGCGCCGCCTCGTAGTCCCCCTCGCTCTTGATGCGCTGGACTTCGGCGAGCAGCCGGCCGACGCCCTGGCGAAACGCGGCCGCGTCCGTCATCACGTAGTAGGTCTTGCCGTCGCACTTCCGTACCTCGATGGCGCGGGTGTGCGCGATCAGCCACGCGACGATCATCTGCCGGTTCCGCATGTGATCTTCTTCGATGGTCGTTCCCTCGCGGATGCGGCGGAGCTGCACGAGCGCGTTGCGCGCGTAGTACTCGAACGCAGTCTGGATGAGCTCGGCGTGATCCTCCGCGCCGACGATGCCGAGGTCGGCGAGTGTGGGATCCGCGACGAAGTAGAGCGCGATCAGATCCGCGCGCGTTTCCTCGATCGCCGAGTACTGCTCCTTCAGCATCAGGTGCGGCGAGCCGACGCCGTCGGCCATCCGGCCCGAGCCATGCCCGATGACCTCGTGGATTTCCGTCGTCACCTCGAGCGCGAAGGCGCCCCACTTCTTCGCGCGCGCGGCTTCCTCGGGCGTCCACGAGAACTCCGTGCGCATGCCTTCGGGCGTCGATTCCTCGTACGCCTCGTTGATGTTGAAGAGCGAGACCGACTTGCTGCCGTACTGCTCGCGGATCTTCTGTTCGTTGGGAAGGTTGATGCCGATCGGCGTCAGTGGTCCCGAATCGCCGGTCTCGAACACCACCTCGATCGCCTTGGCCGTGATCCCGAGCACGTTGCTCTTGCGGAACCGCGGCTCGAACGGCATGTGATCCTCGAACCATTGCGCGTTGGCGGCGAGCGTCTCGATCTTCCGGGTCTTCTCTTCGTTGACGATGTAGACGAGCGCTTCCCAGGAGCCCTTGACGCCGCGCGGGTCCATGTAGACCTCGACGAAGCCGTTGATGGTGTCGACCGGCGAGTCCTGGTCGCTCACCCACGCGATGTGCCGCCGACGCGGTACACCTCCTCGGCGAGATGGCCATCGCGTTTGACGAGGCGCGAGTTGAGGCCGTAGCGCTCGTGGAAATTCGCCAGGTCCGACATGCGGACGCCGACATACAGGTTGTTGCTGCTCGCCTCGAGGATGTCGCGATCGCCGCCCGGCGTCTTGTTGGTGACCACCGCGTCGAACGACGGGTCGAACAACATCGGCGACAGCCGGTCGACGAGCGCTTCGGGCGTGCTGGCGAAGGTGGCGCCTTCCCGCGCGGCGGCATGCACGGCGGCGAGGAGCTGCTCGCGCGTCAGGTTGAGCACGAATTTCCGCGCCGTGAGGTTGTTGAACGGGCCCGTGTTGATCCAGAACAGCTTCGTGTAGCGGCGCACCTCCGCGAGCACGGCGGGATCGACGTGCGCCTCGTGGCGCAGGATCGCTTCCAGCAGATCGCGGATCTCGAGATTGAGCCGGTGCCGCTGGTCGTAGAAGATGTCGCGCCCCGCCAGCGCCGCGAGGTAGAGGTGCCAGACCAGAATCTTGTGTTCGAGCGGCAGCGAGGTGAAGCCGTCCGCATACACCTGCACCACTGCCACGTCGTCGATCCGCTCGAGGAGATACTGCCGCGTACCGGTCACTCCCCATAGAATAGCTCTCGTGGTCGGTATCAACTGTTGGTTGCTGCACACAACGGCAGCCTGGGGAACTCGATTTTGCCGGGCGCGACAACGGAGTACCCGGTTCGTATGAGCGAAGGACATAACCAGCAGGTGTCAATCCCGGTTGCGCTGAATTCTCAGAGCACGGTGATCGCGGCGGAGCTCCGTCCCCCGCGTGCAGAGCTTGGATCGCGCGAAGGGATGGACGCGTGGATCGACATGTACCACGCCGTGCGCAGCCTCGCCCGGCGCGATGTACGCGTGTTTCTCACGGACAGCGCGGTCGGTACGCAGGAAGAGAACAACCTCCGGCATCTCGTCACGAACCTCGGGCGCGACGTGGCGCGCAATCACGTCATCCCGTTCCTGACGTCGAAGCATTCGCTGGAGTTCTGCCTGTCGTACGCGGAGCAGGCGTGGCAGCACGGCTTTCACTCGCTGGTGGTACTGGGAGGGGACAAGCGTGTGGGGCGGCCGCGGTGCGTCGCGCACGCGTGGCAGCTGCGCGAAAAAATCCGTGCACGTGAACCGCGCCTGACGCTCGGCGGCTGGGCGAATCCCTATGGGGACCCCGCTGCGCAGGTCGAGTACCTGATCGACGACTGCTTCAACGCCGAGTACTACCTGACGCAGATCGTCAGCCACCTGAATGTCGCGCCCGTCGCGCGCTTCATCGACGAGGCCGGACGCCGCGGCCTCACGAAACCGGGAATGTTCGGCGTCTTCTTCTACCGAAGCGCCAATGCGAAGACGCTCGCCGCGCTCAACCAGTTCCTTCCTGTACCGGTCGACGGGCTGTCGCGTGAGTTCGACGCGGGCGCGACGCCCATCGACGTGTGCGCGCACACGCTGCGCGCGATGATGGACGTCGGCGCGCGCCACTTCTACATCAGCAATCTGCCGCTCCACTGCGCGGCGGCGACGCTCACCGAGATCCTCGATCGCCTAGGCGTGAAGGCGTAGTGTTTGCACCTGCGCTGCGCTATGAAAAGCACAGCTTCCTTCAAGTCGCATCCGATTCATCCGATGCTCATTCCGTTTCCGTTCGTTTTTCTGAGCGGCGGATGGGGATTCCGTGTCGCGGCGGCGATGACCGGCAATGACGAACTGAAAACCGTTTCCAGATATCTGGTGCCGGCAGGACTCGTCGCCGGGCTGGTGGCGGCTGTTCCCGGCGCGATCGACTACCTCGGCAGCGTTCCGCCGCAGAGCTCGGCGAAAGAGCGAGCCACCAAACACGCGCTCCTCAACGTCGCCTCGCTTGCGCTCTTCGCCGCCGGCTGGCTCGCCGGCCGCAGACGCGGCGGCAACGCGCTGCCGATTGCGCTGCATGGCGCCGGCACCGCTACGCTGTGCGCCGCCGGATGGATGGGTGGCACGCTTGCCTATCGCAATCAGATTGGTGTCGATCATCGCTACGCAAGCGCGGGCACGTGGCAGGAGGAGCGCGTGGACGGCGAGAAGGTTGCCGCGCTCGACGATGCCGCGCACGGCCTCGAGATGAATCAGATGAAGCTCGTGCACGTCGATGGCAAACGGGTCGCGGTCGGACGCACGGGAAAGGGATACGCCGCGTTTCAGGATCGCTGCACGCACCGGGGCGGACCGCTGTCCGACGGCGCGCTGATGTGCGGCACCGTCCAGTGTCCGTGGCACGGCTCGCAGTTCGATGTGCACACTGGCGAGGTGAAGGCGGGCCCGGCGGAGGAGAAGATCGAAACGTACGATGTGGCTATTTCACATGGCGCCCGCCATCGACACGGATCGTCTCGCCGGTAATGAAATCGCTCTCGACGAGCGCGAGCACGGCTTTGGCGATCTCCATCTCGCCGCCCCAGCGTCCGAGCGGCGTCGCGCGTTCGACGGCAGCCGACTCGGTCGCTGACGTGCCGGGCGGCGCCACGATCGGACCCGGCGCAATCGCGTTCACGAGAATCTGATCCGCCGCCAGTTCGAGCGCGAGCGCTTCGGTCAGCGCGATCACGCCCGCCTTCGCCACGTAGTAGGGCAGATATCCCGCATAGCGCGGCCGCCCGCTGCGGGCAACCCAATCCGAAAAGTTGATGATGCGGCCGCCGCGGACGCGCCGCATATGCGGCACCGCCGCGTGCGAGCAGAGCCATGCCGCCCGCAGGTCCACCGCCATCTGCTCGTCCCAGTCCGCAAGCGTCAGGTCGTCAATCGTCTTCTGGCGATAGATGGACGCCATGTTGACGAGCACGTCGAGACGCCCGAACCTGGCCACGGTCTGCTCGACGACACGGCGGCACGCGTCGGGTTCCTGGAGATCCGCCTGAATGAGCAACGCTTCCGCGGCCTCGGGACGCGCTCCGCGATAGACCATCGTGATGTGCGCCCCTTTGCGGGCGAACTCCTTCGCTAGGAACGCGCCGATGCGTCGCCCGCCGGTGATGAGTGCAACCCTGTCGGTGAGTTCCACGCGGCCAGTCTAGCCCGACGAAAGCGTTTTCGGCCCGCGTAAGGTCTTTACGCGCGGATCACGGGCTATCTCGTTGATCTGTCGTCGATCGAGCCTGGTCTGTTTTCTGCTGTGCTTGGCAGCCGCTCGAATCAACTTCAAGGAGAGAACGATGCGAAGGCCGAAGTCGCCACCAGCGAGGAAATCGCGGTGACCCTGCGCGTCTTCAACCTGCCGAACGGCTCGACCGCCTCGCACATCCATGTCGGCCCGAAAGGCGTGTCTGGTCCCGTGGTGATCGACTTTCCAATCGGCAGCGGCCGGACCGGTGATTTCACGCTCCAGTTCCGCGTGCACGACGGCCCCGCATTCCACGCGCGGCCGGAGATCGGCATCCGCACGTTCGGCGACGCGCTGCAGGCGATTGCCGGCGGCAACGCGTACGTCAACATCCACACCTCGGCTTTCCCCGGCGGCGAGATTCGCGGCCAGCTGTCCGTGGCCGATCCAAATACCCCGGTCTTCCCAGCACAGTAGGCAGCTCTGCTTCGCCCGTGCGCTACCATGCGGTCATGGAACGCACGGGCATCGTTGCCGCGGCAGTGCTTGCGTCGACCGCAGTGCTGGCGGCCTTCGACCAGGCGCTCGATCCGCAGTCGCTTGCGGAGGCGATCCAGATTGGCAGCAGCCGCATTGACGACGCGCGAACGCGCTTCCACGCGCCCTATCACGTGGACGTGATGCAGCCGCCCGTCGACTACGTCGAGGTCGTCACGCCCTTCCGCCGCAACGTCCTCGACGCCGAAGCGCGCGCGCGCGCCGGCGAGCGGCTCTATGGACAGCGCGAAGCCATCGCGACGCTTGGCGACAACCCGTCGCGCGTCGACCTCGTCGCTGATCTGACATTTCATCCGCTGAACAACTACGTCGGGGTCCCCGAGTTCACCGTGACGCTGCTGACAGCGGCAGGCACGGCCATTCAGCCCATCACGATCGCTCGCATGCCGCGATTCGGTCCGCGAATCTCCGGCACGTTTCCGTATCCGTACGCCGCCGGCGGCACCGCCGCGCAAAACGGCCAGGCGCCATCCGGCGGACTCGTCGTCGCGGTGTTCGACGGACGAGGGCTCGATCCGCGCGGCACCTATGTGATGTCGATCGGGGAAAAAGGAAAGGAAGCGGCGAAGGCGCCCGTCGATTTCGGACGCCTTCGGTAGTGCAGGCCTGGTCCTTCCGGACCCGGCAGATGGACGCGATCCTACGACAGGACGCGAATGACGACGCGGCGGTTCTGCGCGCGGCCGTCACGCGTGTTGTTCGGCGAGACCGGCTTCTCTTCGCCGTAGCTGATCACGCTGATCTTGTGCAGCGGAATCTGGTGCTGCGCGTAGAGATACCGCTTCACCGCTTCCGCGCGCTCGAGACCGAGCTCGTAGTTCAGCTCCTTCGAGCCGACGTTGTCGGTGTGCCCCTCGATCTCGATGTAGATGTCCTTGCCCGCCTCGCCCTTGAGCTGGCTGACCACCTGATCGATCCGCGCCTTCGCTTCGTCCGGAAGGTCGGTCTTGCCGAACTTGAAGTTCCCCTGGTCTTCGCTCAGGGTGACCTCATAGACAAGCTTGCGGCCCGCCGCGATGTTGGCCGACAGATCGGCCTGCACGCGATCGACCTTGGTATCCACCTGACGCGCCGCCTGCTGCGCCTGGTTGGCAGTGTTCTGCGCCGTCTGCGCCGCGGTGCCGGCCGCCTCGGCCTTCTGATCGACCTGGCCGATGCGCGCCTCGTCCTGCTGCACGCGCGACTGCGTCTGCTCGACGGTGCTGCTCAGCGTGTCCACCTTCGAGTTGACGTTCCCCACTTCGGTACGAACGTATTTCTTCGTGGCGCATGCCGGGGCCATCGCCACAGTGAGTGACAGCAACGATGCTGCAATAAGGCTCTTACGCATTGACTTTCCTCCTAAGACCACCAACTAGCGCGCCGCGGCCATGTAGCCGCCTCGCGCGTGCACGACAAGGTTCTTCTTCTGGATCCGAATCTCGAGCGGGTGCCAACCAGGAACGAGACCCGGCTCGAAGGTGATGAGGTACTGATAACGCAGCTCGCCAAACAAATCGTCAACCGCGGCGAGCGTGTGCTCGGGCATGCTGCAGATGCGCATGTCCCCTCCCGTCCAGCGCGCCAGGTCCGACAGCGTCCCGATGTCGGTCTGCTCGTTGCCGGCCGTGCCGACGACGGACAGCTGGCCGCCCGGATGATCGAGAGGGTTGACGACCGTCAGGAGATACACGGGCACGTCAATGGAGCTGGCGACGCCCGAAACCTCCGGAGCTTTCATCGTGCTGCCCGTATCCACTCCATCAGTGATGACGAGCACGGCGCGATGCCGGTTTGCCCTCTCCCCCACCGACCGCGCCGTCGCCGCGACCGCGTCATAGAGCGACGTCAGCCCCCACGGACGGCCTGCCAGGCTCAGCGCGCGGATGCGGTTCAGGTCCGTGGTGAAAGGGACGACTTCCTGAAGCTTCGAATCGAACGTGTAGAGCGCGGCCTCGTCGCCGCGCGTCTGCAGATGCGCGAGGACCAGCCGCACGGCCTCGCGCGCGCGATCCATGTTGCCGCCGACGCCCATGCTGCCGCTGATGTCGAGCAGGATGGCGACGCTGACGGCCGAGTCACCCGCGTAGAAGTCCTGGATGGGCCGCGAGAAACCCGAATCGACGACGACGAAATCGGACTTCTTCAGGTCGCGAACGACGCGGCCCCGCGCGTCACGAACCGCCGCGGTCACCGTGACCAGCTCGACGCCGGACTTGAACGTGCCGGCAGGCGTTTGCGAGACCGGGGTCGCAGACGAGGACGAACCCTGCGCGGAAACGCCCGCGGGGCCTGCGAGGATCGTCGTAGACACGAGGAGTGCGAGCGGGAGCCGCGTCACGCCGCGGACATAATCAATGCCCTTGCCAGTCGAGACCGTAGCAAAGTTCCAATGATTGCTACGGTTCTTGTGAGCGCCGTCCGATACGTTGAGCAGTTGCATGTAATTGTTACATGAATTACTGCTGAGTTAGTGTAAAAGCGTAAGATGGGGAACGGACCACTGATGCAGATCTCGCGCGCCGCCAAACCGATTCCAGTCGCCTCACGGGTGAACCGGTTCTCCTACGCGATTCGCAACATCGTCGCGGAAGCGCGGGCCGTCGAGGCCCGTGGCATGCGCGTGCGCTACCTCAATATCGGCGACCCGGTGGCGTTCGGCTTCCAGACGCCGGCGCATCTCATCGAAGCGGCGGTGCGGGCGATGCGCGACGGTCACAACGGCTATCTGCCGTCGCCGGGGATTCTGCCGGCGCGCGAAGCCGTCGCCGCGGACTATACGGCCAAGGGGATTCCGACGGGTCCCGATCGCGTGCTGATCACCACGGGCACCTCCGAAGGGATCGATCTCGCCTTGAACGCGCTCGTCGACATCGGCGACGAGGTGCTCGTGCCGCTGCCGACCTATCCGCTCTACACGGCCGTGATCGCCAGGATTGGCGGCGAGGCGCGCTACTACCGGACGGATCCGAAGCACGACTGGCAGCCGGATCTCGATCACCTGCGCAGTCTCATCACGCCGCGCACGCGCGTGCTCGTCACGATCGACCCGAACAATCCGACCGGCGCCGTGTATCCGCCGTCGGTGCGGCGCGGGCTGCTCGAGATCGCCGACGAACACAACCTGACGATCCTAGCCGACGAGGTGTACGGCGACCTCGGCTTCGATGGTCCGGTGCCGCTGCTCGGCACCCTCGACCGCGACGCGCCCGTCATTTCGCTCTCGAGCCTGTCGAAGGCGTACCTTGCTCCCGGATGGCGCGCGGGCTGGCTCGCCGTCGGTCAGACGCCGCGGCTCAACGACGCGCTCGCGGCGATGAAGAAGCTCGCGGACGGACGGCTGTGCAGCCCCGGACCGATGCAGTACGGCGTCGTCGCCGCGCTGACCGGTGACCGCTCGCATCAGGTCACGTTCCGGCAGGCGCTCGCCGAGCGGGCGCGCATCACCGCCGAATCGCTCAACGCCATTCCCGGGATCCGCTGCTACCAGCCGCACGCGGCGTTCTACGCGATGCCGATGGTCACGCTGCCGCCGGGACGCACGGACGAAGACTACGTGCTCGGGCTGCTGCGCGAGACGGGCATTCTCTGCGTCTACGGATCGGGCTTCGGCATGCCGCCCGAGGCGGGATCGTTCCGCATCGTCTATCTCGCCGACCCGAACGAGCTCCGCTCGATCTACGCCGATATCGCCGCGTTTACGCGCCGGTATCTGCAGCAGGCGTGAGCGCCTCCGACTCGCCGCGCGCGCTCATCCGCTACGCCCTGGTCAGCCTCGCGCTGACCGTCTTCATCGGCTGGGCGCTCTGGGAAGTGCGCGATGCGCTGATGCTCGTCTACATCAGCGCGCTCGTCGCCATCGGGCTGTCGCCCGTCGTCAACGCCGTCGAACGGAAGCGGCTCCTCCGCCAGCAGGTCCCGCGCTGGGCGGCGATCCTCGTCATCTACCTGTTCCTCATCGGCGTGATTGTCGTCATCGGCATTCTCGTCATCCCGCCGATCGTCATGCAGGCGCGCGAGCTCCTGATGGAGTTTCCGCGGCTGCTGCATCAGGGGCAGCAGTGGCTGATCAACCGCGGCCTGCTGACGCGTGAGATCACCGCGCAGGAAGCCGTGCAGCAGACCGCCGGCGGCGGCGGCGCGCAGGACACGATCGGCCTCATCGTCGGCGCCGCCGTCGGATTCGTCGGCGGCGTCTTCGGCGTCATCACCATCCTCGTGCTCGCGTTCTACCTGCTGGTGGACAGCAGCGGCCTGGTCAACGTGTTCGTGCGGCTGTTTCCGCGCGAGAAGCGCGGCCAGGTGGAAGACGCCTGCCGCCGCGTCACCAACAAGGTGAGCGCGTGGCTCGGCGGCCAGCTGCTGCTGGGCGGCGTCATCGGCAGCACCGCGGCGCTCGGCCTCTGGCTGATGGGGGTGCCGTTTTTCTATGTGCTCGCGCTGATCGCCGGCGTGGGCGAGATGATTCCGATCGTCGGCCCGATTCTGTCCGCGGTGCCGGCGATCGCCGTGGCGCTGTCCGTGAAACCGGCGCTGGCGCTCGCCGTGATCGCGTTCTTCTTCGCGCAGCAGCAGCTCGAGAACCACATCCTCGTGCCGCGTATCATGCAGCGTCAGGTCGGCATCAGCGCGGTGTTCGTGATCATCGCGCTGCTGATCGGCGGATCGCTGCTCGGCGTGATCGGCGCGATCCTCGCGGTCCCGACCGCTGGTATCCTGCAGGTGCTGTTCGAAGAGTTGATGAACGACAACGACCACGCATGACCCCTCGACCGGGCTCGGGGCAGGGACGCGCGTCGTACGCGACGGTCGCGTACACCGTCATCGCCGTCGTGATGACGTGGCCGCTCGCCCGCGGCATCGCGCGCGACGTGGCGTGGGACCTCGGCGACTCGATCCTCAACATGTGGATTCTGGCGTGGGACTGCGAGCAGCTCCGCGGAATCTTCTTCGGGCACTACTCACACCTCCAGCACTTCTTCGACGCCAACATCTTTCACCCGGCGCCGCTGACGCTCGCCTACTCCGAACATCTGGTGCCGCAGGCGCTGCAGGTGTTTCCAATCTACGCGCTGACGAAGAATCCGATCCTCTGCTACAACCTGCTGTTCCTTTCGACGTTCGTCCTCTCCGGCCTCGGCATGTTCCTCTTCGCGCGCGAGCTGACAGGCAACACGGCAGCCGCGTTGGTCGGCGGCCTTGTGTTCGCGTTCGCGCCTTACCGGGTGCCGCAGGCGTCGCACCTGCAGGTGCTCTCGTCGCAGTGGATGCCATTGGCGCTCTACGGCTTCAGGCGCTGGGCCGTGGGCGGACGCACGCGCGCGCTCGCCGGCGCGACAGCATCGGTCGTCCTCCAGGGTCTCTCGTGCGGCTATTACCTCCTCTACTTCTCGCCGTTTGCCGCGGCGTATGTCGTCTGGGAACTGTGGCGTGCTGGACGAGTGAAGGATCGCCGCGCGTGGGTGTCGTTGAGCGTCGCCGCCGTTATCGCGGCCCTGATCGTGGCGCCTTTCGTCCTGCCGTACGTGCGTGTCAGCCGTGATCTGCAGCTCACGCGCTCGCTGAGCGAGACAACGCGGCTGTCGGCGGATGTCTATTCGTATGCAACGGCGTCAACCGCGCAGCGCTTCTGGGGATCGCGGATCGCGGATGTCTTCGTGAAACCCGAAGGGGAGCTCTTCCCTGGCGTCGTGCCGGTTCTGCTTGCGTTGATAGGTCTTGTGTGTGGTTCCCGCGCTCGCCCGCCGCAGCCCGCGGGGCGAAGGTGGGCCGGCGAACTGTTCTACGTGCTGGCGTGGGGACATTTCATCGCAGCCGCGGCGGTGATCATCTTCAGGCGGCTGACGCTCAATCTCTGGCTGTTCGACGTACGGCTTGGCGACGCGACGCAGCTGCTGCTGCGGGGCGGGATCGCGTACGCGGTTGCGCTGTGGCTCTCGCCGGCGTTGCGCGCCCGCGCGGCCGCGTTCATGCGATCGCGCGGCTTCTTCCTGCTCGCGCTGCTCGCCGCGATGTGGCTATCGCTCGGGCCGGCGCCGCAGGTGCTCGGACGCCCGCTCGACCTCGCATCGCCGTACCGCTTCTTGTGGAACTACGTTCCGGGCTTCGAAGGTCTTCGCGTGCCTGCACGCTTCGCGATGGTCGTCGTGCTGATGCTCACAGTGCTCGCCTCATTTGGCGCCGCGGTGCTCGGGCGGCGTCGCTACGGCCTCGTCACGCTCGCCGTGCTGGTGGCGGCGTTTCTCTTCGAAGCGGGCGCCTCGCCGTTCACGGTCAACGGCCTGTCGCCGATACGCGGCTTCAAGATGCCGGCGGCGCGCCTCGAGCGCCCGGCGCGCGCACCCGGAGTCTACAGGGCCGTCAGCGGCCTTCCCGCGGACGCCGTGCTCGCCGACCTGCCGCTCGGCCAGCCCGACTACGACCTGCGCGCGATGTACTACTCGATCGACCGCTGGCGGCCGCTCGTCAACGGCTACAGCGGCTTCTTCCCGCTGCATTACGGCCGCGCGATCGTGGCGCTGAACGAAATCCCCCGCCACCCGGACGTCTCGCTCGCGATACTTCGGGAGCTTGGTGCCACGCACGTCATCGTCCACGAGGATGCGTACCTGGACACGGAGGGCCGTGACACGGCGGCGACGCTTCGTGACGCCGGCGCCACCGAAATGTTCCGCGAGGGCTCTGACGTCCTTCTGGCGTTGCCGTAGTCCGGCACACACTTTGAGGATGTGTGCGCCAGGAACATGGCGTACGCCAACGCAGAGTCTGTATTCGGAACTGGCGTTCCGAAAGTATGGAGGCGGCCACCTCGGCCGTTGCTGTTCGGGAACGTCGTCCTGGTGGTGTTTCTCCTCTGTCAGGTGTTCGACGGCGCGTTCACTTACATGGGCGTCATGACGTTCGGCACTGGCATCGAAGCCAACCCGCTGCTCGCCGCGCTGATGGCGCATCTGGGCCACGGGACGGCGCTGATGATGGCAAAGTTCGTCGCCGCCTCCCTTGGCATCGGCCTTCACCTGCGTGGCACACACGCCGCCGTCGCGGTGCTTGCCGCCTTTTATGTGATCGCCGCGGTTTTACCCTGGGCCCTCATTCTCTTTTATTGAGGGCGATAAGATCGGGCGGTGCGCCCCGATCCGCTCCGCTATCTTTCCGACGAACTCGATTCACTCAAATCGCAAGGCCTCTATCGCCACCTTCGCATCCTCGACGGTGAGCAGAAGGCCCACACCTTGTTCGACCACGCTGAGGTCGTCAATCTCTCGTCGAACAACTACCTCGGCCTGACGACGCACCCGAAGCTGCGGGAAGCGGCGCTCGAGGCGACGCGAACGCTTGGCGTCGGATCGGGCTCGGTCCGCACCATCGCCGGCACGATGGACATCCACATGCAGCTCGAACACCGGCTCGCGGAGTTCAAGAAGACCGAGGCCACCGTCGTCTTTCAGAGCGGCTTCGCGGCGAACGCCGGAACGGTGTCGTCCGTGCTGGGCAAGGACGACTTCATCATCTCGGATGAGCTGAATCACGCGAGCATCATCGACGGCGCCAGGTTGAGCCGCGCGACGATCAAAGTGTTTCCGCATCGCGACGTCGAGGCCGCGCGCGCGATCGTGCAGGAACTGCCGCGCGATCGGCGCCGGCTGATCATCACAGCGGCCGGGGCACCGTCGATCATTTCCAGATGCACGGGCGCGTGGACATTCAGGTCGGCACGCTGTCGAAGGCGATCGGCGCGCTTGGCGGGTATGTCGCCGGCTCGAAAGCGCTCATCGAGTTCCTGCATCACCGCGCGCGGCCGTTTCTCTTCTCGACGTCGCATCCGCCGGCGGTCGCCGCGGCCTGCCTTGCGGCGATTGACGTGCTCGAAGGCGAACCGCAACTCATCGAGCGGCTGTGGGAGAACACGCGCTTCTTCAAGAGCGGCCTGCAGGCGCTCGGCTTCAACACCGGCGTCAGCGACAGTCCCATCACGCCGGTGATCGTCGGCGAGGCGGCGCTGGCGATGAAGCTGTCCGACACGCTGTTCCAGGAGGGCGTGTTTGCGCAGGGCATCGGTTTTCCCACCGTTGCACGCGACAAAGCGCGCGTGCGCACGATTGTCACGGCCACGCATACGCGGGATGAGCTGCAGTTTGCGCTCGATGCGTTTGCGAAAGTGGGGCGATCGCTCGGCGTGATCTGAGGTCTAATAGTCGGGACAGCGATGCGCGACCGCATGGCTTTTCCGATCGTCCGCCTCGCGCTCCCGCTGGCGCTCCTGCTGTGCGCAGCGTCCGCACCCGCCTTCGCGTCGCAGAACGACGCGACAGCGGCCAAGCAGACACCGGGACCACCCGGACCGCCTGACGGCGTCACGCTGCTCCTCCACAAGCTCGAACTGCTCCTGCAGCAGAACAACCGCGACGACTTTCCGGCGCTGCTGTCCACCTCCGACATCACCGGAGAGGAGGCGGAGCAGGCGACCGACGATCTCTTCTCGTACGAGACGACGCGCGCGGTCGTCGCCGAGCGCGATCGCACGCAGCTCGAATCCGCGCTGCCCGGCGACGGCCACCACGTCATCGTCGAGATCCTGACGGAGACCGCCGCGCGGGCGCGCGTGCTGACGGCGCGCTTCGACGTGCGCCGTCCGCGCGACGGCGACGTGAACTCGTGGCGGATCGTCGCCATCACGCGGCTCACCTTCGTCCAGGGCCTCTACCGGCTGCGCCTCGACACGACGACCCAGTACGTGGCGCGTGAATTCACCGTTCGCTCGCTGGACGTGCAGTTCACGCTGCACAGCGGCTACGTGTTCCAGGCGATCAGCGGCGAGGGCGTGACGGGGCTCGTGCTGCTCGGACGCGGCGAGATGCAGTTTGCGCCGGCACCCCCGACGGAAAAGGGGCAGCTGCGCATCTTCAGCGGCAGCGAAACGCTGACCGCGCTCTTCGGCGCCGCGTTCATCCGGATGCATCCCGCCGACTTCGAGACGCGCATCGATGTCTCTGGGCTGCGGCCGATGCCCGCCGACCCGCGTCAGGTCAAGCGCGCGCAGGACGTCTTCTCCGTCGAAGCGCCGAAGTCGTTCAACATCGACCTGCGCGATCTCAGCCGCGAGACGTGGTACATCCTGCCGCAGTCCGGCGACTTCCTTGCCGAGGTCCGCACCAACAAGTTCGGCACGCTCACCTACTCGCGCAGCGGCGGCAACGCCGAAGACATCACGCTGTTCGATCGCGCCCGCAAGCGTGCGATCTCGCTCTACGCGTCGCCGCCGACGCTCGCCATTCGCGGCCGCACCTACAACGAAGACGACCTCCGCACCTACGACGTCATCGACTACAACGTGGACACGGTCGTCTATCCGGATCGCCAGTTCATCGAAGGCCGCACGCACGTGACGCTGCGAGTTCAGGCCGACGCGGCCGCCACGCTGACGATGCGGCTGGCGGAGCCGCTGGCGGTGACCAGCGTCGTCAGCGCAGAATTTGGACGGCTGCTGTTCTTCCGCATCCGCCACGACGACAGCCTCATCATCAACCTGCCCGTGTCCGCGCAGCACGGCGCGATGCTGTCGTTCGACATCGCCTACAGCGGGCGGCTGCCGACGCAGGAGCTCGATCGCGAGACGGTCGCGCTCGAGGCGCAGCAGGAGGGTGACACCGAGACGGAGCCGCTGGTCCGATCGGAGCCGAACTTCCTCCTGAGCAGCCGCGCGGCCTGGTATCCGCAGAACGTCGTCACCGACTATGCGCGGGCGCGCATCCGCGTCACCGTGCCCGAAGGCTACAGCTGCATCGCGAGCGGACAGCTCACGCCCGGCGACGTGTCGCTGCGCGACGCCGCGCTGTCGGCCGGGGGCGCCGCCTACGTCTTCAACGCGAACCAGCCGGTGCGGTACTTCGCGCTCGTGGTCAGCCGCATGACGCAGGTGGCCAGCACCGTGATCGAAGCGAAGGGGCAGTACGACAAGTTGACGATTACCGTGCAGGCGAATCCGCGGCAGCTCGTCAAGGGACGCGAGATTGCGCCGGTCGCCGCCGACGTCATGCGCTTCTACGAAACGCTGATGGACGACACGCCGTACGAGTCGCTGACGATCGCGATGCTCGAGCACGAGGTGCCGGGAGGACACAGTCCGGCGTATTTCTCCATCATCAACAACGCGGCGCCCTTCTCGCGACTCTATTGGGGCAACGATCCGTCGGCGTTCTCGAACATTCCGGAGTTCTTTCTGTCGCACGAGCTCGCGCATCAGTGGTGGGGCCAGGCGGTCGGCTGGAAGAACTATCACGAGCAGTGGATCAGCGAAGGCTTCGCGCAGTACTTCTCGGCGCTCTACGCGCAGCGCGCGCATGGCAACGCGTCGTTCTTCGCGATGCTGCGGCAGTTCCGCCGCTGGAGCATCTCTGAATCGGATCAGGGGCCGATCGATCTCGGCTATCGCCTGGGTCTCATCCAGGGGCAGGGGCGCATCTTCCGCGCGATCATCTACGACAAGGGCGCGTCGGTCCTGCACATGCTCCGCCGCTTCGTCGGCGACGAGGCGTTCTTCAGGGGACTGCGGGGGTTTTACGCGGAGAGGAAATTCCAGAAGGCGGGAACCGACGACTTCCAGCGCGCGATGGAAGCCGCGTCGGGCCGCCCGCTCGATCGCTTCTTCGAACGCTGGATTCATGGCGGTGACATCCCGACGCTTCGCTATTCGTCGACGATCCGCTCGGGAGAAGTGACCGTTCAGTTCGATCAGGACAGCAAGATGATCTACGACGTGCCCGTCACCGTGACGCTGCAGTATGCCGACGGGCGCCTGCAGGATATCGTCGTCCCCGTATCGGACGCGCATGTCGAGCAGCGGATTCCCACCAACGGAGTCGTCCGCGACGTGCAGATCAACCGGGATTCAGCGGCGATCGCCAGGTTCAACGAGAGCTAGGCAGATAAATAGCGGACACCCTGACCTGGCCGTCGCCGGCCAGCGCCTGCAGGACGACGGCGAACCGCTGGCCACCCTGCGCATAGAAACGCGTCTCGCGATCCCCCGATGACGTGCGATCGATCGCGCGCGGCGCAGCCTCCGCATCGCGACCAAGCCGGTTCGTCACCTCCGCCACCGTATCGCCAACGTGCAGTTGAGAGCCGTCCGAAAGCAGCAGGACCGGAACGGAAACGGAACGCGTGGGGACCGCGGCAGGAGGATCGGCAACCGCGTCTTCGTGCGCGATGACCGGCGTGACCGCGCTGACCGTGCGAAGGTCGCGCACGAGCACCGACCCGACGGCAATCACGGCGATGATGGCCGCGGACGCGGCAATCCATTCGAGCAGCGACGATACGCGTGCACGGCTGGCGACCATCCGGGCCTCTGGATCCGGAGAGTAGGACCTCGCCGCAGTCGAGTCAAGCTGAACTCTTGCTGGGATATGATCGCCACGATATGGAAACGGTCACGCTGACGATAGATGGACGGCAAGTCACCGTGGAGAAAGGAAAAACCGTTCTGCAGGCCAGCATCGAGGCCGGCATCTCCGTTCCCTACTACTGCTACCACCCTGGCATTTCCATCGACGGCTCCTGCCGCGTCTGCGTCGTGAAGATCGAGAAGATGCCGAAGCTCCAGACCTCGTGCTCGACGGTTGCGACCGAGGGCATGGTGGTGAGCACGCGCGATGCCGAAGTGGTCACGGCGCGCGCGAGCGTCTTCGAGTTCCTGCTCGTCAACCATCCGCTCGACTGTCCGGTCTGCGACAAGGGCGGCGAGTGCCCGCTCCAGGATTTCTCGTACACGTTCGGACCCGCGGAGAGCCGCATGGACTTTCCGCGCCGCGTGTTCGACGGCGAAGGCGTGAAGGCCGACTCGCGCCCTTCCAGGAAGAAGGCGTCCACTCATTGCTGTCGGGCAACCTGATGGCTGTCTGTCCCGTCGGCGCGATCACGACGCGCGACTACCGCTTCAAGAGCCGTCCGTGGGACAACCCGAACGTCGTCGACACGATGTGCACGCTCTGCTCGAAGGGGTGCAACACGAGCGCGTGGCTGAAGGCGAAGCCGGAATGGGCGAAGGGCTCGCGGTTGATCCGGATGACGCCGCGCTTCAATGCCGAGGTCAACAGCTACTGGATGTGCGACATCGGCCGCTTCGACTATCACTGGGTCGAAGGCGACGCGCGTCTGCGCAGGCCGATGCGGCGGCGCGGCGACGCGCTCGAGAACGCCGCGTGGCATGACGTCGAGCCGCGGATGCGCGATGCGCTGCAGGCGGCCGGGTCGGCGGACGCCGGATCGGTTCGGTTCCTCGTGTCGGCGCATGCGTCCACCGAGGAGCTCTTCGTGCTGAAGGAGCTCGTGCAGGGGTTGCTTGGCGGCGACGGCCTGAAATCGGTCTCGGTCTCGTGGACGAGGACCGAGAAGGTGCAGCCACCTGACACGAAATTCAAGGTGCCCGCGACGAATGCGCCGAACGTCAACGGGGCGAAGGACTTGGGCTACCGTGTCGGCACCGGCAACGACGGCCTTCCCGACCTCACCGACCTGCGAACCGCGGTCGAGGGTGGACGCGTCAAAGCGCTGTACGTGATTGATTCCGGCCCGGATGGCTCGATCGGCGATGTGTCCTGGATTGCGGCGGCGCGGCGGAGCGGCAAGCTGCCGCTGCTCATCGTGCAGGGCGTGGTGCTGACGGAACTGGCGTCAGCCGCCGATTTCGTGCTGCCCGGCGCCGCCTACGTCGAGAAGGACGCGATCTACACCAACGATCAGGGACGCGTCCAGGGCGCGGCGCAGGCGGTCGTGCCCCCCGGCGAGGCGCGCGAAGACTGGCAGATTCTGGTGAACCTTGCCGCGTCGCTCGGCCTGGCGCTGCCGTACACGAGCAGCGAAGATGTGCGCCGCGCGCTGTCGATCGACGTTTCCTTCGCACGCGCGATGTCGGCGCGCAGCTGGCTGCAGGCCTCCAATCCCTCCGAGCGGTGGAAGTGGGATTTCATGTATCAGGACCTGCCGCCCGTCAAAGGCCACAACGTGCAGATGGAAGGCGTTATTCCCCTGATGCCGATCGGCAAATGATCGAAAACGTCACGCTGCTCGCGGCGTTCGGCGCAGGGCTGCTGTCGTTCATCTCGCCCTGCGTGCTGCCGTTGATACCCGGTTACCTCTCGTACATCTCGGGCCTCTCGCTCGACGAGATGCGAGGGACCGGCGGCGTGGCGGTGGCCTCACCGGTTCGCAACCGCGTCCTCACCTCGTCGCTCGCCTTCATCCTCGGCTTCTCGCTCGTCTTCGTCGCGCTCGGCGCCTCGGCCAGTGCCATCGGCCAGTTCCTGATGTTGCGCCTGACGATGCTCGGACGCATCGCGGGCGCGATCATCGTCCTGTTCGGCCTGCACACGATGGGGCTGCTGCGCATCGACTGGCTGTATCAGGAGAAGCGCGTGCAGACCAACCGGCGGCCCGCCGGATTCCTCGGCGCCACGCTGGTGGGCATTGCGTTCGCGTTCGGATGGACGCCGTGCATCGGTCCGATCCTCGCCGGCATCCTCGCCATTGCCGGCGCGCAGAAGACGATTGGCCAGGGCGTGCAGCTGCTCGCGGCGTACTCGCTGGGCCTCGCCATTCCCTTCTTCGCCGCGGCCCTGGCGATCAACGGGTTCTTCGCCGCCTTCGCGCGCATTCGCAAGCACTACCATTTCATCGAGCTCGCCTCGGGAGCGCTGCTCGTGGTGATCGGCATCCTCATCTTCACGAACCGATTTACGGTCATCGCCCGGTCTTTGCAGGACCTCGGCTTGCCGGTCTATTAACGAAGGTTTAACGCGGCGGATACCTCCCGGAAACATCGTCGTCATACAACCAAGGCGGGGCGTAACGTCCCGCCCTACACCGTATGACGACTCGTTTCTTTCTCATCTGCATCCTCACGATCGGCTACTCCGTGTGCGCGAACGCCCAAACCACGCCCGCGACGCCGGCGCCGCCTGACTATCCGATCATTCGCGTTGGCGTGCTGTCGTATGTGCAGTACGACGCGGAGCTGGAGAATCGTCAGGGGTTCAACGCCTTCGATCTGACGCGCGGCTACATCAACATCAACGGGCAGCTCTCGAGCAACGTCCGCTTCCGGGTGACGCCGGACGTGCGGCGCGTGACCGACAGCACGCTCGCGGGCACGCTGGTGCTGCGCATCAAGTACGCGTTTCTCGAATACGACAACCTGACGGGCGCGCGGTCGTGGGTCCGCTTCGGCGCGCACCAGACGCCGTGGCTCGACTTCGAGGAAAGCATCAACCGTTACCGCGTGCAAGGGCAGATGTTCTCCGAACGCGAGGGGCTCATCCCCGGGTCGTCGGACTTCGGCGTCGGCCTGTTCACGCCGGTCGGCAAGTTCATCGACATCCAGGCCGGTGTCTACAACGGCGAAGGCTACGCGCAGACCGACGCCAACAAGTTCAAGAGCGCGCAGGCCCGGCTGACGCTGCGGCCGTTTGCCGGCCGCGGGATCGCCAACGGGTTCCGTCTGTCCGGCTTCTACAACAAAGGATGGTACGCCGCGAACCGTCCACGCGATCTCGGCATCGTGATGGGGAGCTTCGAGCACACCAATCTCGTGGCGACGCTGCAGTGGCTGAAGGCGACGGAGAATCCCAACCCGCTGGCTCCTCGCAACATCGACCGCAGCGGCTCGTCCGGGTTCATCGAAGTGCGGCAAGGCATGGCAGGATGGGCGGCGCTCGCGCGCGTCGAGGCGCTCGACCCCGACGGCGCGCTCGCCGACGATTCGCACCGGCGGGTGATTGCGGGCGGCGCGTACTGGTGGGTGTGGCCGCGCGATCGCGTGGGCCTGGTCGTCACCAACGAGCAGGTGCACTACGACGCGGCCGCAGCGCGTCCGAAGGAGAACCGGATCCTCGTTCAAACCCACATAGAGTTCTGATCGTCTTCTGCTATCCTTCTTGCGATGCAGAAGCACACGAACCGTCTGATCGTTGCTGCTGTCCTCATAGCCGCCGGCGTCATCGGCGGCTTTTTTGTTTTTGCCGCGCATCGGCGTGCCGCCGGAATCGATGCCGCCGCGGACGATGTGACGCGGCGCGTCGAGCGGATGATTGCGACCGCCGGCGACATCGCGGCGGCGCAGCAGGCGTATGTCGCGCCGGGCCAGCCCGATCAGCCGTGGCTCGAGCGCTCGGCCATGCTGCTGCAGCGGTTCGGCCAGGACGCAGCAGCCATTCGACCGCTTCTCCAGTCGAACGACGCGGCCGCGACGCTCGACGAGGTCGAGAAGGACTTCAAGGCGATTGTCGTCATCGACGGGAAGGCGCGGCAGGATCTTCAGCAGGCGCAGAACCTGCTCGCCGCGGATCTGATCTTCGGCGAAGGGCACGACACGATCGCGGCGCTCGTCATGACGCTGCGCGGCCTCGAGTCCTCCGAGGAGCAGACGGCTGCCGTCGAGCGCGCCTCGCTCGAACGGCAACAGTGGGGCGGACTGATATTGGTGGCCCTTGTCTGGGTGGTCGGTTTGATGGTGCTGGTGCCGATGGCGTCAACCGTCGCGCCCGCGCACCCCGAACCACTGAACCTCGAACCCTCGAATCTCGAACCCCCGAACCACCAGGTTCCCGCGACAGTCGACCTCGCCGCCACGGCGGACGTGTGCGGCGCCCTGGCTCGAACCACTAACACCGCCTCCCTCCGCGATGCCCTCGCCCGCTCGGCTTCCGTCCTCGACGCGCGCGGCATCATCGTCTGGATGGGCGCGGGCGAAGAGCTGTTTCCAGCGCTGTGGTTCGGCTACGACGAACGAATCGTGCAGCGGCTGGGCCCCATCGCCCGGAACGCCGCCAACGCCACCGCCGAAGCGTGGCGCACTGCACAATTGCGCACGGTTTCAGCCGACGTGATGTCGCACGGCGCCGTGGCCGTCCCGATCACAGGGGTGTCAGGCTGCGTCGGTGTTTTTGCTGCCGAAGTGCGCAACGGACGCGAGGAAGACCCCGCCACGCGTGCCGTGGCCGCCATCCTCGCCGCGCAGCTTGCCGGCATTGTCTCCGCCTGGCCGGCCGGCAGTGCCACCGAAGTCCCCAAGACTGCCTGATACCTGATACCTGACACCAGATACCTGTTGTGGCTCGGCTCAGCAGCCGAAAACCAAGCGTATGCTGCTTTCCTTTTTCCTTCTGCTGCTCGCGCAGGGCGTCGCGCAGCCTGGCCCGACTACCGTTGCCGTCGACCTTCCCGCGGCCATTCAGCTGGCGCAGGAGGGACACGACGCCGAGGCGCTCTCCGCGCTTCAGAAGATTGCCGCCGTCGATCCCAACGATCACCTGACGCGGCTGTGGATAGCGAACGTCTACGCGCGTATGGGGCACGCGGATCTCGCCGAGGCGATCTATCACAGCATCGTCATTGAGGATCCGCGCAACGTGGATGCGTGGGTCGGCCTCGGGACCGTGCTGCTGCGGCAGGATCGCATCTCCGAGGGGCTCGACGCGCTCAGGCGTGCCGAGGAGCTGGCGCCGCAGAATCCGAACGTGTGGGCCGCGCTGGCCAGCGCGTACCAGCTGTCGGGCGACACACTCCAGTCGATCTCGTACCGCCAGCGGCTTGCGACCGTCTCGCCCACCGTGGTGAACCGGATGGATCTCGAGAACGCGCGCCGCGAGCATGGCCATCGCTTCGAGAGCCAGACCTTCGGCGAGGACTACAACGGACGGACGCCGACGACGCGCGGGTCGGACCTGGCGTTGAGCTACCGCGTGTCGGAGACGTTCCGCGTGATCGGCCGCGGCCAGCTGCAGCGGAAGTTCGACCGCACCGAGAATCGCTTCGGCGGCGGCGCCGAGTGGCGATGGACGCCGTGGGGGACGGTGAGCGGCCAGGTGCTGGTCAACGACAACAACCGTGTGCTCCCGCAGCGCGATTACATGGGCCGCGTTGATTACGGCTATCACCGCGCGACCTACTCGGGAACGCTGCGCTACTTCGACTTCTTTGGCGCCAACACGATGATGTTCTCGCCCGCGGTGACCGTTGCGGTCACGCCGCGTTGGACGGGCGCGCTGCGCTACGCGTTCACGACGACGGATACGGCGGCGACGACGGGCATCGAGTCGCACACCTTCGAGATCCGCGCCGCGCATGAGATCAAGCCGCGCATCTGGGCGCGCGGCGGTTACATCAGCGGCATCGAGAACTTCGACCAGTTCTCGATCGATCACATCGGCGAGTTCCGCGCGAAGACCGCCACCGGCTCCGTGCAGATCCTGTTTCCGTCGCTGACGTCGATCGTCGGCAGCTACGACTACCAGTGGCGCAAAAACGGCGTCCACATGGGCCGCGTGTACGTCTCGCTGGTGCAGGCTTTCTAAAGGTTTCAGGCGGGGTCTAGGTCTCAGGCGCAACTCAGCTGATACCTATGCCCTCTTACCTGGACCACGTCTGAAACCTGAAACCTGATCCCTGACACCTGCCGCGGACACTCAATCCTTCGGTGCCGAGTTTCTTAGCCGATTTCCGGCTTTCAGCCGGGCACATGTTTTGAACCACCTCGAGACGGTCGCGCCGGGTCACCGGGATGCGTAACTTCAGGCAGGCGCTGGCATCGCCGCATTCCGGCTGTTTTGTTCACGACCCGGTCGCGACCGTTTGCTTTGGGGGATTGCAGCAATGGTGAAGACTCCGCGTCTCGTGCTCGCGCTTCTCGGCGCGCTTCTCATTTCAGGCTGCGCCGTGCGCAGCGTCCACGTCGCGCAGTTGAAGGATCAACCCGCGAGGTTCTACAACAAATCCGTGACCGTCAAGGGCGTCGTCACGCGCAGCTGGGGCGTGCCGCTCGTGCCATTCCAGTTCTACAGCGTGGATGACGGGACCGGGCAGATCACGGTGATCGGCCACTCGGGCCGCGTGCCGTCAACCGGCACCCGCGTCAACGTGAGGGGACGCGTGCAGGAGGTGGCCGCGTTCGGTGGTCAGTCGATTGGCCTGCACCTCGACGAAGAGAACCGCAAGATCAAGTACTGAGGTCGTTCGAACCGTTTCGAGCGTTTAGGCAGTAATTTTGACTGCGACAGCAGTCATATCGTCTGCCTGCGGCACCGTTCCTCTGAACGTGATGACCGCGTCGAAGATGGCGTCGACGATCTCGCGCGCGGTCCCCTTCCGGTTCGCGTTCACCACATCACAGAGCCGCGCCGCGCCGAATTCCTTCCCGTCCACGCTCATCGCCTCGAAGATGCCGTCCGTGCAGAAGACGTACACGTCGCCCGCAGCGAGCGGAATCGTCACCTCGTCATAGGTCACGCCTGAGAACGAGCCGAGCGGCACTCCGGGCAGCTCGATCTGCCCGCATTCCTCGCCCGAACAACGCACCGGATACGGCAGGCCGGAGTTGGAGATGGTCACCGCGCGGCGCTTGAAATCGAAGAACGAATAGCAGAGCGTGCAGTAGTACTCCTCGAGCTGACGGTCGTGCAGGATGGTGTTCATCGACTGCAGCACGCCCGCGACGCTGAACTTGTCCGGCGTGTAGCGTCGCCGCACGGTGCGCGACCGCACGAGCTCCGCGGCAAACGCGCTGTAGAGCGCGGCCGGCGCGCCTTTCCCCGAGACGTCGCCGACGGCGACGACGAGGCTGTTCGGCTCGGGCGCGATGAAATCGTGGAGGTCGCCTCCGAGCTCGTATGCCGGCGCAAAGCGCCCGGCGACGTCGGCGTTGCGAAGCCTCGTCGGCGGTTCGCTCGGCAGCAGCGCCGCCTGCACCCGCTGCGCGAAGCGCAGCTCCTTCTCGATGCGCTCCTCGTTGCGCCGCACCTCCTCGTAGAGGCGCGCGTTCTCGATGGCGACCGCCGCCTGGCTCGCCAGCAGCGTCAACAGCTCCTTGTTGTCCTTGGTGAACGCGTTCAGCTCCGGGCTCTCCAGATCGAACACGCCGATGCAGCGCTCCTTGATGAGCATCGGGATGACGAGCTCGGACCTGACGTCCTCGACGAGGTTGATGTAGCGCGGATCCTTCGACACGTCGGACACGAGCAGCGCCTCCTTGTGCAGCGCCGCCCACCCGACGAGACCTTCGCCGACCTTGATGTTCTTCGCCGCATTCTCCTCGCCGTAGCGGACGGCCAGCTTCATCTCGAGCGTGTTGGTGTCGTCGTTGAGGAGCAGGATGCCAAACGTGCGGTAGTCCACCACGCGCTTGGTCAGGCTGGCGATACGCGTGAGCAGGACGTCGAGGTCGAGGATCGACGACACCTCGCGGCCGATCTCCGCGAGCGTCTCCAGCGTCTCGGCATAGTGGCGTTCCGTCCGGAACAGGCGCGCGTTCTCGATCGCCACCGCGACGTGCGCCGCGAACTGCCGCAGCAGTACTTCGTCCTGATCGGTGAATGCGCCGCTGTGCTCGCTGAGCAGGTTCAGCGCGCCGATGACGCGCCCTTTGCGGCGCATCGGCACGGCGAGCTGCGACACCATGCTGCGCAGCGGACCGACGAACCGCGGCTCTTTCGAGATGTCGTTGACGAGAATCGGGCGGCCCTGTTCGACCGACGCGCCGACGACGCCCTGCCCGACTTTCAGGCGAAGTGCACGCACCACTTCCTGCGGATAGCCGACCGCGTACGCGATGTGCAGCTCCTGGCGCGTCTCGTCGAGGAGATACACCGCGAACGCGCTGAACCGGGTGAGGCGCGCGATCAGCTGCGGGATCTTCTCGAGCAGCTCCGCCAGGTCGAGCACCGACGTGACCTCTCGTCCGAGCTCGAAGAGCGTGGAGAGCAGCTCGGTGTCGGTGGCGGGACGAGCGGGCGCGACCGGTGGCGGCAGTGGCTGATCACTCATCTGTTCGTTGGACGCGGATTATACTGAACGGTCCCCGATGGAGTCCCTGTCGTTGCCGCTCGACTACAGCGCAATCGAGCGCATCATCCCTCACCGCTATCCGTTCCTACTCGTTGATCGCATTACCGAGCTCGAACCGGACAAACGCATCGTGGGCATCAAAAACGTCTCGCTGAACGAACGCTACCTGTCGCGCCCGCCCGCGGGGACGCCCGCGCTGCCGCCGACCATCCTCACCGAGGCGGTGGCGCAGGTCGGCGCCATCCTGATTCTCTCCAAGCCCGAGAATCGCGAAAAGCTGATCTTCTTCATGGGCATCGATCGCGTCCGCTATCGCCGTTCGGTGCACCCCGGCGACGTCGTCGAGATCGAAGCGCGCGTGAAGCGGCTGCGCAGCCGTATGGGTCAGCTCGAAGGCGTCGCGCGCGTCGACGGCCGCATCGTCATCGAGGGGACGATGACGTTTGCGCTCGGGCCTCTTCCGTCCTAGCCGCTTTCAGCAGCAGGAGTGCGCCGGCGACTTTTGCGCCGCGGCTGGCCCAGCGCAGCGTGCGCGATTGCGGTCGATAGTATCTCGCGCCATCGAGCAGCGCCGGCGCAAGAATGGTCGCGCCGATCCACGGCTCTGCGATATCCGCCGACACCGCCATGCCGAGCGTATCGCGCTCGACGGGTCCATGTTGAACGAACGCGGTGCCTGCGTACATCACGGAGGTCAGCACGTTGAACGCGAGCAGGCCCTTCGCGAACGGCGCGTGCTCGTGGCGAAGATTCGGCCGGTGTGAGAGCAGGAATTCATCTCCTGCGTGCTGCACCCAGAACCCGGCCGACGAAATCGTAAATTCCTCCACCGGGGTCACAGGCTCATGTGTGATTGCGAAGAACGGGATGAAACCGGCGGAGACTTTCCGCACTGCCGGTTCCGCGCCGAACGCCTCATCAAAAAGCAGATGGCCGCTCTCGTGGAGCCCGAGCCCAAGCGCAGCGCCGGCGAAAAACTGCACGACATCGCCGGTTTGCGCGCGCGCCGGCGCGGCAGTACTGCCGAGCACGAGCAATGCGGCTGCGATCACGCGTGTCGCGGTACCCATGTTGCAGCCTTTACCATCGAGGCTTTGAGGCACAGCACTGCTGTGAGGAGGGTTTGAACGTGCTCGAGACCATTGCGATTATTCTGATCGTTCTCTGGCTGTTGGGAATGGTCAGTGGTTACACGCTGGGTAACTTCATTTGGGTTCTGCTCGTCATCGCCGTCGTGCTGTTCCTGGTGCGGCTGGTGAGCGGGCGTCGAGTCGTCTGAGCTTCCCCGCCCGAAGGCGGGATCTCAAGCGGCGGCGTGCTGCCCGTCGGCGGCCTCCGCCGCTTTCTTTTTCTCTCTCCACTGTACCAGCGCGGACCCGGTCAACACCATCAGTGACGCGATGATCACGCGCGGGCCAAACGGCTCGCCCACGAGCAGTGCGCCCAGCACGATTGCAATCACCGGGTTGGCGTACGCGTAGAGCGACACGGTCGCGGTCGGCAGATAGCGGAGCGCGTACGTGTAGGCCGTGTATCCGATGATCGAGCCGACGATCGTCAGATAGATCTCCGCCAGCAGAGTGCGTGTGTTGAACGTCACGCGGCCCCATTCACCGCCCGCGGTCGCGGCGGCGAGCATGAAGATGCCGCCGAACAGCATCTGCAACGCGGCCGCGGACAGCACGTTTTCCTTGCGTGCGTGGCGGCGGGAGAGCGACGACCCGAGCGCCCAGCCAACGCAGGCGATCTGCAGCGCGATCATCCCGAGCAGGTGTTGATGAGCGGCTCCGCCTCCGGCGGTGATATCCCGCCAGACGAGCAGCAGGATGCCGGCAAAGCCGATCAGCAGACCCGCGACGAGACGACCCGTTAACGGATCGCCGTCGCGCCTGAACGCGTCGACGCCGATCATCCAGAATGGAACGGTCGCGACGGTGACCGCCGCAATGCCGCTCGGCACCCACTGCTCCGCCCAGATGACGCCGCCGTTGCCGATGCAGATCGTGAGGAAGCCGATGAACGCGAGGCCGAGCCACTGCGAGCGCGGGACGACCCCTTCGCCGCGTGACGCGAGGATCGCCAGCAGCAGAGTGCCCGCCGCGGTGTAGCGGAGACCGCCGACAAGTCCGGGTGGAATCGTTTCGAGCGCGATGCGGATGCCGAGGTACGTGGTGCCCCACAGCACGCACACCGCAATCCACGCGATGTAGGCGTTGCGAATTGTGCGGGGAGCCGTACCGGCCGTCACCCGTACAGAGTACCCGACAACCTCACACGCCTTGTGAGACGGACAACTCAGCCACCTCGACGCGGTTCCGTCCGTCCTGTTTGGCTTGATACAGCGCAGCATCCGCCCGGCCGATGACGGCACGTGCGTCCGTCTCGCCGGGCATGACTTCCGCGATCCCGAAGCTGGCGGTGATGACGACCGTGTGGCCGTTCCACAGGACGGGGTGCTGCTCCAGATCCTGGCGCAGCGTTTCAACGACGCGACGCGCGCCGGTGACCGGCGTCTCGGGAAGCAGCGCCAGGAATTCCTCGCCGCCCCAGCGGGACTTTATGTCACTGACGCGCAGCACCGCTTTCATCCGGTGCCCGACCTGCGCGAGGACCGCGTCGCCGCAGAGATGGCCGAAGCGATCGTTGATCGCCTTGAAGTGATCGAGGTCGAACATGACAACCGAGAAGGTACCGCGCGTCCGGCGCGCCCGCCGGAGCTCGGCGTCCACGACCTCCATCGAGTGGCGGCGGTTGAAGCAGCCGGTCAGCGCATCGCGAACGCTGTTCTCGTGTGCCTCGTTGAAGAGCTCCGCGTTCTTCACCGACGCGCCGAGCAGTGCGGCGGCGGCCGTCAGCACGCTTCGCTGGGCATCGGTCAGCGGTGGATTCGCCGACACACCGATGGCGCCAATCGCGGTACCGCCGACGACCATCGGGAAGCAGTACGAGGAGTCGCCTTCGGCATCGGTAGATGCGCCCGGATCGGCGATGGCGCGTGATGCCGCGCGCTCGAGCATCGGATGCACCTCTTCACTCACGGGCGTCAAGGGAATCCAGTCGCCGGTCGTGCGGAACATCGCCCAGACGTCGCGCCCCGGCGCAATGATCGGCAGGTGCTCGGTCGTCGCCGCGCGAATCGAGTCGCCGTCGAGCGCACGCGCCAGCGCCTGGCCGAATGCGACGAGCCGCCCCATCTCCGCGACGCGCGAGGTCGCCTGCGCCGCCTCGATGCGCATCTCTTCGCGCTTGCGGACCTGATTCACCAGGAAGACTACGGCGAGGATGAAGAGCGCGGGCACGAGCTGCAAGCCGCGGCTATGGTCGATTTCGCGCGCCCGATCGAGGAGCTCGCCGAGGGGACGCGACGACACGACGAACACGGCGATCGCGAGGCCGCCAATCAGAAAGGCGTCGTGCCGTCCAAAAATGCGCATAGAGCCGTTGGGTCTTTTCTCTTATCGGCGTTGTTGCGCTGTTTCTTGTGTGCCCGGTGCAACCGCGGCTACCATTGATTCATCGCAAAAACATCCCATCCAGCAGCTGCGCAAACCCGTGCAGACGCGTTCGCGCGGCTGTTCGAGGCGGTCCGTGAAGGCGTCTTCATGGGGGCCCTGGCCCCGCCGGGTGTGGACGCCGCCGACACCACGCTGGCTGCCAATCCCCATTTGAAACGGATCTTTGGCTACGCGCCGGAGACGCCGGAGGCCGACGTCGCTCCTTTCGCCGCGGAGCGGTTCGTGGATACCGACGGGAGAACCGTGCTCGTCAACCGCCTGGTCGAGTCCGGGGCGGTCACCGATTACCTGCTTCGGATGCGCCGGATGAACGGCTCGCCGGTCTGGGTGGAGGTCACCGCCCGCTCCCGCGCCGCGCGGCGCGGCGGCCTGCTGCGCGTCGAAGCGCTGGTGCGCGACGTCAGCGAGCGCAAGCGCATGGACGACCAGTCCAAGGACATCTACCAGCAGATTCTGCAGTCGGAAAAGATGGCGGCGCTCGGCCAGACCATTTCGGGCGTCGCCCACGAATTGAACAATCCGCTGGCCACGATCCTGAGCTGGGCGGAGCGCCTCTCGGAAAAGCAGCTCGACGACACCTCGCAACGGGGCGTGTCGGTCATCCTCGGCGAAGCCGAGCGCGCCGCGCGCATCGTCCGCAACCTGTTGACGTTCGCGAGAAAGCGGCAATCGACCCGCGCGATGATCGAGCTCAATTCGCTCGTGCAGGACACTCTCGCGCTGCGCACCTACGAGCGGATGCCGACGCTGACGGTTACGACGGAGTTCGCCGGCGACGTGCCGCGCGTCTTTGCCGACGGGCATCAGATTCAACAGGTCCTGCTCAACCTGCTGATCAACGCCGAGCAGGCGATGCTGACCGCCAACGGCCGCGGAAAGCTGGTCGTGCGCACGCGTCACGACGAGGGACGTGACACCGCGGTGCTCGAGGTCGCCGACGATGGGCCTGGCGTTCCCAGCGAGGTGCAGACGAAGATCTTCGATCCGTTCTTCACCACCAAGGAAGTCGGCAAGGGCACCGGGCTCGGCCTGACCGTCGCGTACGCGATCCTCCAGGAGCATGGCGGCCGCATCCGCCTGACGTCCACGGCCGGCGGCGGCGCGACGTTCGTCGTGGAGCTGCCCGTGAGCGGCGCCAACGCGACGAGCAGCAGCCCTCGGCACACGCTGCCGCCGATGGACGCCGTCCGCGGCGCATCCGTGCTGATTGTCGAGGATGAACGTGCGCTCGCGACCGCGGTGGCCGAAGCGCTGACTGATGCGGGGTTACAGGTGGATCACGCAGGCGACGGCCAGGAGGCCCTCGCCTGCGTGAGGAATGCGAATTACGACGTGGTGATCTGCGACTTGAAGATGCCGCGCGTCGACGGGATGACCCTTTACCGGGCCATCGCCGCCGCGACGCCCGAGCTGGCGCGACGCGTGATCTTCGTCACAGGAGATGTGGCCGGCACCGACGCGGAGAGGTTCCTCGAGGAAAGCGGCTGCCGCTGGCTCGCCAAGCCGTTCAGGCTCTCGGACTTGCTGCGCGCGGTGCGCGAGACGCTCGCGTAATCGACCACCACCGCCGGCTTCCCCGCCGAAGCTGTCGCGGAGGCGGGCACGCTGTCGAGCGTCGCCTTCGCCATCCGCGGCTTCTGCTGGAACTCAAGTATCGCCGTGCGCATCGCCTTCGCGACTTCAGCCGCCGGCATTGATCCGGCCAGCGCATCGCGGAGACGTCGAATCGCACGCGCATGAAGCTGCGATACCCGAGACTCGTTGACGCCGATTTCGGCGCCGATCTGCTTCATCGTGGCTTCCTGGTAGTAGTAGAGCCCGATGACTTTCTGCTCGCGCGCGGGAAGCGATTCAATCGCCGCGCGGATGCGATCTTTGGTTTCTGATTTCTCGTAGGCCGTGTCCGGCTGCTCCGGCTCGGAGGGAATGAGCGCCGCGGGCAGCGTCGACTCGTCGTGGTTCTCGGCCTTGGCCAGCGGGGAGGTCGACTCGATGGCGTTGATGCGAACGATGGTACGGCCGAGACGCTTTTCATCCGATCCCATCTTCGCGGCGAGATCGGCGAGCGACGGCTCGCATCCCAGCTCGCGCCGCAGCTGCTCGCGCGCCGCTTCGAGCTCGCGCCGCTGACGGCGGACGCCGCGCGGCCACGCGTCCTTGCGGAGCGCGTCGATCATCGCGCCGCGGATGCGCCGCTCGGCAAACGTCTCGAACTTGATGCCGCGCGATTCGTCGAAGCGGTGCGCCGCATCGATGAGACCAATCACGCCGTCCTGGACCAGATCGCCGATGTCGATCGAATGGGGCATGGTCGCGGCGACCCGGCGGGCAAGCTGCTCCACGAAAGGCAAGTGGGCGACGACGCGGGGATTCTCTTTGACCGAACGCGAACGCGGGCGCATGGATGTGACCTCCGGGCCCGCAATAGGCAACGGGTATACCAAGCATCTCAAGCAGCTTCGGACGCAGACGGTTTTGCGGTAGATGTAGGCCCGTAAAACGCTGGAAATATTGGGCTTTAACGATCTCTTATGTGAAGCTGAGCTTGGGATTGGAGCTGTCTCAAACTACCCAAATCGTCAACGGATCGACGGTTTCTCAGGGTCTGCTCGCCAATAACTTGACGAGATCAATTACAAATATCGGGTGTGGTTCGCGATTGAAACAGGCTTCTCAGATTTGCCATCTGAGTGTTTCGTGATGAAACTTATGCAGCTGCTTGTGGCTCAGAACGACGCCTGATTTCCTTGGCAGTACCAAGGGCGTCGAGCACACTTTTCACGACTTGCTCGGCACGTGCTCGATTCACCACGTCCGGAGCCTTCGCTTCGAGCAGCTCCGCGTGCGCGAGCACGATACCGAGCTGGTTATTCAGCTGGTGAAACAGCAGACGGAGCTGTGGATCCGTGAGCGGAGCATCCATTCGCGTGGTGTCCCTGCCGCCGCGACGCTTAAGCCGAGTGCCCAGTCGTCGCAGCGTGCGCCACGCTCGTGGAGGCCGAGGCCGTCACCGGCCGCGCGTCCTTGTCGCGCCACAGGGAATCCGCAAAAATGCGAATCGACCCGCCCGCGGTTCGGACGTACTCCACTTTCCCAGCGGAGATCCAGTTGTAGATGGTGCGGCGGCTCACACCGACCGCTTCACAAGCCTTCATGATCGAAAGAGTCTGGCGATCCATAAGCAAACTTGTTATCGGAACGTGGTCGGCGGTCCGTTAGTCCCTGTATCTAACTGATTCCCAAGGGCTGATCTCGACCCATCCCCAGCTGTGTCAAACTATTGGCGGTGCTCCACCTGCTGTTTGTAGACGACGAAACGGCGCTCCGGTCGCTGATGGCCGAGCGCCTCGGCGAGCGTGGATTCGAGGTCCAGGAGGCCGACAGCGGCGAAAAGGCCATTCAGCTGCTCGAGCAGTTCGCCTTTGACGTGGTCATTACCGACCTGCGGCTCCCCGGCGTCGACGGGACCCGGGTCATCGAAACCGCCCTCGCCCGCTACCCCGGCATTGTCGGCATCGTCATCACGGGATACGGGACGATGAAAGACGCGGTCGACGCGATCAAGCGCGGCGCGTCGGATTTCAATCAGTTCGGCGGCATTCTGGGCCGCAGCCGCCCGATGCGCGCGTTGTTTCAGTTGCTCGAAACCGTGTCACGATCCTCGAGCACGATTTTGATCGCCGGGGAAACCGGCACGGGAAAAGAGGTCGTCGCACGCGCCATTCATCACAGCAGCCCGCGGCGAGCGCATCGTTTCGTGGCGCTCAATTGCAGCGCGATTCCAGAGACGCTCCTCGAAGCAGAACTGTTCGGTCATGTGCGCGGTGCGTTTACCGGTGCTGTCGGCACGCGGCAGGGGCGGATTGAGCAGGCCCATAAAGGCACGCTGTTTCTTGATGAAGTGGGGACGATGAGCACGGCGCTGCAGATGAAGCTGCTGCGCGCACTGCAGGAGCGCGAGTTCGAGCGCGTCGGCGACAACCACACGATCAAGGTGGACGTGCGGTTCATCGCGGCGACCAACTCCGATCTCGCGAAGATGGTGGCGGACGGGATGTTCCGCGAGGACCTGTACTATCGCCTCAACGTGATTCCGATTTGCCTGCCGCCGCTG
>QHWQ01000208.1 GCA_003222635.1 Acidobacteriota bacterium | reverse complement strand
CGCGCAGCCGAACGTCTGCGCAAGGTATGAGCGCGGCGGCGCGCCTGTTCGCGGCCGTGCTGTTGCTGCAGACGACCGGCGCGCGGGATTCGCGGCCGCTGCCGGATCCGCAGCCGTTCTTCGAGGCCGTTCGCGCCAACCTCGCGCGATCCCAGGACGAGCAGAACCGCTTCGCCTACAAGGAGCGGCGCACCGACCTCAATCTGAATCCGTTCGGCCGCATGGGCACGGGCGAGACGCGCGTCATTGCCGTGATGCCGGTCGAAGGTGGAAAAGCCGTCGTCCGGCGGCTGATCGAGCGCGACGGCCAGCCAGTGACCGATGCGCCGCCGTTGCGGCGCGAGCTGCGCATGACCGAGCGCGGCCGCTCGATCGTGGACGATGTGGTCGCGACGCTCGACGTGAAGATCGATCACCGCGACGTCCTCAACGGCCGCGATGCCATCGTCCTGACGTTCAAGGCGAAGCGCGATGCGCAGCCGCGCACGCGTGAGGGACGACTCGTGCGCGGCTTCGCCGGAGAGATCTGGATCGACGAGCTCGCGAAAGAAGTGATGAGGGTCGACGCCAAGGCGATCGACGACCTGACGTTTGGGTTCGGGATGCTGGGCCGGCTGAACGAGGGCGCGACGGTGTCGGTTCGGCGGCAGCGGATCGACGGCGATTTGTGGCTGCCGGTCTCGATTCGATTCGATGGGGAAGGACGCGCGCTGCTCTTCAGAAAACTGACCGTGAACTTCGCGCTCGACTGGTTCGATTACCAGCGCACGTCATTCTGACGATTCGTCCGATTCGTCCTTGTCGGTGTCAGCCTCAGCCTTCTCGGCGTCCGCAGCTTCCTGGTCTTTTTTCGCCGACGTGGCGATATCGTCGAAATCCAGCGTCTCGCCATCGTCGAGATCGTCAACCGCGTAGATGCGACCGTCGGATCGCTCCTTGATTGGTCCTCGCGGCTTATGTTCCTGCTGGGAGGTCTTCTTTCCGCGCAGGCGCTTCGGCGGCGCGGGCGGGCCGAAGTTCGCGGATCGATCGCGGCTGCCGCCCGGACCAGCGGGACGTGGGCCGCCGAAGCCGCCGCCGCCCCCGAAGCCTCCGCCTCCCGGACGCGGGCCGCCGAAGCCGCCGCCGGGACGCGGGCCGCCAAAGCCGCCGCCACCCGGACGTGGACCGCCGAAGCCGCCGCCGGGCGGACGCGGGCCGGGCGGACGATCCTCTCGCGCGCGCGCTTCGCTGACCGCGAGGTTGCGTCCCATGAACGGCTGGGCGTTGAACTTGTCGATGATCTTCTCGGCGGTGTCGCGCTCGGCGAACTCGACGAACGCGAAGCCGCGCGGACGGCCGGTTTCCCGGTCCACCGGCATCACGACATGCGTAGGCGGGGCAACGGGCGCGAAGTGAGCCCGGAGATCCGCTTCAGATGCGCCGTAGGGGAGGTTCCCGATGAAGAGACGGACAGCCACGGTGCCTTGGTGAACCCGGGAGATTCTATCTCAGGCTTGCCGCAAACGCCGAATACGATGTGAGCATTCGCTGCTGGAACGCGTCGGCCAGCGGCACGCCGCGCGCGATGTCCTGCAGCAGCGCCACCACGCCCGCGCCGCCGGCCTCGTCAAACAGGCGCCGCGCGGCATCACCGCTCTCCGCATACGCAATGCGCGCCTGATTGCCCGACAACCCGTCGAAGCTGCCGGCCAGCTGCTCGAGAGGAATCCGCGTATCCGACGCGGCGAGCGTCGATTCCGCCCAGCGGCTCCCATCCGGCTCGAACATCACCGCGAGCCCTTCGTTGAGCCACGTCGGCACGCCGCGCGGGGCGATTGCACGGATCATGGCGTGCGTCAGCTCGTGCGTCAGGACGCGCTCGAGCTCGCCGGGCGCCTGTTCGAACGCGCCGCGCATCGGAATGCGGATGCGACTGCCGTCATACGCGCCTGCGGCCCACGCGGGCGAGCGCGTCGTATCGCGGAACTGCTCCTGCGTGTAGAGCACCACGGTGATCACGTGATCGGGGAACGTGTAGAGCGCGGTGCCGACGCGCCAGTAGGCGGACTCGAGCAGCTCCACCGCACGCCGCGCGAGATCTTCGTCCGCGGGACCTTCGAACAGTACCGTGAAGTGCGCGCTCGGCGACTGGAAGAAACCTTTCTCGGGTGACGGCTCGGCGCGCAGCCGCGCCAGCCGCTCCGCGAGCGTCTTGTCGTCCGGCGCGTACTTCGCCGCGGCTTCGAAGACGGTGATCGCGCCCTGCAGATCGCTCTGCCGGTAGAGCAGGTCGCCGAGCAGCAGCGAAGCGGTGGTGAAGTTCGGCGCCAGCTTCAACGCCTGTGCGAACGAGTCGCGCGCCTTGGCGTTATCGCCGAGCAGCTGCGCGGCGAGACCGGCGCCGACGTAGAGCGACGCTTCCCGCGGCTCAGCACGAATCGCCTCCGCAAAAGCGGCGGCCGCTTCCTCATTTCTGCCCTCCCGAATGGCATCCCAGCCGGAACGGCCGACCGTGACCTGGGCAAAAGCGGCGGTGGATATCGCAATCGCGCACGCGAAAGCGGCGGCGAGCCTCATGCGCCTCAATGGTAAACCGTTTGCACCCCGTCCGCGACGGAGGGATCCATGAACGCACCTCGGGCATTTCTTCTTTGCTGCGCGCTTGCGGTCGTCGGCAGCGCCTGCCATCGACCAGCCTCGAAGGAAGAGGTGAAGCAGACGGCCAGCACCGCGGCGGCTGAGATCAAGACGCAAAGCGCCGAGGCGCGCGATCGCTTCAACGACGCGTGGATAACCACGAAGATCAAGTCGAAGCTGGTCGGCGACCAGGACATCAAGGCGAGAGACATCGACGTATCGACCCGGGACGGCGTCGTGACGTTGAAGGGCCACGTGCTGAGCGAACCGCTCCGTCAGCTCGCGGAGACGCTGGCGAGAAACACCGACGGCGTGACGCAGGTCGTCAATCAGCTGCAGACGCAGATTGCGCCCGCCGTGCCGCTGCGCGCGCAGAACGCCGGAACACCGGGCGCCGTGGCGACCAGCGGCACGGCTGACGCCGGCGCGCCGGTCGTCACCGAATCGAATGACGCGCGCATCACCTCCGCCATCCAGTCGAAGTACTTCACGGACGACCGCATCAAGACGCGCCACATCAACGTGGCGAGCAACAACGGCGTCGTCACCCTGAGCGGCGAGGTCGCCGATGACACCGAGCGGGCGCAGGCATTGCTCCTCGCGCGCACAACGGATGGCGTCACCCGCGTCGAGGACAGCCTGACGGTGACGACGGGTCAGCCCGCAGCCTATACGCAGCCGACGGCTGCTGCGCCGAGCGGAGACGACGCGCTGAGCGCGAAGGTGCAGTCGCAGCTCTCGTCCGACACGCGGGTCAAGGGCGCAGGGGTTGAGGTTACGGCGAAGAACGGCGTCGTGCTGCTGCAGGGCACTGTGCCGAGCGCCGCGGCGAAGCAGCGTGTGCTGACCCTCGCCCGCAGTACCGATGGCGTGACCCAGGTGGTCGATCGCATTTCCGTCGGCAAGGCAAAGAAGTAGTGTTCGATCACTCGTGGAAAGCGCGCAGCCCCTACAGGCTGCCGGATCTGCTCTGGAAGGCCGCCGTCAATCGGATTCGAGCCGAGTTCGAAGAGATGCCGTCGCTTCGCGTCACGCTCGCTGAGGCGCGGCGTCTCTTCGGCCTGCCTGATCCGGCCGCGACGTGGGTGCTCCGCTGCCTCGCGCGCGAAGGCTTTCTCGTTCACACCACGCGCGGCGAGTACATCCGCCGCGCCGCGCATCCCTAAATCCATCCCACCGCCTTCGCGGCGCGATCGATCACGTCGGCGGCGCTGAGGCCCGCCTGCCGCAGCTCGCGCACGCCCGTGTCGCCCGCGCTCTTGCTCAACTTCTCGCCGTTTGGTTTGAGGATCAACGGATGGTGGACGTAGGTCGGCAGCGTGGTGTCACCGAGCATGCGCCGGAGCCGCAGCTGCCGCCCGGTTGACGGCTGGAGATCGGCGCCACGGATGATGTGCGTGATCCGCTGCTCGATGTCGTCGACCGTCACCGCGAAGTGATACGTCCAGTTCCCGTCGCGGTCGCGCAGCAGCAGATCGCCTTGTCCCGAGCCCTGTCGAGGGACGCCTTCCTCCATCTGCACCCGCACGCCGCGCCCCGGCCTCTCCTCCAATCCACGCGTACGGCAGAACCCGTCGTAGTGTTCCGCCGCGATCCGCTTCCGCGAGCAGTCGCACGCGTAGACGTGATGCGTGCGCCGCAGCCGTTCGAGCGCGGCACGGTACACGTGATCGCGCTCGCTCTGGCGGAACAGCGGATGCAGCCCTTCGTCCGGCTCGAATCCCAGCCACGCGAGATCCTCGAGGATGCTCGCTTCGTACTCCGGCCGGCAGCGGATGCGATCGTGGTCTTCCATCCGCAGCAGCACGCGTCCGCCCGCCTTGCGCGCGAGTCCCCAGACGTAGATCGCGTTCGCCACGTGTCCAAGGTGGAGACGTCCGGTTGGTGAAGGCGCGTACCGCGTGCGCATCGACACATAATTTTGCATGCCCATCCCGTGGCTGGGGCGCCGCGATCCGTTCCCTCCCGTCGAAGAGGCGCTCGACGAGCCGAACGGGCTGCTCGCGGCCGGCGGCGATCTGTCGCCGGAGCGGCTGATCGATGCCTACACGCGCGGCATCTTTCCCTGGTTCAACGACGAGGACCCCGTTCTCTGGTGGAGTCCCGATCCGCGGATGGTGCTCTTTCCGCGCGAGTTGCACGTCTCGCGCTCGCTGCGGCGCGTCATCCGCTCCGGCCAGTTCGCGGTCACCCTCGATCGCGCGTTCACGGACGTCGTCGAGGGGTGCGCGGCGCCGCGCGCCAATCAAGACGGCACCTGGATCACGGATGACATGGCGCTCGCCTATTCACGGCTGGCCGAGCTCGGCTACGCGCACTCGGTGGAGGTGTGGGAAGGTGAAGCCCTGGTAGGTGGGCTCTACGGCGTTGCGGTGGGCCGCGTGTTCTACGGCGAGTCGATGTTCAGCCGCACCAACAACGCGTCGAAGGTGGCGCTGGCGTATCTGGCTCGGCAGCTCGAACGCTGGAAGTTCGTGCTCATCGACTGTCAGATGGCGACGGGTCACCTGGCCTCGCTCGGCGCGCGCGAGATTCCGCGCGCGGAATTTCCGCGCGGCGTGCGCCTGGGGAATGTGGCGCGTGCTGCTGCACAACGACGACTACACCACGCAGGACTTTGTTGTCTGGATTCTGGAGACGATCTTTCATAAGCCGAGCGGCGAAGCGTTCGCCATCATGATGAGCGTGCATCAGTCGGGGATGGGTCTCGCCGGCATCTACACGCACGACATTGCCGAGACGAAGGTCAAGGCGACCAAGCAGCTGGCCGAACAGCACGAGTTCCCGCTGCTGGTGACGATGGAACCGGAACCCGAAGGGAAAGAGTCATAGATCTAATGAGTAAACCCCCAGTCCCGTTCGCGCCCGAGACGCTCGAGACGATCCAGCGGGCGTTCCGGCTCGCCACCGATCGCCGGCACGACACCGTCGGCCTCGAGCACCTGCTGCGCGCGATCACCGACGAGCCGCAGGCACGCGCGCTGCTTGCGACATGCGGCATCAACCTCGATGCGCTGCGCAAGCAGGTGGACGAAGTGCTCGCCAAGGCGTTCACGCCGGTCCCCGCGACCTCGTCTGTCGAACCGGAGCCGTCCGTCGCCTTCGATCGCGTGATTCAGCAGGCGGTCGTTCACGCGGCGGTGTCGAGCGCGAAGCATGTCGACACCGGAAGCCTGCTCGTCTTCATCCTGCAGGAAGAGGAAAGCCACGCGGCGTTCTTCCTGCAGAACCAGGGGCTCGATCGCCTGACGCTGCTGCGCGTCATCTCGCATGGCGGCCGCGGCCAGCCTGCGCCCGAGGGAGCGGAGGAAGGACCGTCAGGTCCGCCCTCCACCGATCCGCTCGACGCGTACGCCACGGATCTCGTCGCACGCGCGGCGGCCGGGCAGATCGATCCGCTCATCGGCCGCGCGCTCGAGCTCGAGCGGATGATTCAGGTGCTCTGCCGCCGGCGGAAGAACAATCCGCTGCTCGTCGGCGAGCCAGGCGTCGGCAAGACCGCACTGGCTGAAGGCCTGGCGCTGCGCATCCACGAAGGCCACGTGCCCGAACCGCTGCGCAACTCGAAGGTGTACGCGCTCGATCTCGGCGCGCTGCTCGCGGGGACGCGATATCGCGGCGACTTCGAGGAGCGTGTCAAGCAGGTGCTGGAGCGGCTCGAGAAGGAGCCGAACGCGATCCTCTTCATCGACGAGATCCATTCGCTGGTCGGCGCCGGTGCCGCCTCGGGCGGCGCAATGGATGCCGGCAACCTGCTGAAACCCGCGCTCGCCAACGGATCGCTGCGCTGCATCGGCTCGACGACATTCAATGACGTGAAGCAGTCGTTCGATCGCGACCGTGCGCTCTCGCGCCGCTTCCAGAAGATCGACGTGCTCGAGCCGTCGGAAGACGAGACGATCGACATTCTGAAGGGCCTGCGTCCGCATTACGAGGCGCATCACGGCGTGCGCTACACCGACGAGGCGATTGCCGCGGCGGTCGCGCTGTCGGCGAAGCATCTCAAGGATCTGCATCTGCCGGACAAGGCGATCGACGTCCTCGACGAGGTCGGCGCGGCGCAAAAGCTGCTGCCGGTCGATCGGCGCGTTGCGGCGATCGGCCCGGAGCAGATCGAGCAGATCGTCGCGCGCATGGCGCGCGTCCCGGTGCAGGCCGTGTCGAGCGACGATCGCGCCGC
>QHWQ01000207.1 GCA_003222635.1 Acidobacteriota bacterium | reverse complement strand
CTTAATCCGGCCTTCTTAGCGAGGCCATCCTTCTCGACTTCGCCACACACCACACCCGCTGGATGGAATCCGACTTGCCAGCTGTTATCTGGCACGGTGCTCACCGCAGCATGACCACATTCGTGTTTGCCGCCCGCATCTGGATCCATCGGTAGCCAATTGCCGCCTGGCATCTCGGCCCAGACGATCTTCTCGCCGCAGTACTTGCATGTGCTCCAAGCCATCGTGGCTTCCTTTGGCCTGCTGACTGAACGATGAAAGGTGACTGTAGCCTGTCACATCCTTTGGTCGCGGCGATGGCCTGACGAATCGCACCTCACGAGCCGTCTGAATCCGGCTAACGGAAACGAATGAGCCGCGCGCGACGAGCATCCACCACGCGACGGCTCCATTCGCTGTTAGCTGGCTCTTTCAATCGCGAGCATCCGTCGTTTGACGGCCTGAGGAAGATTGACGAACGCGAACTGCTTTTTAGCAAACAGGTAGTCTTCGCCGCTCTCATCGACAACGCGGATCAAGTCGTCCTTGGCGGCTTGCACATCGGGCAGGATTCGGTACACCTTGCCCCGAATGAGCGACGCTTCGTTACCGCGGTTCTCCAAGCACAGAGCAAACTGCCTTGTTACTCGTCTCATGATTGGTCTACGTACGTCTTGATCTTGAAGTCTCGTTTGCCGACGCCATGCGCTTCGTACCAATGTAGCTCCACGCGCCGCAATTTTCCATTGGGCAGTCGGATCGTAGCGATGCCCTTTCGCTTGCGCCATCGAGCACGGCCGTAAGTCTTCTGCAAGAATTTCCGGATCTTGACGCCCGTGCCGGTCGCAATGGTCTCGACCTCCTCGATCGCGCCGACGATCTCGAAACGCACCGCTGGATATTGAATGAGAAGCTACGAATGGGCAAGACGAGCTAACGGCCCGGCTCACCGAACGCGAACGACTCGAACGATCCGAACGACTCGAACGACTCGAACGACCCGAACGTTCAGAGTTCCCGCAAGGCGGTAGCGATAGGCAGGCGCGCGGCTTTGATCGCGGGCATCAGGCCGCCCACGAATCCCATCACCAGCGCGTAGCTCAGCCCCTGAATCAGCAGCGATCGCGTCACGGCAAACGCGAACGCGACCTGGCTGAACGTCTGGAAGTTCATCGTCGACGTCTGGTAGCCGTTGAACGCGAAGTAGGCGGTCATGCCTCCGATGAGGCCGCCAATCGCGGCGAGCGCCAGCGATTCCGCGAGCACGGAGATCAACACCGAGCCGGTGTTGAACCCGAGCGCGCGCAGCGTGGCGATCTCGCGCGTCCTCGTCGAGACCGCCGTATACATCGTCAGGATCGCGCCGAACACGGCGCCGATGCCCATCAGCACAGCGATGGTGTAGCCGATGCCGCGAATAAGGCTGCCCATCACCTGCGACTGCTGCGCGTAGAAGTCGCTCTCGCGCTGCACCTGCACGTTCAGCTGCGGGTTGGTGGTCAGCCAGTTCTTGAACGTGTCGAATGACGCAGGTGAATCGAGCGAGGCCAACATCGACTGATACGAGTTGCCGCGCTGGTAGACGCCCTGCACCAGGCGGCTGTCGCACCAGATCTCCGTTTCCGACGCCGTGCCGCCGGTATCGAAGATGCCGACGATCTTGATCTTGAGGTTGCCGGCCACATACTCGGTTCCGAGATCGATCCCGGTGAACTGCCGGGTCGCCGATCGCCCCACGATCGCTTCGTTCGTGCCGAACTGGAACATCCGGCCGTCGACGATCTTCATTTCATCGCGGACCTGCGTCACCACGGGCTCGACGCCGCGCAGCGGCACGTTGGCCGCCGTGCCGGTCGAGCGCTTGTTCACGTCGACCATGACGTACAACTCGGGGGACGCGAGCGGACGATTGTCGACGCGCTTCAGACCGGGCGCTTCCCTCATGACGTCGGCCTGATCGCCGGGGAACCCGCTCGTCATCTCGGAATCGGCGCCGCTGCGCAGGACGACGGCGCGGTCCGGCTTTCCCGCGTCCGCCATCGCGGCGCGAAAGCCTTCACCAATCGACAGCACCGCCACGAACACGATCACGACGCCGGCGATGCCGATCATGGCGACGGCCGACGAACTGGCGCGCTGCGGAATCGTGCGGACGCTGATGGACGCGACCGCCAGCGTCTGCGAGATCCACTTCATAAGAGCGATGCTCCGGTGCGAGCGTGCGAGGGTGCGAAGCGTGCGACCGTCGCACGCCACACCGTCGCACCGTCGCACTTCATGTGACGTGAAATCTTCATCAGGCCCGCCTCAGCGCATCGGTGATCCGCAGCCGCATCGCCGTGATCGCTGGGAGCGAACCGGCCACGATGCCGAGGGCGCAGCACAGCACGAGGCCGACGACGAGATCCCGGTTGCGCATGATGAAGACCGGCAGCAGCGCGTTGTTGAAGCTCCCCCGGCCGACGGCGAAATACGTGGCCGCCAGGCCAAGCCCGCCGCCGATGATCGCGAGCAGCATCGACTCCCCGAGCACCAGCGTCAGGATCAGCGGGTTCGAGAACCCGAGCGTCTTCAGGACCGCAAGCTCGCTCGTCCGCTCGCGGACGGCCTGCGCCATGGTGTTGGCGAGCACCAGCAGGAACAGCGTGAAGAGCACCGCGGTGAGGACGGCAATGATCATCGCCTTGATGTTCCCCACCTGGTTGACGAACCCCTGCAGGAACGCCTTCTCCGTCGACGTCTTCGTTTCCGCCGACGAGTTCAGGAACTGGCTGTCCAGCCGCCCGCCGATCTCCGCCGCGTGCGAAGGGTCGTCGATCCGCACGTCGTAGATGCCGTCGACGTTGAAGAACCAGGTCTGCCCCTGCTTCGGCTGCCAGATGGTCGCCTGGATCGGCACCTTGTCGCCGATCTTCCAGCCGTATTTCTCCGCCGACGCGCGGCCGACGATCGCTCCCTGGCGATCGCCGAGCCACGCTTTCAGTTGATCCCCCGGAATCGACGCTTCGGGATAGAGCTCGAAGTAATTGGTCCCGACCGCGATGACGGCGAACTGGTTCGCCTTGTCCTGGTAGGTGCCGCCGAACCACGACGCGTTGCTTACGTGGGTGACACCGGGCGTCGATCCAATCTGCTGCTGGTACGAGATGGGCAGCAGCTGGATGAGGCCGGTCTTGTGCATCATCATCAGCCGATCGGCGCCGGCCATGTCGACGCCCATCGAGAACGCCGTCTGGACGACCATGAGGAAGCTGTAGAGCACGAACGCGATGAACACCGACGCGAGCGTGAAGATCGTCCTGACCTTCCGCCGCAGGAGGTTCCGCCAGATCAAGGGAAGGTATTTCATGCGACCGTCTCCATGAGCGTTCCCTTTTCGAGGTGCAGCACCGCGGTGGCGCGGTCCGCGGCGTGCGGATCGTGCGTCACCATGATGATCGTCTTGCCGTGCTCGCGGTTGAGCGCCTGCAGGAGATCGAGAATCTCGTCGCCCGACTTGCGATCGAGGTCTCCCGTCGGCTCGTCGCACAGCAGCAGCGTCGGGTCGGTCACGATCGCGCGGGCGATGCCGACACGCTGCTCCTGGCCTCCCGAGAGCTGGCGCGGGTAGTGCTTCGCGCGGTCAGCGAGGCCGACGACCTTGAGCGCGACATCGACGTGCTTGCGCCGCTGCGCTTTCGACAGCCTCGTGAGCAGCAGCGGCAGCTCCACGTTGCGCTCGGCGGTCAGCACGGGCAGGAGGTTATAGAGCTGGAAGACGAAGCCGATGTTCTGCGAGCGCCAGCGCGCCAGCGCCGACCCGCTCATGCGGCTGATGTCCACGCCGCCGACCTCGATCGATCCCTCGGTGGGCGTGTCGAGCCCGCCGATGAGATTCAGGAGCGTCGTCTTGCCGGAGCCCGACGGCCCCATCAGCGCCAGGAACTCGCCTTTGGCCACATCGAGATTCACGCCTTCCAGCACCTCGATGCGCTCCGACCCGCGGCGGAAGATCTTGTGAACGTTCTTCGCTCGAACCAGGGTTTCTGCACTCATTGAACAACCACCTTGGATCCATCCGCGAGGCTCGCGGGCGGCGACAGAACGACGCGATCGCCTGACTGCAGACCGGCGAGCACTTCCACGCGGTCGCCGTCGGTGCCGCCGAGCCTGACGGCGCGGCGCTCCACCGCGTCGCCGCGCACGATAAACGCGAAGTTGTCGGAGCCGACGCTCTTGATCGCCGGCCTCGGCACGAGCGCCGTCGGCTGGGCGGCGGCGGTCGCGTTGCTATCGCGGTCGCCTTCGCGTAGGAAGGTCACCTTGATCGCCATATCAGGAAGGATGCGCGGATCGAGCGCTTTGAAGCCAAGCCGCACGAGAACCGTTGCCTTCTGCCGATCCGCGGTCGGCACCAGCGTAATCACGTGCGCGGGAATGTGCCAGTCGGGATAGGCGTCGAGCACCGCATCCACGTCCTGGCCGGGCGCCACGCGGCTGATGTAGCTCTCGTTGACGTCCACCTCGATCTCGAGCGAGGTCATGTCGACGATCGTGCAGATGCCCGTCCGCGTGAACCCGCCGCCGGCGGACACCGGCGAGACCATCTCGCCGGGCTGCGCGTCCTTCGAGATCGCGACGCCGCTGAACGGCGCGCGAATGACGTAGTTGTCGAGATCCGTCTTCTGCAGCTCGATCTGCCGCTCGGCGACGCGGATCTGTTCGTTCAGCGCCGCGATGCGCGCCTCGAGCGAATCCGCTTCCGCCTTCGCGTCGTCGAGCTGTGACTGCGACACGATCTTTTCCTTCAGCAACGCCGCCGCGCGCCGCTCGTTGAGACGCGCCTGATCGAGCCGCACCTCGTTCTCGCGCAGCGAGCGCCGCGCCGCCTCGGCCTGCGCCTCGGCCAGCGCAAATGCGGCCTTCGGCGTGGAGTCGTCCAGACGCGCCAGCACCTGACCGCGCACGACGTTCTTGCCCTCCTCGACGTCCACTTCGACCACCTTGCCGGTGATTTTTGATGAAACCGTCGCGCGGCGCCGGGCGACCACGTAGCCCGAGGCATTGAGGACGGCAGCCTGCGTGCCGGCTGCACGGGTGGTAACGGTGGCGACCTGCACCTCGACCGGACGCTCGCGTGTCAACCAGCGGTAAACGCCGAATCCGCCGGCGGCGAGCACGATGATCACGCCGCTCCAGACGATCCATCGTCCCAGGCCCGGCCGCTCCGCCTCGCCCTCGATGCGCAGCGCGTCAAGGTCCTTCTTCAAATCGCTCATCTGGTTGGTAGTTGGTAGTTGGTAGGTTCTTGTGGTTTTGTGCGACCAACCACGAACTACCAACTACTAACCAAAATCGATCATAGCTTCACTTCCCGGACGCTTGGGTATACAGTCCCCCCCACTGTGAAACCCGGAGGCTTTATGACGCGATGTCTGACGTCCACGGTTCTGGCGGGACTGCTGTTTGCGGCGGCCGGCATGCAGGTCGGCCTCTACGACACGACCGCGTTCGCGCAGGTCAAGGCCACCGCGCAGAACGTACCCGAGATCCCATACGACTCGGTGCCGAACTTCATCAAGCTGCCGCCGGGTCTGTACCTCGGCGAAGCGATTGGCGTAGCCACCAATTCGAAGGGGCACGTCTTCGTCTATACGCGCAGCGCGAACACGCGCCTGTTCGAGTTCGATCAGAACGGGACGTTCGTGCGCGAGATCGGCGAGGGCGCCTACAACTTCGAGTTCGCGCACAGCGTGCGCGTCGACAAGGACGACAACATCTGGGTCGTCGATGAAGGGACCAACACGATCGTCCGCTACAACCCCGAAGGGCACATCACGATGGTGATCGGCCGCCGCCCGCCGGCCGTGCAGGGTCAGCTGATCGCGCCGCCGCAGGGTCCGACGCCGCCCGCGGCGAAGTACACGTTCGGCCGGCCGACCGACGTGGCGTGGGATCCGCAGGGGAACATCTTCATCTCCGACGGCTACGTCAACCACCGCGTCGTGAAGTTCGACAAGAACGGCCGCTTCCTGAAGCAGGTGGGGAGCGAACGGCCGGGCAACGAGCCGAGCCAGTTCAATACGCCGCACGGCATCGCGGTCGATGCGAACGGGAACGTCTACGTCGCCGACCGCGGCAACAACCGGATGCAGGTGTTCGACAACAACCTGGTGCTGCGCAACATCTACGACAACATCGGCGTGTCGTGGACGGTCTGCATCTCACCGGGTCCGCATCAGTACCTGTTCACATCGAACTCGAACCCGAACGGCAACACGCCCGGGTCGTGGGATATCACCGGCGAGATCTACAAGATGGAGCTCGACGGCACCATCCTCGGCAAGTTCGGCCATGCCGGCAAGCAGCTTGGCGGCTTCCAGGTGGTGCACATGATGGACTGCCGGAACCCCGATCAGATCATCGTCGCCGAGATCGAATCGTGGCGCGTGCAGAAGCTGATGCTGAAGCCGACGACGGGCGCGCCGGTGCGGCCGACGACGACGGCGGCGAGATAGGAGGCCAGTCATGAAACGCATCATTCAGTTCACGCTGGGCCTCGCGGCGATTGCCGTCGTGCCGCTTGCGGGACAGCTCGTTGTTCCGGAGCTCGCCTACGACGCGCAGGTTGAACCGCTGAAGCTGCCGGGCAACCTGAACTTCGGCGAGGTGGCGGGCATCGCCACCAACTCGAAGGGCGACGTATTCGTCTACACGCGCACCGGGCATCCGACGATCTCGCTCGGCTCCGCGCGTCCCTTCGCGCACGGCGGTTCGCGGATGTTCCGCTTCGACAAGACCGGCAAGTACGTCGGCGAGATCGGCCAGGGCTCCTACGCGATGCTGTTCGCGGAGAAGGTCAAGGTCGATCCACAGGACAACATCTGGGTCGTCGATCAGATGGCGAACACCGTCATGGAGTTCGACTCTGACGGACGCCTGGTGATGCTCCTCGGACGCAAGGCCGAATCCGAGCGCGTGCCGCTCAATCTGCCGCCTCCTCCGCCCGCGGCGGGTGGCGGCGGCCGCGGTGGCGCCGGTGGCGCCGGCGGTGGCGGCGGTGGCGCGGATGCCGAAGGCGGCGGTGGCCGCGGACGCGGCGGCCCTCCGGGAGCCGGTGGCCAGCAGGATGTCTTCAACCGGCCCACCGACGTCGCGTGGGACGCCGCGGGCAACATCTATGTCGCCGACGGTCTTGGCAACAACAACCGGATCGCGAAGTTCGACAAGAACGGGAAGTTCGTGCGCTCGTGGGGCTCGACCGGAACGATGAACGGCCAGTTCCGCCAGCCGCGCTCGATCGCCATCGACGCGCAGGGCCTGGTTTACGTTGCCGACGCGGGCAACCGCCGCATCCAGGTGTTTGACGCCGACGGCAACTTCAAGACGCGCTTCCTGAACGTCGGCACGCCGCGCGCGATCTGCATCACGCAGGGGCCGCGGCAGGTGATGTACGTCTCGAACTCGAATCCGCCCGAGGACATCGATACCGTCGGAAACATCTACAAAGTCGACCTCACCGGCAAGCTTCTCGGCACGTTCGGCCACGCCGGCCGGGCGGCAAAGGAGTTCAACGCGGTGAACCAGCTCGAGTGCCGCACGGAGAACGAGCTGTGGGCCGCGGAGATCGGCAACTGGCGCGTATCGAAGATCACGATCCGCGGCAACGCGAGCACGAACTGATCTGATCGTTCTCGACCATACCGACGTCGAACGCCTGCTCCCGATGCGCGAATGCATCGCCGTGATGGAGCAGGCGTTCGGCGACCTGCAACGCGGTCTTCTCAGCCACCCCCTCCGCACTGTGTGGGTGCCTCCCGTCGTCAACGGCGCGACAGTGTGGATGCCTGCCTATCGGTCGGCGCCCAAGCCGATGTTCGGCACGAAACTCCTCTTCGTGCTCAACGACAACCCGTCGAGGGGTCTCGACAGTCATCAGGGCCAGGTGATTCTCGCGGACGGCGAGACCGGCCAGATTCGCGCGCTGCTCGACGCATCGGCGGTGACCGGCATCCGCACGGCGGCGGTGTCCGCGCTCGCGACGCGCCTGCTCGCGCGCGGGGACGCGAGCATTCTCGCGATCGTCGGGACCGGCATCCAGGCGAGAAAACATCTCGAGTCGATTCCGCTCGTGCGCACGTTCAGCCGAGCGTTGATCGCCGGGCGCACGCGCGATCATGCGCAACGGT
>QHWQ01000326.1 GCA_003222635.1 Acidobacteriota bacterium | reverse complement strand
GTCCGACCCTTGATGACGGGAACCTCTACCGTGCATCGGACCTGGGCCTCGCCGCGCAGTTCCAATAGGATTGCGGTAGGGAGACCCTCATGTCGCGACCGGCTCGCTATCTTCTCGGCACCATCATCGTCGGCATTCTCGTGCTGTTCTTATGTGGCCTGGCACTCCGTCGTCCACCCGCGACCGATCCGTTTGACAAGCCCGCGCCAGCTGCCTCCACGCCATGACCGATCATCTCAACGCGGCAGGACGGCGCAGCGTTGTTCTCCCAGGTCGGCGCTCGGCACCAGCTCGAACCGCACCGTCACCGTCCACGGCCTGGCATAGGCCTTCGGGTCGTCAATCGTGACGTCGACGTCCATCATCCGCACAGTACGGCGGCGGAAGCGCTCGGTCACGCGCAGCGCATCACTGTGCGGATGGCCGACCTCATCGAGCCAGGTCTCCTCGGTGAGCCCGATCGTCTCGACCACCAGATCATCGCGATCCCATCGACCAACCGAGTAACCGATCCACGTCGGCGCCGCATCGTCGGGAAAGGGGCGGCCGTCGGTGAAGATTTGCCGGTAATGAAGCGAGTCGTGGAAGAGGATGACGATGACGCCGGGCGTCTGCACGACCTTCCACGGCTCGTCTCTCGCCAGCATCATGCCCGGCACGCCGCGCGGCAGACAGCGCTCGGACGGCCGGCCTTTTCCGTGCGCGGCGCTCCGCTCGTCGTACAGCGCTCGAGCCCATGGCTGCATCGACAGTTGCGCGCCGCCGGCGGAGAGATCCGTCAGGTATCGATTGCTCGCGCTGCGCCAGATCCCCGATAGATCGGGCTTGCCATCCGGCATGCGCGGCACCGAGTCCTGTTGCGCGTGGCTCACGCCGCACAACAGGAACGCGATCAACGCAGCCACGCCGCCACTGCTGCGCGTAGAAACGCTGGTCACGGGGTCGATCCGCCCTCGATGCGCGCGGCATCCCGCTCGTTCTCGCAGATGTGCTCGATCAACTCCGTCTCCGGAAGCAGATCAAACGTCATCGTCATGCCCCATGGTGCTCGATAGGCTTTTGGATCATCGATGGTGAACTGAATCTCGAGGTGCCCGAAGTCGCGGCGTCGATAGCGCTCGACCATGTGCAGCGCGTCGGTCGCAGGGTGGCCCCGAAAATCGAGCCACGCCTCGTCCACAAATCCCGTTGTGTTGACGACGAGAGTGTTCCCGTCCCAGGTGCCGCGCGAGTAGCCGAAGGAGGTGGGTGCACGATGCTCAGGCATGCGGCGGCCGTCGGTGAAGATCTCGCGATGGTGATTGAATTCCTCGTGGAGGATCAGGATCAGTCCGGGCGTCTCGATGATCTTGAAGGGTTCAGGGACCGAGAACGCCTTCGTGATCCCGTGCGGCAGGCATCGCTCGCTCGGCATCCCCTTGCCGCCGTTTTCGCCGCGGGTCTTGTACACGGCTTCAGCCCATGGCTGAAAGAGCACCTGGATACCGGCCGCGAGACCATCCGGCGGGCCCGAGGGGGGCGTCGCGCCGCGTGGCCGCCGCCAGATGCCGGCGAGATCCGGCTTTCCATCGGCCGTTCGCGGTGCGGGCGCTGTCAGATCAGGCGTGCCGTCGGCCGTGCGCGGGATCCCGGGCTGCGGAACATGGAGCCACTGCGCCGACGCAGGCGCGGCCAGCACGCACGTGAGCGCAAGGACCCTGCACAGCGCGCGCGCCTCCACGTCAGAACTCGAACTGCACGTTGACGCGTGCGAGGCGGCCACCCTGGATCTCGTACGGGACCAGCCACTGCGAGCCGAAACCGGTGTTGGCGGCGTAGATGCTGCCCGCGTTGAGAAGATTCGAGAGGTCGATGCTCGGCCGCAGCCTGGCGCGTCCGACCGTGAACAGCCGCGCGAATCGCAGATCCACCTCCTGCTGGCGATTCTCGTAGGCGGCTCCCGGCGACATCAGCTCGATGTTGCCGAAGCTGCTGGTCGGCGCGCAGTTGGCGCCGCACGCGGCGATGTTGCGGCCCAGCGAAGGCGAGACGAGCGCATTGTTGACCGCGTAGGTCGCCGTGACCGGCACGCCGGGAAAGTTCTGATAGATCGCGCTGAACTGGAGGTCATATGGCAGCGGGTAGACGACGAGGAATTTCACCTGCGTGCCTGCGGACCACGACGGCGAAACCTTGCAGGCGTCCATGGACGTCCACGATCCGGCCACTCCGGTGACCAGAGCGGCCAGGCCGGTGTTGGCCCCGTTGACCGCGGTGTCGGCGCCAAACAACGCTTCCGGAACCTTCGCGACAAGCTCGCAGGCGTCGGTGACCGTGCGGCCGATGCTGAGACCACCCGAAAACTGCCCGCTCTGGGCGAACCGCGCAGTTAGTGGCAGCGCTGCTGGCCGGCGCCCGGCAGACGCGAGTCAGTCGTCGGCAGGGTGATGCAGAAGGGATCGTAGTCCGCCGCGGTGGTGGCGGCGTTGTCGGTGATCTGAAAGTTGCCGTACCAGGTACGGAAGTACCCGACGTTGAGGGCCATCCCCGGCCGCAGCTCCTGTTGCAGCGACACGGACGACTGCCAGTTGTACTGCTGTTTGTTGAAGCCCTCGGTGGCATCTTTCGCAAAGCGCGTCCCCGCCCTGACCTGACCGAAACCGCGGTCGCTCCATGGCCCGCACTCGCCGGTGCCGTTGATGTTGGTCAGGTCGCAGTCGGGAACGAAGTTTCCCGTGCGTGGATCGCCAGGACCGTAGAACGAGTCGTTCCAGTTCACGGTGGCAAATGCAGGTTGACCGCTTTGCGGGTTGCCGATCGTCCCGACGAGCCATGGCACGTACCGGCCGAGCGACGCTTTGACGGCCGTCTTGCCGTTGCCGAAGACGTCGTACGTCCCGCTCACCCGCGGGTTCAGATTCTTGAAGTTCGGCACATTATCGGCTGCGGGGAAGTCACGCGCCGGCACGAAGTAACCCGCGGGCAGATGGAACGGCGGAACGGTTCCCAACAGGCTGTCGTACCGTAGGACGAGGTTGAGCGTGAGCTTTTCGATCTTCCACTGATCCTGGCCGTAGAGCCCGATGGTCGTCGTGTGCTCGAGGACCTCGTACGGCACCGCCCACAGCCGGACCTGGATCGGCACCTGATTGCGGAAGACGTACGACCGTCCACCGGCGATCGTGTCGGGGTCGTTGTAGATGCCTTCGCGGCCGAGATTGTAGCGGAGCATCGTGAAACCACTCTTGAACGTATGCGACCCAGTGACATAGGACGCCGTGAAGCGGCCCGTGTAGCGGCTGACGTAGCGGCGCTGCGTGGTTCCATAGAACGTGTTGCCGGTCGGAATGCCGCCGCCGGCAAGTCCGCCGTACTCGAGACCGAGCCCGACGTCGGTGATCCCGATGGTGTCGCGCGTCGCCCCTTCCATGATCTGGGTCTGCTCTTTCAACCCCTGGTAAGACACTGCTCCCTCGAACAGGAGCCTGTTGGTGGCAGGAGAGTTCCAGCTGACCACCGCGTTCTTCAGTGGGTTGAACACATGCTTCGGACGCGACTCGGGCGTCCCCTTGATCGCGTTGGCTCCGCCGATCCCGCTCAAGCCGACCGGACAGTTGCATGAGTCTTCGTGAGAGTAAAACGCGGAAATCTTGTTTTTCGCCGAGGCCTGCCACGTCAGCCGCAGGTCGTTGTCGTGGTAATACCAGTTGGTGTGGGCGACACGATCGAGGTCGGGGACGTACAGGAGTTTGTTCGGGCTCTTGTTGTAGTAGGTGCCCTGGATGTACTTCTGCGAGCCCCAGTAGCGATGGGCCGTGTAGAACCAGAGTCGATTGCGCGCGATGGGACCGCCGAATGCCCCGCCGTTGTCCTTGAAGATCTTGATCGACGCGCCCGTCTGCAAGCCTCGCGCGCGCAAATCATCATTCAGATTCTTCGCCTGCAGGCTCGGGCCGGCGTAGGAGCTGCTGAAGCTTCCCGACCAGGCGTTGCCACCCTCCTTCGGGATGATGTTGAGTTGTACGCCGCCCGTCCCCGCCTCGGCGGACGTCCCGCCGGTCTCGACGACGACCTCCTGAATGGTCTGCGAGTTGTAGCTGTAGACGTCGAGGCCGAACATGTTCTGGTTGAGCCCGTCCATGTTGACGGTCTCGTCGGCCGCACGCTGGCCGTGCACGCCGAACTGTCCGCCTTCGCCCGCCGTGCCGCCGGAATCCTGGAAGGTCGGATTGGCATACGTGGCGCCCGGGATGAACGACGCGTACTGACCGAGCCGCTTCGTTGTGGGAATCGCGTCCAGCACCTCGCGCGAAACGGTCGTCTGCTGACGAGCGCTGGAGATATCGACCACCGGCGTTTCTCCCGTGACGGTGATCGTCTCCGCGACGCTGCCGACCATCATGTCGGCGTTCACGGACGCGGTGAACGAGCTGCTCAGCTCGATGCCCTCGCGCCTGACGGAGCTGAAACCGGGGAGGCTGAACGTCACGGTGTATGTCCCGGGCCTCAGCTCGACGATCCGGTATGCGCCGGCGCCGTCGGTGACGACGGTGCGCGCCTGTTCGATGAGGGCAGGGCTGGCGGCCTCGACGGTGACGCCCGGCAGGAAGGCCCCCGATGTGTCCCGTACGACGCCGGCAATGCTACCGGTGGGCGCTTGTGCCAGGAGCGTAACCGGCAGGAAGAAACCGCAGACCGTGAGGGCCACCGATCGCAGAAGAGTCATGGGTGCGCTCCGTGAAGAGAATTGGACGCGTAATGACGAGGGCGTGGGTCGCTCCGATGCTCGGGCCGGGCGCCATGTTGCGCGCCCATGGGTTCGGTGTCAAGGACCGCGAGGATTTAGAATGCAACGGTATGTGCCGGAACATTCGCACCCTGTTTAATTTCGACCCGCCGGCGACGGATGAAGAGATCCGCGCCGCATCGATTCAGTTCGTCAGGAAGCTCTCAGGATTCACGAAGCCGTCGAAGGCCAACGCGGCCGCGTTCGATCGCGCGGTTGACGATGTGGCGAAGGTGGCGCGCCGGCTGATTCACTCGCTGGTGACGACAGCGGAACCGCGCGACCGCGAGGAATGGGCGGCACGCGCCAAGGCGCGAGCCGCCGAGCGGTATCAGTAGCCTGCGGGTGAGCGGGGTGCTTCAGTGGATGACGCTCGATCCCCAGATGGCTTTGTCCTGCCGGCGTCTCTTCCAGTCCTCGTGCAGGATCGACCACACCACCTGGTCCAGATAGTCGCCATTCCTGAAGAAGGCGTGCCGCAGGACGCCTTCGCGCTCCGCGCCCAGCTTCTTCATCGCGCCGTTGCCACGTCCATTGCAGATCGCCGCGCGCGCCTCGAGACGGTGCGTGCGCAGCACGTCGAACGCGAAATCGAGCACGAGCTCCGCCGCCTCCGTGAAGATGCCTTTGCCCCAGAATTCAGACGCGATCGCCGCGCCCCAGTCAGCGGTGCCGAAGCCGGGGCCGAGCGCGCGCACGTGAATGAGGCCAATCGGATCGTTCGATCCGCGCGGCACGATCGCGAAGCAGATGTACTGCCCCGCCGAGCGCTGCTGCTGCGACCATGTCACATAGCGTTCGAAGCCTTCAACCGAGGGCGGCGGCGGCGAGATGAATCGCGCGACGTCCTCGGTGGAGAGCAGCGAGTACAGCGTGGTTGCATCGCCGGCGCGCGGCTCCCGCAAGGTGATGCGCGGCCCTTGCAGCTCCGGCAGCGTGGTTCTCCAGTCAGGTGTGCGGGCATCCGCCGAACGCATCGATCTCACCGCGTCTTCGCCGTTTGCGACGAATGAGAGTTTGCCCATTAGAAGATGCTCGGACTGCTGTCACTCCAGACGACGGTCTCGCCGCCAATGCCTGTCTCGCCCCACAGGATGTTGCTGCCCGAGACTTCGCCCCAGATGATGTTGCTGGCGCTGAGCTCGCCCCAGATGATGTTTTCGCCCCACAGCACGTTCGTGCCGCTCGTCATCCCAATGAGGTTGTCGCCCCAGACGATGTTCTCGCCCCACAGGATGCTCTCGCCCCAGATGATGTTTTCGCCCCAGAGCACGTTCTCGCCCCACAGCACGTTCTCGCCCCACAGGATGTTCTGGCTCCACGACTGCGAGTTCCAGTAGATCGACTCGCCCCAGAGGATGTTCTCGCCCCAGAGCACGTTCGACGCCCACGCGTAGGACGTCTTGCCGATCGTCGAGCGGCTCGACACGCCGGTGGCGAGCCACCACGAGCCAGGTGGACGCGAGGTGTCGATGGCGCGCGCCAGGGTGACCACGCCCGCGGCGTTGATCTCGCCGGTGCCCTGCGTCAGTGCATCGGTGCTGGCAATCGGAATCGCGCTGTACTCGAGCAGCGCTTTCATGAAGTTCGGCGTGATCGCTTTCTGCTTGTGCAACCCGTTCTGGTTGTGCGCCTGCAGCGCGAGCGCGACGACGCCGCTAGCGACGGCGGTACTCATGCTCGTGCCACTCAGGACGAGCAACGGGTCGCCCTTCTTGATCTTCCCGGCGGCAAGCGCGGAGTTGTAGAGCGTCGAGCCGATCGCCGCGTTCGACGCCAGGTGCGTGCCGGGAGCGACCACATCGGGCTTCGGGAGCGCTTCGTACCACGTCGGGCCCCGCGAGCTGTACCGCGCGACCACGTCGTCCTGCCGCTTCGTGCTGTTGTTCGTGTCAGTGGCGCCGATCGTGATCGCCGAGTGCGCGTTGCCCGGCGACGTGATGCCGGCGTAGCCCGCGGTGCCGTCGGCCCTCACGCCGTAGTTGCCGGCCGAGACGACCACGTAGAGGCCCGCCTGGCTCGCTTTCTCCACCGCCTGGACCAGCGGATCGTCTTCAGGCCTCGAGAAGATCGGATGGCCGAGCGACAGGTTGATGATCTGGACATTCAGCTTCGCCCTGTTCGCGATGACGAACTCGATGGCGCTGACGACGTCGCTCGTCTTGCCGGCGCCCTGCGCGTCGAGCACCTTCAAGCCAACGAGCTTGATGTCCGGCGCGATGCCCTGATACTCGTAATTCGACAGCTTGCCGCTGCTGCCGATGAGCCCCGCGATGTGCGTGCCGTGGCCGTAGTCGTCATACGGGATCATCGGGATCCCGCCGTGAGTGAAATCCCAGAAGCCGACGATGCGCCCCATGAAGTCGGCGTTCAGTTGAATCCCCGAGTCGATGATCGCCACGCCGACGCCGGTCGCGCCCGTCGGAAACGACGCGTTCTGCGACGCGATGTGGGGCAGCCCGAGCGTGTCGCGAAGCGTGTTCGGCGCGTTCGGCGACAGCAACATGGCGGAAGCGTCGAGGACCGCGCTGTTGGTATCGAAGGAGCCGGCAACGTCGGCGCGAACGGTCGCATCGCTCGACACCGCTTTGACGCAGGCGCTCTTGGCCAGCGTCTCGATGTCCGCGGAGTGAACGCTGGCGGAGACCGCGTCAATAAGCGAATGCTCGGCGCGAATGGAATCGCCGTGCTGTTCGATCGCCTGGCGGATGCCGAGGCGGCAACCCGGGTTCACGGACACGATGACCGACTGGGTCCCATCGGCGTTGGTCTGGAGCGCCTGACGAAGCGCCCGGTCCACTTTGTCGGCCGCCGCTGCGTGCGACGCCGAGACCAGTGTGAAAACAAGTGCACCGACGGTAAGAGCGACGCGTGATGGGGGGGTAGTCACGGCGTGCTGTTGAGCAATTCAACGGCCACGCTCTGCCATATCGCGACAACTCATGCCTCATCAGATGCTTACGTGCGATCGGCTCCCGCGAGCGCACGCACAAAACTGTGCGGCGGTGTTTAAGGCTGGGACGCAGCTTCGGAAGCCACCGAAGGCTTCATGCAGAATTGCCAGTGAAATCACGGAAAGCGTTCGTGTCCTACTCTGAGCGTGTCTGTCACTGGATCGCACACTGTTGATTACAGAATTCACCGATCCGCCTTGACAGTGCGTGTTATCACACGTATTATTTCGGTGTGGCGTCGGAACTCCAGGCGGAGCTGAAGCAGCACAAACCGTTCAGAAGCCTGAAAGAGGAAGCCCTCGTCAGCATCGTGCGCACATCCGCCGTGCTCGAACATGCGTTCGAGGCTGCGCTGAAGCCGCACGGGATCACCGTCACGCAATACAACGTGCTGCGGATCCTTCGAGGGTCGGAGCCGCAGGGGCTGTGCCGCAGCGAAATCGCCGAGCGGCTGGTGCGGCAGGCGCCCGACGTGACGCGACTGCTCGACAGACTCGAGGATGCGAAGCTGATCGCGCGGCAGCGCGGCGGCGAGGATCGGCGGTACGTCGTGACGAGGATTACGCGGGCCGGCCTGGCGCTCCTCACCGACATCGAGCGGCAGATCGACGCCATTCACAGCGAGCAGATCGGCCACCTCGACGAGCCGCAGCTGCGCAAGCTGATTTCGCTGCTGGCGGCGGTCCGCCGGCGCGGGGTGAAGGAATCTTGACAACGACAACGACGACCCAGCCCGTCGGCATTCAACCGGCCGGGTATCGGCTTCCTGACGAGGCCCACATTGGCCGTGTGCGGCTGCAGGTCAGCGATCTCAGCGCGTCAATCCTGTACTACACGCGCGTGCTTGGCTTCGGCGTACTCGATCAGCAGGGGAGCGTTGCGGTTCTCGGAGCGCGGGACGGCTGGCCGCTCATCGAGCTGCACGAGCGCCGTGGTGCGCGGCCGGTGCCGCGGGGTGGACGCGTCGGTCTCTACCACTTCGCGATTCTGCTGCCCGATCGAGCAGCGCTGGGGCGGTTCGTGGCGCATCTCGCGGAGGTCGGCGCATACGCAGGTTCCGCCGACCATCTGGTCAGCGAAGCGCTCTACCTGAACGATCCCGATGGCCTCGGTATCGAGGTCTACGCGGACCGTCCTCGCGCCGGGTGGAAGATGCACGGGCGCGAGATTGCGATGGCGACCGACCCGCTCGACCTGCGATCGCTCATTGCTGCCGCGGGTGACGATCCGTGGACCGGCATGCCGTCGGGGACCGCGATCGGGCACGTGCACTTTCACGTGCACACGCTTGACGAGGCCGAGGCGTTCTACCAGCGAGCGCTCGGCTTTGACAAGGTCGTGTGGAGCTATTCGGGCGCGCTGTTTTTCTCGGCGGGCGGGTATCACCATCACGTCGGCACCAACACGTGGGCCGCGGGTGCGTCCGCCGCGGCGGCAGACGATGCGCGGCTGCTCGAATGGGAGCTGCGGCTGCCGGCGGCAACTGACGTCGCCGCCGCGTCCGGCAACGCCGCGACGGCGGGCTTCGACGTCCGCCGTGACAAAGACGACTACCTGATTACCGATCGATCGGGCATCACTGTGCGACTGATGCAAAGGAGCAACTCGTGACGACTGAAACGGCAACGAAGACGACGACCTACAACATCGATAAAGCGCATTCCGAGGTGACCTTCCAGGTGCGTCACCTGCTGACGAAAGTCCGCGGCCGCTTCCCGGATTTCGCAGGGACGATTCAGTACGACGAGGCGCGTCCGGAAAACTCCTCGGTGAACGTCACGATTCAGGCGACGAGCATCGACACCAGCGAGAAGGATCGCGACACGCATCTGCGTTCGGCGTGGAATTTCTGGGTAAAGCGAAGGACCCATGGGGCAACGAACGGATTGCCTTCGAAGCCGAGACGACGATCAACCGGAAAGACTATGGACTGCATTGGAACGCCGCGCTCGAAACCGGCGGGTTCCTCGTCGGTGATGACGTGAAGATCAGCCTGTCGCTGCAGGCCGTCCCCGCAAGGGCCTGATCAGGCCGCGGCAGGCGAAGGGTGCTCGTTGTCCGTGTGCGCCCAGATCTGGCGGCACGAGGTGCAGCGATAGTACCGGGAGCGTGAGGTCGCGTACAGCGGCACCCCTTCATCCGACTGGCAGACCGGGCAGGGGGACGGCGTGTGCTGCGGCGTCGGCGGGGGCGCGAAGGTAAAGAGGGGCATGGGCTGGTCCTCCGATATCTCAGTCCGCGGTATACGCGGCAAGCGTCCAGCCCGAACGACGCAGCTCGGACGCAATGATCGCGTGGCGGCGGAACGCGCTCCACGCGCTCGTGAACGTTTCCGCGATCCCGGCACCAACGTTCGAGTGGGGAACGAGCGCCAGCGTGAAGGCGTGATCGCCGGGCCGCTGATCGACGCGGCACGTGAGGCGCTGATTTCCCCGCTGGAAGATCCAGCGGATAAGACGTCGGGGTTGACTCTGGGCGGGCGGCCTTCTCATGCCCAGCAACAAGTTCAATTGGTGTGCCAGCCTACCGCTGAGGTTTGGGGGGCGCGGTTTCCTCCATTTTCGTGACACGGAAGATGCGGACGGATCCGCGCTCGACGTACTCCCGGGTCACATAAGTTCCCGTCAGCTTGACCGTCGCGCCGCTCTTGGCGCGCGCGAGGACATCGCGCGGCAGCTCCACCTCCACGGAATGCTGTCCGCTCGCGTCACGGTACTCGATTTTCCAGCCGGTACTCTCGCCGCCGATGGCGATGAGTCCGCCTCGAAGCGTTCCGCTGAGTGTGACTGCCTTGTCCTTGTCGTTGGTCTGCGCGAGCGCGGTGGCCGCGATGCCGAGCGCGATGAGATGCAACAGCAGTGGTTTCATGGTCTTTCCGCCTATACTGCTCGCGGTCGCGTCGAATGTCGAGTCGATTCACCGCGGCAGTCGTTCAAAACTCACCCGTCGTCTTCGAACCGAAGGCGACGCTCGCCAAAGTCCGTGATCTCACCGCGGATGCGGCCAGGCAGGGCGCCACGCTCGTCGTCTTTCCCGAAGCGTTCGTCTCGGCGTATCCGAAGGGGCTCGACTTCGGCGCCCGCGTCGGCCTGCGCACACCTCAGGGGCGCGATGACTTCCGCAAGTACTTTGACTCCGCCATCGACGTTCCTGGCTGGGCCACCGAGCACCTGTCGCGGAGCGCGAAGGAAAGCGCCGTCCACCTGGTGATCGGGGTCATCGAGCGCGACATCGGCACGTTGTACTGCACGATCCTGTTCTTCGCGCCGGACGGCACTTTCCTCGGCAAGCACCGCAAGCTGATGCCGACGGCGATGGAGCGCGTGATCTGGGGCTTCGGCGACGGATCGACGCTGCCCGTCTTCGACACGCCGCTCGGAAAGCTCGGCGCCGTCATCTGCTGGGAGAACTACATGCCGCTCCTGCGGATGGCGATGTACGCGAAGGGCATCCAGCTCTATTGCGCGCCAACCGCGGATGATCGCGATACCTGGATGGCGACCATGCAGCATGTCGCGCTCGAGGGACGCTGTTTCGTGCTTACCGCGTGTCAGCATCTCCGGCGCGCGGACTGCCCGGCGGATTATGCCGCCGTTCAGGGCAATGATCCGAGCACCGTGATCATGCGCGGCGGCAGCGCCATCATCGGGCCGCTCGGTCAGGTGCTCGCCGGTCCCGTGTTCAATGAGGACGTGATTCTCACCGCCGAGATTGATCCCGGCGAGATTGCCCGCGGCAAGTACGACTTCGACGTCGTCGGCCACTACGCCCGTCCAGACGTGTTCCGTCTGCACGTCAACGAGAAGGCGGCGACGCCGGTCGTCGCGGATTGAGGTCGGGCGTTTCTGACGCGCTGTTCAGGAACTCTTCAGACTGCTGTTTCGTCTCCCTGCACTAGAATTTTCCACGGACTCGATCCGTCGAAACGTAATGGCTGCGCTATGATGCGCGTGTCTTCCGGAGGACTGACGATGCGGATATTCCAGTGGATTTTTCCGATCAGCCTGGCGGTATTCCTGGGCGTGGTCGTCACGGCGCAGCAGGGACCGGGCGGGACAACCGACACGCTGAACCAGCCGCCATGCGCGTTGCCGGGAGCGCCGGCGATGACGACGGTCGCCACCGACACGACCGGTCCCACGACGCCGTCAGCAGACAAGGCCTACCTCAAGGACGTCATGAACTACATGATGATGCCGGCGGCGGCCGGTGTCTGGAACGCCGTCGCAACGGTGACCGATCAAACAGGCGTGCACGAGTTCCGTCCGCAGACCGAGGACGATTGGAACCGTGTGATCGCGGCGGCGGTCGAACTGGCGGAGACGCCGAACGTCGCGATGATGGCGGGCCGCAAGCGCTGCGTCGGCGGCGAAATTCCAGCGGCGTTCCGCGCCGACTTCGCCCGCAAGGCGCGTGAGATCACCGAGGCGGCCAACATCGCGCTCATCGCCGCGAAGAAGCACGATGCGGACGCGCTGGCCGAAGCAGGCGAGCGCATCGACGTCGCGTGCGACGAGTGCCACGAGCGCTACCAGTTGCTCGATGACGATCCGGACAACAACAACAACAAGGTCTGGGGGACGTGGAAGCCGAAGCCTGGCTCGAAGGCGGCCAAGCCCGCGGTGCCGCCGAAGGCCGCTGCGCCCGCGCCTGCGAAGACGAACTAGAAAGAGGGTACCGATGAAGAAGGCGCTGTTTTCCTTCGCCGCGGCTGCCGCCGCGATGCTGGTCACGTTCGCCGTCACGTCGACGCCGGTCGCCGGCCAGGGCGGCACCGGCACGATCGTCGGCCACGTGAAGTACATGGGCCCGACGCCCGTGAACCCTCTCATCCGGATGGGCGCGGACCCGCGCTGCAACAAGCTGTATGTCGGGAAGCGGCCGACGGCGCCGACGTTCATCGTTGGCGGCGATGGCGCGTTTGCCAACGTGCTGGTCAACCTGGACGGGTCGTTCCCGAATGCGCCGGCTCCAACGGCGCCCGCGGTGCTGAATCAGAAGGACTGCCAGTACGTACCCCGCGTCCTCGGCGCCCGCATCGGTCAGACCCTGCAGGTGACGAACGAGGATCCGACCGACCACAATGTGCATTCGTTGTCGAAGGCCGGCAATGACTTCAACAGGACGCAGCTGGTCAACGGCAAGCCGTTCGACGTCACACTGAAGGCGAGTGAGCTGCTGCGCATTACGTGCGACAACCACTCCTGGATGACCGCGTATGTCGCCATCATGGATAACCCGTACTACGCGGTGAGCGGCACCGACGGTTCGTTCACGATTGCCAACGTGCCGGTGGGCAAGCAGTCGGTGAAGGCGTGGCACGAGGTGATGGGGATGCAGACGCAGATGGTGGACGTGCAGGCCGGCAAGACGACGACGGTCGAGTTCACCTTCGCGCCGACGCCCAAGCCGGCAGCCTCCGCGCCCATACGCGAGCTGACCGTCCCCTCGCAGGGCGCGCTCATCGCGCTTCGGTAGATCGTCATCGAAAGGCCGACCTTCAGGTCGGCCTTTCCCAAAAACGGTCGCACACCACCATTTCCTGTCGCCAATCGCCGGCACAGCGTTTGACTGAGGTGCATTGGGGGTTTACCAATGCGCCGAGTCCTCGCGCTCTTACTGCTGACCTTGCTGCCGGCGGCTGTGCCGGCAAGCGCCCAGATTCAGTACCGGCCCACAGACGTGCCGATCGTCACCGCGGAAAACGAGTCGTGGTACGTCAACGGCGAGCCGATTCAGTTCGCCGGAGACCTGTACTATCCCGCGGGTGCAACCGTCTTCTTCAACGGCAACTCGATGGTGCGATCGGGGCACTTCAACGGCGTCCCGCTCTACACCGACACGACGCTCGAACCCTTCAGCATCGTCTACGTGCCGCTCCAGCGCGGGCTCATGCAGCCGTACGAGCGGCTGCGGCAGGGAAGTCTCGCCGGGACGACGGGCAGCCGTCCGCCGTCGTTTCCGGTAGCCACGGTTCCCTCCACGACGCCGCTGCCGCAGGCGTCGACCGCGCCAACAGCGCCGCCGATACCGATCGGCGCGATCGGCGCGTACACGCCCGAGCGGACGACCGGAACAAGCGGCACGACAACGCCGTCGCCCGTCGGCACCACGGGCCTGATTGCCGCCGCGCCGCGGACGTCGCGCAATCAGCTGACGATGGCGACGGTGGCAAGACCGCCCACCAATGACGGCTTGTGGATTCGGTATCTCGGCGAGAAGTGGGTGAGCGCCGGCGCCGCGGTGCCGTTGACGCCTGCAGGCTTCCGCGTTGTCGGCACCTACGATGGGTTCCCGGTCTTCGCGCGGAACGGCAGCTCGGCTCGAGAAACAGCCCCGAGGCCGGCGCGGTCAACCGCGCCGGCAGCTCCGATCGTTCGCCGAGCATCGCGGCGGCGGCGTCTGACGTCAGGCCGCCGCGTCCGACTTCGACGAGCACGCCGACCAGCCTTCGAACCATCTTCCAGATGAAATGCGAACCTTCGATGTGGACGAGGACGAGATCGCCGTCCTCGTAGATCTCGAGCGCGTCGACGAGCACCTGCGTGGATTTCTCGTCCGGATCGTCGTCGGAGAAGGACTGGAAATCGTGGAAGCCAACGAAGTGCGCGGCAGCGGCGCGCATCGCGCCGACGTCGAGATCGTCCTTGACCCACCACACAAAAGGTTTGGCGAACGCCGTGCGGCGCCGCGACACGTTGTAGAGGTAACTCCGCCCCTTGGCGTCGTGGCGCGCGTGAAACTTGTGGCGTACCTTGTCCGCGCGGAGGATGTTGATGTCGGCCGGCAGCGCGTCGTTGATGCGGCGGCGCAGCATCTCGGGAGCCGTGTTGGTCTGCACATCGAGGTGCGCGACCTGCGCCATCGCGTGCACGCCCGCATCCGTCCGTCCGGACCCGTAGAGCTCGAATTCATCGACGCCGGTCGCCTCGCGGACGGCGCGTTCGATTTCGCCCTGTACGGTGCGCGCGTTCTTCTGAATCTGCCACCCGCTATAGCGGGTGCCCGCGTATTCGATGGTGAGCTTGAGTCGCACGTTCGGCATTATCTCTGCACGCCCTACGGCCGAGCAGCGCGGCATGACGGACATACGTCGACGGTACGCAGTTGGGGCGGAAGTGCAGCCCGGCGGTTCCACGCATTTCCGGGTGTGGGCGCCCGACCCTCCGGACATCACGCTTCGCATCGAAGACGGCGGTCGCCGCGCGCGCGATATCGCGCTCGAACGGGAAGAGAGCGGCTACTATTCGGCGCTGGTCGAGGGCGCCGGTGCCGGAACGCGGTATCGGTATGCGCTCGACGGCGATGCGCTGCCGGATCCCGCCTCGCGGTATCAACCTGAGGGGCCGTTCGGTCCGTCCGAGGTCATCGATCACTCGACTTTCCGCTGGGAGCATTCGCCGAAAGGCGTCGAGCTTGCCGGCCAGGTGATGTACGAGCTTCACGCCGGCACGTTCACGCACGGAGGAACTTGGCGATCAGCAGTCGAGAAGTTTCCGCTGCTCGCCGATTCCGGCATCACGACGATCGAGGTGATGCCGATCGCGGATTTTCCGGGCCGCTTCGGCTGGGGGTACGACGGCGTGTTTCCGTACGCGCCGGCACATCAGTACGGCACGCCAGACGACTTCCGCTTCTTCGTCGATCACGCGCACGCCGCGGGGCTCAGCGTCATCCTCGACGTCGTCTACAACCATCTCGGCCCTGACGGTTGTGTCTTTGGGCGCTACGCCAGGGCGTACTACTCCCGCACGTATATCAACGAGTGGGGCGACGCCCTGAACTTCGACGGTCCCGATGCGCAACCGGTCCGCGAATACTTCGCCTGCAACGCCGCGTACTGGATTGACGAGTTTCAGCTCGATGGCCTCAGATTCGACGCGACGCAGACGATTCACGATTCGTCCGGGCGGCACATCATCGCGGAGATCGGCTGCCGGGCGCGTACCGCGGCCCGCGGCAGGTCGATCATTCTCATCGCCGAGAGCGAAACGCAGACCGTGAAGCTCGTGCGGCCGGTCGACGAGGGCGGTGATGGCCTCGACGGCGTCTGGAACGACGACTTCCATCACAGCGCCATCGTCGCGCTGACGGGAAAGCGCGAGGCGTACTACTCCGACCACCGGGGCAACCCGCAGGAGCTGATCTCCGCCGCGAAGCACGGATATCTGTTTCAGGGGCAGCGCTACGCCTGGCAGAAGCAGCCGCGCGGCACACGCGCCGACGGCCTGCCGGCGCGTGCGTTCGTCATCTATCTCGAGAATCACGATCAGGTGGCGAACTCCGGCGGCGGCGGGCGCGTGCGCTTTCAGACCACGCCCGGCCGCTACCGCGCGATGACCGCGCTGATGCTGCTGATGCCTGGAACACCGATGCTCTTCCAGGGTCAGGAATTCGGCGCGTCCTCGCCGTTTCTCTTCTTCGCCGATCACAACCCCGAGCTGGCGAAGGCGGTGCAGAACGGGCGCCACGAATTCATGAAGCAATTTCCGAGCGCGACCTCGCCTGCGGCGCAGGCATGCATCCCCGCGCCGCACGATCCGCGGACATTCGAGCGCTGCAGGTTGAACTGGGATGAGCGCGACGCGCACGACACGTTCGTGCGCCTGTATCGCGATCTCCTCACGCTCAGGCGCAGCGAGGCGGCGTTCCGCGCGCAGGATGCGGACGCGATCGAGGGCGCAGTGCTGGGCGCCGAGCTGTTCGTGCTGCGCTATACAACGGCCAGCCCCGAGGACGAGCGGCTGCTGCTCGTCAATCTGGGGGCTGATGTCGAAGCGGGTTCGTTTCCTGAACCGTCGATCGCGCCGCCGGATGGCCATACGTGGACGGTCCGCTGGTCGAGCGGCGAGCCGGAGTACGGCGGCCATGGAACGGCCCCGATTCTCACCGACGCGGGTTGGAGAATTCCCGGACATGCGGCCGTGGTGATGCGGCCGATTCCCGCAAAGAGGAACGCGTGATGCTGGCAACCGGCACGACAGACCTCGTTCGCACGATTCGATGGGAGCCCACGGAAGCAGGCCGGCGCCAGCTCGCCGAAAAGGAGTGGCTGGTCACCAATGGTCTCGGCGGCTACGCGTCGGGCACGTTGTCGGGAGCGCTCACTCGGCGCTACCACGCGTATCTGGTCGCCGCGCTGCCGACGCCGTTCGGCCGCACGGTGATGCTCAACTACATCTGGGAGCGCATCCGCTACGCCGACGGCCGCGCCGTCTCGCTGCACAACATGATCGAGACACCCGGCGGCAGGGAGTTCGATGCGGGGCGATGGCTCAGTTCGTTCCGTCTCGAGGCGGGACTGCCCGTGTGGACCTTCGAGGTCGAGAACATCCGCCTCGAGAAGCGGGTGCTGATGCCGCACCTGCAGAACACGACGTACGTGACCTACACGCTGCTGTCGAGCGAGCCGGTGCGACTCGAACTGCGGCCGCTCGTCGCGTTCCGCCTGCACGAAGCGCCGGTGAATCACCCGGTGGCGGCGCCCTACGGCCTCTACGCGCTCGGCGATCGGTTCGAGCTCACGCCCGGCGGCGATCTCCCGCCGCTGCGCATGTTCCTCTACGGCGCGGAGAAGGCGTTCACCGTGATGCCCGAGCGCTTCGACAACGCGGTCTACACGCTGGAGCAGACCCGCGGCTACGAATGCTGCGGCGATCTGTGGACGCCGGGGTATTTCCGCTGCCAGCTGATGCCCGATCAACCGGGAACGCTCGTCGCCTCGACGGAAGCGTGGGACACGATCAACGCGCTCGACCCGACCGAACTGCCGAACGCGGAGGAGCATCGACGCTCCCGACTGATTCTCAACGCGAACCGGGCGGTGACAACGGGGCTCGCGGCGGAGATGGTGCTGGCCGCCGACCAGTTCGTCGTCACGCCGGCGGGGCGCGCCGAGGAAGCGGCCCGCGCCCGCGCGGCTGGCGATGAAGTGCGGACGGTCATCGCCGGCTATCACTGGTTCACCGACTGGGGCCGCGACACGATGATCAGCCTCGAGGGGCTGACACTCTGCACCGGCCGCCAGCGCGAAGCGGGATACATCCTTCGCACGTTCGGGCACTACGTCCGCGATGGCCTGATCCCGAACATGTTCCCCGAAGGGACGAAGGAAGGCCTGTACCACACGGCGGACGCGACCCTCTGGTTCTTCCACGCCATCCACCGCTACCTGCTCGCCACCGGCGATCGCGCGACGCTGCGTCACCTGCTGCCGAAGCTGAAATCGATCGTCGAGCATCATATGAAGGGGACGCGGTTCGGCATCGGCGTCGATGCCGCCGACGGCCTGCTGCGGCAGGGCGAGGAAGGCGTCCAGCTGACGTGGATGGACGCGAAGGTGGATGGCTGGGTCGTGACGCCGCGGCGAGGCAAGGCCGTCGAGATCAATGCGCTCTGGTACAACGCGCTGATGCTGTTTGCCGACTGGCTGCGCGAGGAAGGCGACCCGATGGCGCCGCAGGTCGACGAGGCGGCGACGCGCGCGCGCGAATCGTTCAACGCGCGCTTCTGGTACGACGAAGGCGGCTACCTCTACGACGTCATCGACGGCGAGCACGGCAACGATCCGGCGTGCCGGCCGAATCAAGTGTTCGCGATCTCGCTCGACCACCCGGTGCTCGACGAGTCGCGCTGGCGTTCGGTGTTCGACGTCGTGCGCGAACGGCTCGTGACGCCCGTGGGCCTGCGTTCGCTCGCGCCAGGACATCGCGATTACAAGGCGCAGTACTACGGCGACCTCCGTGCGCGCGACGCGGCGTATCACCAGGGGACCGTCTGGGCGTGGCTCGTGGGACCGGGAGCCGTACACGGCGCGCGGCTGTATCGCGCAGGCGTGGAGCGTGGCTGAAGTGCTGCGCGCGTGGCTGAAGACGGAACGGCGCGGCTAGCGGGTTGCTCTAACGTGCTTTCATGCGATCGAGCGTCTGACCGAGCGATTTGATCTCCTCGCCATACTTCGCCCAGTCACCGGCGCGCTGCGCATCGATCGCGCGCTGGTAGTGCATCTGCGCTTCGTCGGCCAGCGTGGTCAGTTGCGGTGATGTCGCCACCGCGGGAGCCGGCGGCGGAGCAGGTGCGCCCGGCTGATTCGACGTCGAGGTGACGCTCGGCTGCGCGCGCGGCGGCGCGGCGCCGCCGAAGAGCCGCGCCAGCGCGCTCTCGAACGTCTGTTCCATCACGATTTGATCCTGGTAGACGACGACCACGCGCGTCAGCTCGGGGATGCGTCCGCCCGCGCCGCGCAGGTACAGCGGCCGGACGTAGATGAGCGACTCCTCGATCGGAATCACCATCAGCGTGCCCCAGGTGACCTGCGATCCCTGCTGATTCCACAGCGTGATCTGCGGCGAAATCATCTGGTCCTGGTTGATGCGCGCCACCACCTGACGCGGACCGAAGACCACCTTCTGCTTCGGGAACTGGAACACCCGCACGTCGCCGTAGTGCGCCGCGTCGCTGCGCGCGACGAGCCACGCCGCCAGGTTGTCCTTGCGCCGCGGCGTGAACGGAAGCATCTGGATGAACTCCGGGTCGGTCTCGCCGGGCAGCCGCATGATCGTGTAGTACGGCTGCATCGCGGCCGCGGCCTCGCCCGTGTCGTCGATGGCGGGGATCTCCCACTGGTCTTCGCGGTTGTAGAAGACGGCGGGCTCCGTCATGTGATACGTCGCGAACACCGACGCCTGCACCCCGAACAGATCCTCGGGATAGCGGATATGCGACCGCAGCGAGGCCGGCATCTCGCCGAGCGGCTTGAACATCCCCGGAAACACATTCGCGTAGGTCGCGAGCACCGGATCCTTCGCATCCGCCGTATAGAACGTCGTCGTGCCGTTGAAGGCGTCGATGACGATCTTCACGGAGTTGCGGATGTAGTTCACGCCTCCCATCGATGGCGTCGCATAGGGATACCGATCGCTCGTGGTGTAGGCGTCGTACATCCAGAACAGATGTCCATCCGCCAGCACGATGTACGGATCGCGATCGAAGGTCAGGAACGGCGCAATCTCGCCGACGCGCTCCGCGATGTTGCGGTGGAAGAGAATCCGGCTGTCGGCGGTGATGTCGTCGTTGAACGCGATCTGATACGCGCCGAAGCGCAGCGCGAACATGAGCCGTCGGCCGAGCGATTCGAGCGCGAGGCCGCCGCCGCCCGTGTACTGCGTGAAGACGTTCTCGTCGCCGCGCGGGTAGTGGAACTCGCGCGTCCGCGTGTGGACGATGACGTAGTCGTTCGACAGCTCGCCGAAGTAGAGGCTCGGTTCCTGAACGGGCAGCTCCGGCACCGTTTCCGTCGGCAGGTTGCGCACGTACAGCACCGGAAGCCCTTCGCTGGTCACCTGCGTGACCGGCCCGAGCGTCAGGCCGTAGCCGTGCGTGAACGTCAGGCGCTCGTTGACCCACGTGCGGTTGGGAAGGCTGTTCGAGTTCAGCTCGCGCGCGGAGAGCATGACCTGCTGCGGGCGGCCGTTGATCATGTAGCGGTCGTTGTCCACCGACACGAAGTCGTAGTACGTGCGGATCTCCTGCAGCTGGCCGAAGGTGTCGAGCAACGGCTGGCGGTCCCACAGCCGCACGTTCTGCAGCGTCGGCGCGTTACGGGCGATGTCCTCGCGCGTGAGCGTGGCGTCGCCGGTGAGCGCGTGCTCCTCGACGTGGTCGAGTCCGAAGGCGCGGCGCGTCGCCTCGATGTTGTGCTGGATGAACGGCGACTCGCGAACCTGCTCGTTCGGCGTGACGACGAAGCGCTGGAGCAGCGTCGCGTATCCTTCGCCGCCGATGTTCACGACCAGATAGAGGGCAATCGCCACCGGGATCGGCCAGTTCCGACGGGTGAACGCCTGCAGCACCGCCAGCAGGATGCCGGCGATGGTGACCGCCGTGAGCGCGAGCGCCACAGGCATCCGCGCGTACACATCGGCGTACGACGCGCCGTAGATGACTCCTGCCGGATGAATCAGCAGCTGGAAGCGTCCCAGCCACGCGCCGAGCGCGAGCAGCACGAAGAAGACGGCAACGAGCAGCGACAGGTGCCGCCGGACGTTCGGCGTCATCGACACGAAGGACGAAGGCCGCGAGATCACGCCGCCGGACACGAGATACAGCGCGCCCGCGCCAAGCGCCGCCATGACGACCAGCGTCTGGCCGATGCCGCGAATCAGTTGCAGGAACGGAATCGTGAAGACGTAGAACGACACGTCGCGTCCGAGGATCGGATCCGCCTGGCCGAACGGAACGGCCTTCTCCCACGTCACCCAGGTTTCCCATTGCGACGAGGCATACAGCCCGATCAGGCCCGCCAGAATCATCGCGATTGCCGAGGCGATCGTTCGCAGCTGTTGACGCCCGGGGAGCGCCACCTCCATGCCTTGCTGCGTGGTGAAGATCGGCCGGCCCTCACCGACCGAGCCGAGCGCCACTCGCAGGTTGACGACGAGCCAGAGGACCGAGATGACGAACACGGCCGTGAACAGCGTCGCCTCGCTGCGCACGATGGTCGTGAAGACCTGCTGATAGCCGACTTCACCGAACCAGAGCCAGTCCGTGTAGAAGCGGACGAGCGAGGGCCCGCCGAAGAACAGCACGGCGAGCACGATCAGCGCGATGTTGCGAAGGGGGTGGCGCACGGTTAAACCTGATATTGCGCGGTTGCGTTCATGAGGTCGGTGCGGATGTCAGCGGCCAGCGCCGCGGGCGCGAGCACGCGCGCCGAGGGACTCCAGCCCAGAATCCAGCTGCGCAGCGCGAGATCGTTGCAGACGTCGAGCGTCAGGACGACACCGCCATCGGCCGCGTCGCGCAGCGACTGCGACGGATGCCAGACGCGCGCGCGGATGTACGGCGCGACGCGTTTGTCGAACGCAATCTCGACGTGCGACGGCGGACCGGTGTTGACGCCCAGGGAGTTGCCGAACACGTCGTCCGGGATCTTCGTCGTCGGCGTGAACGTCGCCTTGTCGAGCGAAACCGACGACACGCGATCGACCGCGAAGGTGCGGACGTCCTTGTATTCCGGCACGTACGCCAGAAGATACAACCCGCCCAGCGCAAACGCCAGACGATACGGGTGAATCGTGTATTCCTTCGTGCGTCCGCTCGACGCGGAGTGGTATTTCATGTGCGCGATGCGGTAATGCAGCGTCGCCTCGAGCAGCTTCGCCACGAGATCGGGCGACGAGCTGGCGCCGCGGGACCGCGGCCCGGCTTTGGCCGCGAGCACGTGCGGGAGGCGATCGAGGAATTGGCGCATCCGCGGTGACAGCATCTTCTCCAGACGCGTGAAGGCGAGCGTGAGATCCCGCTGAAAGGGAGTGCCGGCGACCGCCTCGAGCATGTTACGGCTCAGATAGAGCGCGCACAGCTCCGCGAGGGTAAATCCGGTTTCCAGTCCCCCGAGCACCTGCCCGTCGAGCCGCCAGTGCGCGCGCCCATCATCATCGCGCTCGTCATAGAGCGGGAAGCCCGCTTCCTGCAGCGCGGCCAGATCGCGGCGAATGGTGCGGGTGGTCACGTCGAGGTCTTTCGAGAGGGAGTCGATCGTCACGCCGTGGCGGGACGCCTCGAGCGCGTGAAGCACCTTCCACTGGCGGATGACTTCCTGATTGCGGGGCACGGCCACCCCGATCGTAGATTAAATCTTCCCCTTCGCGCGGCGGATTTCGCGGCGCCGCCGGCGATCCGGCGTGCCCGAGGCCTGCGCCGCGGCACGATACACACGCTCCATGCGGCGCATTTCGATTTCTTCCGCCGTCGGCTTCGGCGTCACGTCGTCAAAGAGGACGCGCGCTTCCACCTTCTTCACGTGCTGATCGAGGACGATGCGGACGATGATGTCCTGGTGGCGGCCGAAGGGACGGCCGATGCGGATGCGATCGCCTTCGCGAATGACGCGGTGCGGCTTGGCGTGCTCGCCGTTGACGTCGACCTTGCCGCCCTCGCACGCGCGCTTGGCTTCCGAGCGCGTCTTGAACAGACACGCGACGTCCAGCCAGACGTCGAGGCGGACCGTGTCGCTCAAATCAAAATTTCGATCTTGGCCTTCGTCTTCAGCGCGTTGACGAACGCCTGCGTCTCCGTCTGGCGATTCTGCTGCTGCAGGTACTGCTCGATTTGTCCCTTCGCTTCCTCGAGCGGCACGACGTGCGAGTCCTGATGCTCGGCCACCTTGATGATGTGGAACCCGAACTGCGTTTCGACGATCTCGCTCATCTGCCCGGGCTTGAGCGCGAAGGCGGCCTGCTCGAACGGCGGCACCATCTGGCCCTGCTCGAAGAATCCAAGGTCGCCGCCATTCACCGCGCTTCCAGGATCCTGTGAGTTTTCCTTCGCCGCCGCCGCGAAGTCCTTGCCCGCCTTCAGATCCTTGAGAATGCCTTCAGCCTTGGTCTTCGCGGCCGCCTTGGTCGCCGTGTCGGCGCCCTGCGGCACCTGAATCAGGATGTGGCTCGCGCGCACGCGCGGGCCCTGCTGGAACTTGTCCTGGTTGTTCTTGTAGAAGTCGCTGACCGCTTCCGGCTTCACGGCGATCTTCGAGCCGACCTCGCCTTCGACGAGCTTCTCGACGCCGATCTCGTTGCGCGCATCGTCGCGCACGTCCTGCAGCGTCATCTTCTGAGCGGCGAGCGCCTGCTCGAACTGCTGCTGGCTGGGGAACTGCGAGCGGATCTTCGCGATCTGCGCTTCGACGTCCGCGTCGGGCACCGCGATCTTCCGCGTCTTCGATTCCTGAATGAGCAGCTTGTAGCCGATCATGTCGTCGAGGACGCCGCGATAGACGCGGTCGCGCTGATCGGCGGGCACGGGACCGCCGGCGCGTCCTTCGAGACCCTTCACGGCGTTCTCGAGGTCGGTGCCGTTGATCGCTTCGCCGTTCACGCGCGCGACGACCTCGGGCAGCTGCGCGGGAACCGGCTTGGTGGCGGGCGGCTGCAGCTGCGCGGCCGCTGGAGGCGGCGTGCTTTGCGCGGTGGCCCGGGCCGCGGGCGCCGGCGTCGTCTGAGGTTTCGCATCGGCGGCGGTGCTCCGCGAGCACGCCGCAAACATCACGATGACAAATATAGAAACAGCTCGGCGCATCCCACCAGAATAGCCTAGTACTCGTTCCGGTTGAAATCGGTTTGGTGGCTGAGCAGCCACTGCTCGCTCATGCGGGGCAGCGACGGCTGGTGCGTGTAGCGGCGGACGACGGCGAGGACGGCGGCGACGAATGCCCACCGAAGCACCGGCTTGAGGATCTGCCGGCCGGGACGATGGGGAAGCGGGAAGCCTTCGACGCGCGCGGGCATGAGTCCCTCTTACTGACTTCAACGTCCGTGCCCGCAAAAACCTGCGTGTTATACTCCGATTTCTGTCGATCGCGCGCGGCCGCGCGCAGGGGGCCAGCACAAAAAGGGTAGGCCAGGTAGCTCAGTTGGTAGAGCACATGACTGAAAATCATGGTGTCGGCGGTTCAATTCCGTCCCTGGCCACCAGCCTCCGCGAGCATCTGCAATAGCGCTTCGCGGGTGGCCGCGAGCTCGCACTCGCAGTCTTCCATCACCGCATCGAACAGTTCCCGTTCGATCGCCGGCAGCGCGCCGCGGACCGCCGCTATCGCGCCCGGGCGGCCTTCACGGTCGAAAGCGAATTTCGGGTTGCTGGTCTTGACGGCCTCGAGCCGCCGCCGGAATTCCTGTTCGATCGCGTCACGTTCACTCATTCGCCAGTTGTCCTCTGGAGCGCGCTCGGAGGTCAACAGACATCTATGTCGTGTAGGTACGACAATCTCGGCCGTATCGGCACCTAACTCAGCCTTAGATATCCATCATCAAAAATGGCCCATTTCGGCCAGGCCAGAACGTGGCCGAGGTCTTGCCTCTGCCGTCGGCCTATGGAACTGATCAAGGGCCGGAAGACGAACCGGCGGGAGACCCGCGGCGAAGAGATGTTTCGCTATCCCGCGACCGAGGAAATCTGGGAAGTGGTGTATGTGGAGGAAGAGGAGCATGAGCAGCGGGAAGTCCCGGCGGCTCGTAAGCCCCTCGACGGAGCTCGGGGCAGGCCCCGGAACCTCCCGATTGCCTCGTAATCGCTCCTAGACGGCGGCCGCGACGTCCGCCGTCTCGCGAAGGAGCCCCAACTCCTTCCGCACGCGGTCCTCGACAGCCTGCCGGACCGACGGATTCTCTTTCAGGAACTGCTTCGCATTCTCGCGCCCCTGGCCGAGGCGCTCGCCGCCGAAGGCGAACCAGGCGCCGCTCTTCTCCACAATCCGCTTCTCGACCGCCAGGTCCAGCAGATCCCCTTCGCGCGAGATCCCTTCGCCGTACATCACGTCGAATTCCGCCTCGCGGAACGGCGGCGCCACCTTGTTCTTCACGATCTTCACGCGCGTGCGGCCGCCAACCACCTGATCCCCATCCTTGATGCTCGCGATGCGGCGGATGTCGATGCGTATCGACGCGTAGAACTTCAGCGCGCGGCCGCCCGTGGTTGTCTCCGGGTTGCCGAACATGACGCCGATCTTTTCGCGGAGCTGGTTGATGAAGATGAGCGTCGTTTTCGATTTCGAGACGACACCGGTGAGCTTGCGCAGCGCCTGCGACATCAGGCGCGCCTGCAGGCCCATCTGCGCTTCGCCCATCTCGCCTTCGATTTCGGCCTTCGGCACGAGCGCGGCGACGGAGTCGACGACGACGACATCCACGCTGTTGGAGCGGACGAGGACTTCGACAATCTCGAGCGCCTGCTCGCCATGATCGGGCTGCGACACGAGCAGGTTTTCGAGATCGACGCCGAGCTTCTGCGCGTACTGCGCATCGAGCGCGTGTTCCGCATCGACGAACGCGGCCATGCCGCCCAGTTTCTGCGCTTCTGCGATGACCTGCAGCGCAAGCGTGGTCTTGCCGGAGGATTCAGGCCCGAAGATTTCCACGACCCGGCCTCGCGGAAGCCCGCCGATGCCGAGCGCATAGTCGATGCTGATCGATCCCGTGGAGATCGACTCCACTGGCGCAATGGCGCCACGCTGTCCGAGGCGCATGATCGATCCCTTGCCGAACTGTTTTTCGATTTGGCCGACCGCGATATCGATGGCGCGGGCGCGTTCCTTCAGATCGTCGAGTGCCATGTTGCGAGCTCCTTTTTCAGAGGATCGAGGAGGTGGGTGACAGTAGCGGTCACGGCCGAGACAGATCCTAGGAACGTGCCGCGCGAAAGTCAAGCGAAAATCCGTGAAGCGACCGCGATCAGGGCCCAATAAATCAATGACTTAGGCGACTGCCAGACTTTCGCCTCCGCCTTCGCGATCGCAGCTTCTGCGCGCGCCGGACCGCCGAAAGTACGCGCGTTTTTCGATCGCTAAATGCGTTCGACGGCGAGCGCAACGCCGTTGCCTCCGCCGAGGCAGAGCGTCGCGATCCCGCGCTTCAGATTGCGCGCTTCGAGCGCGTAGAGCAGCGTCGTCAGCACGCGTGCGCCGCTGGCGCCAATCGGATGTCCCAGCGCGACGGCGCCGCCGTTGACGTTCACCGTGCTCGCATCGAGTCCCAGCTCGCGCAGCACCGCGATGGCCTGCACCGCAAACGCCTCGTTCAGCTCGACGAGATCGACGTCTTCGAGGCGCCACCCGATCTTCTTCACAACCCTGCGTACCGCTTCGACGGGCGTCATCAGCACGTACTTCGGCGCAAGACCGCTCGCCGCCTGACCGACGATGCGCGCCATCGGCTTCAGATTCAGACGTGAGGCCCGATCCGCGGACATCACGACGAGCGCCGCGGCGCCGTCGTTCACGGGCGGCGCATTGCCCGCAGTGACCGTGCCCTCCTTCTTGAACGCGGCCTTCAGCGCGCCGAGCGTCTCCATGCTCGTATCGGGGCGCACCGACTCGTCGCGGTCAATCACCATCGGCGCGCCCTTCTTCTGCGGGATTGAGATCGGAAGGATCTCCGCCTTGAAGCGTCCCTCGGCCGTTGCCGTCGCCGCGCGCCGATGGCTCTCCACCGCGTAGCGATCCTGGCACTCGCGATCGATGTGATAGTCCTCCGCGACGACCTCGCCGGCGTTGCCCATGTGGCACTGCTCGAACGAGCACCAGAGGCCGTCGTTGATCATCGAGTCGATCACCTGGCCGTGGCCCATGCGCAGCCCTTCGCGCGCGCGCTCGAGCAGGTACGGGCAATTGCTCATCGACTCCATGCCACCTGCAACGACCACCTCGCTGTCGCCGACGGCGATCGCCTGCTGCGCCAGCATCACCGCCTTCAGGCCCGACCCGCACACTTTGTTGATCGTCAACGCCGCGACGTCGTTCGAGAGCCCGCCGCGCAGCGCCGCCTGACGCGCCGGCGCCTGGCCGAGGCCGGCCGACACGACGTTGCCCATGATGCATTCCTCGACGTGGCGGGGATCGATGCGCGCGCGGCGCACGGCTTCCGCGACGACCATCGCGCCAAGCTGCGTGGCGCTGAAATCCTTCAGGCCGCCGAGGAACTTACCCGTCGCCGTGCGGACCGCGGAGACGATGACGGCTTCCTGCATGGCTTGATGTTAACCATTTCGCCGCGGCCGCGTTGTATCGTCAGCAGGGTTGCAAGGAGTTTCAGATGGCAGAAGTGGTCGGCAGTTTCATCGGTTTGCTTGTTCCGCTCGGGTTTTTCGCGACGGTCTGCTTCATTGTGTACGTCATCGTCCAGTGGCGCGGACGGCGGGAGCAGCAGCGCGTGCTGAACGAGTTCCAGACCAAGCTGCTCGACCGGATTGGCTCGGTCACCGAGTTTGGCGCGTTCCTGAACACCGACGCGGGGTCGCGGTTCCTCAAAGGCTTGACGACGATCAACCAGAGTGCACGTCCCCACGCGCGGATTGTCGGCGCCGTCTATTCCGGCGCTGTTCTTGGCACGCTCGGGATCGGTCTGTTCATGTATAGCTGGTGGAGCCCGACGCTCCCTGCTGGAGTGGGCAATGCGATCAATGCCGTCGCCACGGCCTTTGTGGGACTCGGGGTCGGCTTCCTGTTTGCCGCAGCGCTCTCGTACTGGATGTCACGGCAGCTGGGACTGTTGACGCCTGACGAGCCGCGCCGCAATGAACCGCACGTCCCAACGCTCTGAATGTGGCGCGTCTCGATGAGGCGGCGTTCGCGGCCCTCCATGCCCGCACGTCACGCGCGCTCCGAGCCTACGTCTACCGTGTGGTCGGCAATCCCTCCGACACCGACGACATCGTTCAGGACGCGTACCTGCGGATGCTGCGCGCGGATGTTCCGGCGGACGACGAAGAGCACCTACGCCGCTATCTCTATCGCGTCGCGAGCAATCTCATCGTCGACCGGTGGCGGCGTCGCAAACACGAACACGACGAGAGCATGATGCCCGAGCTGATGTCGGCGCCGCCGCGCTACGAGGACGATGCGGACGTGGCGAAGGTCTTCGCGGAGCTGAAGCCGCGCGATCGCGCGCTACTGTGGCTGGCGTACGTCGAAGGGGAGTCGCACGAGGAGATCGCATCCTCGCTCGGCGTCGGCCGGCGAGGCGTGCGCGTGATGCTGTTTCGCGCACGCCGGCGGCTGCGCGATCTGCTCCAGGCGCGCGGGCTGCCGGTGAACTCATGACCGAGTGGTTCGACCTCAACGACGCCGAGGAGAAGAAATTGATCGCGACGTTCATGTCGCGCGTGGCGAACCTGCGCATCCCGGATCCCGAATCTCGAATCCCGGGACCAGCCGAGCTCTGGTGCAAGGCGAGGCTGATCGCACAGTGGGACGCCGAACGCCGCGCGCAGCGGCCGCTCGATCTCATGCAGCACATCGAAATCGGCGGTGGTCTGGTCGCGGCGGGCGTACTGCTGTACTGGTCGTTGCCGCACCTCTTCTTCTGAAAGGCGAGTTCCTTGCTAGGCAGTGCCTGGACGAAGCTCTGGACCGATCACGTCGTCTGGACGCGCGAATACATCATTGCCGCGACCACGCGCCAGCCCGACGCAACCGCGGCCCTGAATCGATTGATGAAAAACCAGGATGACATCGGCAACGCCGTCGCGACGTACTACGGTGATGCCGCCGGCCGCCAGTTGACGACGCTGCTGAAGGATCACATCGCGATTTCGGGCGACATCGTCAAGGCCGCGATGGCCAACGACAACGCCGGCGTGAAAGCCGGTGACGATCGCTGGCATCAGAACGCCGCGCAGATCGCGGACTTTCTCAGCAAGGCCAATCCGAACTGGCCACGCGCCACGCCGCTCGACATGATGAACAAGCATCTGTCGACGACCACCGACGAGCTCATGGCGCGGCTGCACAAGGACTGGGACGCGGATGTGAGAGCGTTCGACGCGGTCTACGACCACATCCTGATGATGTCCGACGCCCTGGCCGACGGCATCGTGAAGCAGTACCCGGACAAGTTCAGAGGGGCTGTGTCGCCGACGGCGACGAGCGGGTCGAATTCCTAGCGATTCTCGATCCTCAGCTCACGCACGACGTCCGGCCCGAGCAGCGCCTCGAGCCGGGCGTGAATCAGCGCCTCGGAGCGCTGCACCTCGCGGCCCCATGCCGCATCCTTCACCATCACGACGAGCACGCCGTCGCGCAGCGCCACCGACGTCCCTCGATCCATCGCCGGTCCGACCGACGATCGCCACGCGAAGGCGATCTTGCCGTCGCTGAGCGGCGCCTTGCGCAGGATCTCCGCGAGCGAGCCCGGGATGACGCGATGAACCTGAATCATTTCTGACGACGATACATCTGCAATCTTCAATCTGCAATTTGAGTGTCGATCGTGTCAGCTTGTGATTTTGTGTTTTGACTATCGTGGAGGTGGATCGCCCGAAACTCTTACAGTTCAACGGCCTCCGCGAGCAACGGCTCGAGCGGCTCAGTACTCGATATCCGCGCATTCTTGAAGCGCGTGAGCCAGTACACGCATTCGTCGGCTTGCTCGGAGACGACGCCAAGCTTTGCGGGCGATCTGATGGGAGCAAGTTCATCGCCATCATGCGCCGGCGAAATAATCAAATGATTCGATGATGAGGCGATGGCAAGATGCTTCGATGTTTCAATCGATGCACATATCACCAGATCGAAGATTGAAGATTCTGCAATGCCGATAGTCTTGGCATCGGCTTCACCACGCCGCGCGGAGCTGTTGCGCGCCGCGGGCATCGACTTCGAAGTCATTGCGGCGCACATCGACGAGACGGCGCATCCGCACGAAGCGGCAGATGCATACGTGCGCCGAATTGCCGAAGAAAAGGGACGCGCGGTCGCCCCGCGCGTGGGTGATCGCATCGTGCTGGCCGCGGACACGACCGTCGTCGTCGACGAGATGATGCTCGCCAAGCCCGAAGATGATGCGGACGCGACGCGGATGCTGAGGATGCTGTCGGGCCGGACGCACGAGGTGTTGACGGCGGTGTCGGTGTGGCACGGGAAACAGATGTTCACCGAGATCGAACGCACCGACGTCGAGTTCGCGCCGCTCAGCGAATTCGAAATCGACTGGTACGTCGCGACGGGCGAGCCGCGCGACAAAGCCGGCGCATACGCTATCCAGGGCTACGCGTCGCGCTTCGTCACACGCATCGACGGTTCCTATTCGAACGTCGTCGGGCTGCCCGTCGCGCTCGTCTACGACATCCTCAAAGGGCTTACGACGCTGTGAACCTGTCGGGAAACTGCTTGATGATGTAGTCGTGCTTCAGGCGAGCGACCACTTCATCGGTCGTCGTCGACAAATGCGCCTTCATCATGCTGACGAGCGCGTCGCTCGCCTGCTTTTGCGCCGCCTGGTCGCCCTTTTTCGCCGCCTTGATCAGATCGACCGCGATGGCGATGTGCTGCTTCAGGAGTGACGTGAGCTGCTGGCCCGCGGCCTGTCCGTAGTACGCCTCGACCGCGCTGCCGATGTCTTCCTGATTCTTCATCAGGCGAGTGGCGGCGGCCTGCGCATCCGGGCGATCGTCGACGGCCGCGACGATGTAGTCGCGCGTCCAGACGATGTGGTCGGTCCAGAGCTTCCGCATGTCCTGATGCAGCGTTGCTGAACGGTCGGCCGCAGCGGTTGGTGATGGAGCGCGGCAGCGGCGCACAGGACCGCCGCGGCGACGAGGCCCCTGCGGCTGGTCGACGAGGCCGCCGGAACGCCGGCGCGCGCGCCTGCTCGAAGCGAGCAAGCGCGTAGGCCGAGATGGCGAGGACGCCATCGCGTACCGCGATGTCGAAATGTCCACCGAGCGCGAGGTTGACCGCGATGAGGATCAGCCACGCGCTGGCCACGAACGCGCCGAGGCTCGGTCGAATCGCGCCCGCTGAGATCGGCAGGAACTGCTGCGCCATCCTGAGAAGCGTGACCGTGCTGTTGAGTCGAGGCCGCCAGAGGTGACATTCGGTCCTTCGCTTGCACGGGCACAGCGCAGGAGTGGTGCATGGAAAGCAGAGCCAAACTTTTTGGACATCCCATTCATCAGATGCTCATCGTCTTTCCGCTGGGCCTGCTCGCGATGGCGCTCATCTTCGACATCATCCACTTCGCCACCGGCGTGGCGTACTGGTCGGAGATCGCCTACTGGATGATTGCGGCAGGCGTCATCAGCGGTCTGGTCGCGGCGCCGTTCGGCCTGATTGACTGGCTGGGTATTCCGGCCGGCACTCGCGCCAAACGCATCGGCGCGTGGCATGGCGGCGGCAACCTGATCGTGGTGGTCATGTATGCGGCGAGCTGGTGGCTCCGGCGTGCGGACCTGCAGAACCCGATGATGATCGCCTACGTGCTGTCGTTCGGCGGCGGGTGCATTGCGCTCGTGACGGGCTGGCTCGGCGGCGAGCTGGTGGATCGACTCGCCGTGGGCGTCGACCCCGGCGCGCACGTCGATGCGCCGAGCTCGCTGAAGTCGCGCCGCGCAGCGTAAAAGGCGTCAATGCCGCACGCGGTCGTGCGTCCCGACATGTTCTACGCGTGGTCGGGACCGTCTCTGCTCGTCGTCAACACTCGCGGCGAGTGCGCGGGGGACCAGCGTCTCACCGGCTATTATTTTCGCGAGACGCGGTTCCTCCGCACCCTGCAGCTGCGCATCAACGGCCACACGCCGTGGCCGTGCGAGGCGGCGTCGATTGCGCCGGACACGCTCGCGTTCACCTACGTTCACCCCGAGATCACGAACCCGACCGGCGGCGGTACGGGACAGGCCGGCGACGAGGAAGACACGGATGCCGATGGCGTGCCTGAACGCGCGGTCGACATCCGGGTCGTCTACTCGGTGCGCGCAGGGTCGCTCGACGTGCGCACCATCATTGCGAATCGCGCGCGCACGCCTCTGCACTTGACGATTGCCTGGACGATCGACGCCGACTACACGGATATCCAGGAGGCCGAGGCCTCACGTCCGAAGAACCATCATCTCGGCTTCAAGACCCGCATCGAACCTGAAGATGCGCTGACGCAGGAAATCGACCTGTCGCCGCAGCAGGTCCGGGAGCTGCCGTTTCGTGTCTGGCCGTCCGGTACCGTCGACGACCTGACTGCCAAGGACGTCGAGGCGCGCCGCGCAGCGGTCGAGGAGTGGCGCGCGAGCTTCACGCGCGTCGAGATTCCGGGCAACACGCTCGCCGAGCAGATCGTCGCCGGCAACATCCGTGACGTCGCCTCCTTTCCGCTGCTCGACGGCGACCGCGACGAATGGCTCGCGCTTCAGGCTGGCATGCCGCTCTATCCAGCGTTCTTCGGCCGCGACGCCGTGACCGCCGGCTGGCAGGCGGCGATGGTCGATCGAGGCCGCTCGCTGTCCGCGGCGCTTCTGCGGCTGGGGCGGATGCAGAGCAACCGGTTCGACGCCTGGCACGACGAGGAACCCGGACGCATTCCGTATCAGATGCGTTCCGGGCCGCTCGCCATCCTCGACGAGAATCCGTACTACGCGTACTACGCGGACTTTGCCAGTCCGCTGATGTACATCATCTCGCTCGCGAATCTGTATGCGTGGGTCGGCGACACGCAGGTGATTCGCCGTCACTGGGACACCGCACGCCGCATTCTCGACTGGGCGCGCCAGTACGGCGATCGCGATGGCGACGGATATCTCGAATACCAGACGCGCTCGAAGATGGGCACCAAGAACCAGGGCTGGAAGGACAGCGGCGACGCCATTATCTACGACGATGGGAGTCCGGTGCCCGCGCCCATCGCGACGTGCGAGCTGCAGGGCTACTGGTTTACCGCCCAGCGTCTGATGGCGATGATGGCGTGGATGCTCGGCGAGCGCGACACCGCCAGGGCGTACTGGAAGAACGCGGCGGAGCTGAAGGAGCGCTTCAATCGCGACTGGTGGGTCGAAGAGGAAGGGTTCTTCGCGCTCGCGATGGATCCGGGCAAACGCCTCGTGAAAGCGGTGACCTCGAACGTCGGGCATTGCCTGGCGACCGGGATCATCGATGCGGACCATGTGCGACCGGTCGTCGGCCGCCTCTTCGCGCCCGACATGTTCAGCGGCTGGGGTATTCGAACGCTCTCGTCCTCACATGCGTTCTACAACCCTTTGAGCTATCACCGCGGCACCGTGTGGGCGGTGGAGCAGGGCACGATCCTCTTCGGTCTGCGCCGCTTCGGCTTCGATGCGCGCGCGCACGATCTCGCCAGGGCGATGTTCGACCTCGCGCAGCTCTATCCGGAGCATCGCATTCCTGAATGCATCGGCGGCTACGGGCGCGCGGAGTCGCCGGTGCCCGGCGCCTACCCGCGCGCCAACACGCCGCAGTTGTGGAACGCCTCGTCGTTCGCGCTCGCCATGCAGGTCCTGCTTGGCGTGCTGCCGCTCGCGCCGTTCAACACGCTGGTCGTCGATCCGAAGCTGCCGGCATGGCTGCCCGACGTGATTATTCGCGACCTCCGCGTCGGCGAGGCGCGTGTGACGCTTCGCTGCCGGCGCGATGACGCGGGCGAGTCGCATTTCGAGGTGTTGAACCAGGTGGGCACACTGCACGTGGTGCGGCAGCCGCCTCCAGAGTCGCTGGAGGCGGGAGCGACGGAGCGTGCGCGCGACGCGCTCGAGAGTCTCTTTCGGAGGGCATCGTGAAATACCGGCTTCTTCCCCCGCCTGCGATGACATCCGCCGCGACGGCGGCCGCGCGGCCTACGTCGTCGCCGACGTCACCAATCCGGACGACGTGAAGAGGATAGGCGAGACGGCGATCGCCGAATTCGGCCGCATCGACACATGGGTCAACAACGCGGCCGTTTCGATGTACGGCAAGACGCACGAGCTGCCGATCGAGGACATGCGTCGGCAGATGGACGTGAACTTCTGGGGGCACGTCTACGGCTCGCGTGAGGCACTCCGGCATCTGCGGGAGCGCGGCGGCGCGTTGGTCAACGTGGCGAGCGGCCTGGCCGATCGCGCCGTCCCGCTGCAGGGCATCTACTGCGCGGCCAAGCACGCCATCAAAGCGTTCACCGACGCGATGCGCATGGAGCTGGAGGAGGAGGGCATTCCAGTGAGCGTGTCGCTCGTCAAGCCCGCGAGCATCGACACGCCGTTCTTCGAGAAGGCGAAGACCTACATCGGCGTCGAGCCGCAGCCGGTTCCTCCCGTGTACGCGCCCGAGATCGCAGCCGACGTGATTCTCCGGTGCGCCGAGAAGCCGACACGCGAGGTGTTCGCCGGCGGCGCCGCGGAGCTCATCGCGCTCGCGCGGCTGGCGCCGCGCATCGCGGACCTCTACATGGAGAAGATGCTGTTCAAGCAGCAGCGCACCTCCGTGCCCGCCTCGCCCGACCGTCCCGCCAACCTCTATGCGCCCGTCGCCCACGACGGCGGGGAGCGCGGCCACACCTGGAAAGGGCGCACGAAGGGGACGAGCGCCCTGACCTTCGCGCAGCTGCATCCGCTGGCCGTGGTTGGCGCGGTCGGCGGCTTTTTCACCCTTCTGGGGCTGGCGACTCTAAGACGATATGCACGTAGTTAGCGGAGCTTCTACGAAGTCCTGATGCGGCGCCACAACGAGCGCATCTACCGGGCGGCGCGCTCGATCGTCAAGGACGAGGACGAAGCGGAAGACGTGATGCAGCAGGCGTACGTGAACGCGAGGTCTTCATGCTGCGCGAGGTCGACGGACTCAACACCGCCGAAACGGCGGAGTGCCTCGGCGTCAGCGAGGATGTCCTGAAGACGCGGCTCTCGCGCGGCCGCGCGGCGCTGCGTCACCAGCTGGCCGAACGCGCCGGCATCCACGCGCCAGAGACGTTCCGCTTTCCGCAGACGCGCTGCGATCGCATCGTCGCCGCGGTGTTCGCACGCATCGCGTAACGCTGACGGTCCGCGTAATCGTCGCGTTTCTTCTCTCGGCGGGCCGCATAAGCTCGGCGGCGACAACCTTCGTCACCGAGCCCGGCTACAACCTGCACCCGGCCAAGGACATCGGCTTCGACGACTTCCAGGCCAGCCGCTCGCCGGACGACAAGTATCGGGACGACGCCCTTTCGCGGTCTTTTCACGCGATGAGGGGCGGTTTTTATCACGATGGACGTTTCGCGGACTTGGACGCCGTGGTGACCTCAAGTCCCTCTAGTTGCCACCCCCGTGTCGATGTCACGGGCCGGCACCACCGGGTGCCGGTCCGTGATATTCTGAACAGGTTTCCGGGAAGTCCTTATTTATGAGTCAGAAAGCCAAGAAAATCGGCCTGACGTGCGTCGTGCTCGTGCTGGCCGGCTTCGTGCAGGGCGAGCCGGCGCGCAAGCGCGACTCGCTCGAGTACCGCTTCGACGTGCAGAGCAACGGCAAGGTCGTCCGCGCGTACTACACGGGCATCGTGCCCGACACGTTCAAGGCCGACTCGGAAGTGGTACTCAAGGGACGCCTCGAGACGGACGGCACGTTTCACGTCGTGAAAGACGGCGTGATGGCCAAGTGCCCGTCGAAGTACGATCCAGCGAAGCTGCCGCCGGCGTCGTCGACGTCGGGCGCGACGCCGCCATCGACCGGCACCAACTAGGCCGATGGCTTCCCTCGGTTCATACCTTCTTCTCACCGCCTTTGTCGTTTGTGCGTACGCCGCCTCGATTTCCATCGCGGGCGCGCGCCGGCGTTCGCGCCGCCTGATTGAGAGCGGCGTCGGCGCCTTTTATCTCACCGCGGCGGTGATGGTCGCCGCATCGGCGGTGATGATCTACTCGTTCGTCACCGGCGACTACAGCATCAAGTACGTCCAGCACTATTCCGACGCCGTCCAGCCGCTCTTCTACAAAATCACGTCGTACTGGGGCGGGCTCGACGGCTCGATCATGTTCTGGGTCTTCCTGCTGTCGCTCTTCGGCAGCACGGCCGTCTATGTGAACAGAGAGCGGCATCGGGAGCTCATCCCCTATGTCGTCGCGATCATCTCGATCGTGGAGATGTTCTTCCTGTTCATCATGGTCATCCACAACAACCCGTTTGAGACCTTCCTGACGGAAACGCCGACCGATGGCCGTGGGCTGAACCCGCTGCTGCAGAACTTCTACATGGCGATCCATCCGCCGACGATGTACCTCGGGTTCGTCGGGCTGACGATTCCGTACGCGTTCGGCATGGCGGCACTCATCACCGGCTATCTGGACGACTCCTGGCTGCGCGCGGTCCGCCGCTGGACGATGATCGCGTGGTTCTGCCTGTCGTTCGGCCTGTGCCTCGGGATGATCTGGGCGTACGAAGAGCTCGGGTGGGGCGGCTACTGGGGGTGGGACCCGGTCGAGAACGCCGGGCTGCTGCCGTGGTTCACCGCCACCGCGTTCCTGCACTCCGTGATGGTGCAGGAGAAGCGCGGGATGCTGCGCGTCTGGAACGTCTCGCTCGTCATCATCACGTTCTTCCTGACGATCTTCGGCACGTTCATGACGCGCTCGGGCGTCGTCCAGTCGGTGCACGCCTTCGGCGAGGACATCGCGCTGGCGCGGATGTTCACC
>QHWQ01000206.1 GCA_003222635.1 Acidobacteriota bacterium | reverse complement strand
GTCGTGCTGTCAGGGTCGGAGTCGTTGGCGAGCAGCCCGGGCGCGCCCACAATCAGCTTCACGTCCTCATCCGTGACGTAGCTGTCGTTGACGGCCACCGGCGGATCGTTGACGGCGGTGATGTTGAACGTCACGGTCGCCACGTTGGACGACAGCGTGCCGTCAGTGGCGACATACGTGAAGCTGTCGCTTCCGTTGTAGTTGGCCACCGACGTGTAAGTAAACCCGCCGTCGGGGCTCAACGCGAGCGTGCCGTGAGCCGGACCGCTGACCAGGACAGCCGTCAGCGGATTGCCGTCCTTGTCGGCATCGTTTCCAAGTACGCCTGGCGCGGCGACGACGAGCGTTGCGCCCTCGGCCTTCGTGTAGCTATCGTCAGCCGCAACCGGCGCGTCGGCGACGGGGCTCACGGCGATCGTGACTGTCGCGACGTTCGAGTCGAACTGAGCGTCGGCGGCCCTGTAGGTGAAGCTGTCTGCGCCGTTGTAGTCCGGCGCCGGCGTATACGTCAGGCTGCCGTCGGGGTTCAGCGCGAGCGTGCCGTGCGCCGGGCCCGTCACCAGGACCGCGGTCAACGGATCGCCATCGCCATCGGTGTCGTTGCCGAGGACACCGGGGGTATTGACAGTCAGCACCGTGTCTTCCGCGGTGTTGAGCACGTCATCATGCGCGACAGGCACGTCCGGGATGCTGTTGACCGTAATCGTCACCTGCGCCTCGGAGCCGAGCGATCCGTCTGCGGCCCGGTAGGTGAAGGTATCGATGCCGTTGTAGTTGGCGTCTGGTGTGTAGACGAAGCTGCCGTCCGCCGCCAGCGCCAGGTGGCCATGCATGGTTCCGTTGACCAGTACCGCGGTCATCGAGCTGTCCACGTCGCTGTCGTTGGCCAGCACGCCGGGAGCGGCGAAGTTGAGCACGGTGTCCTCGTCCGTGCTGTACGCGTCGGCGGCGGCCACCGGCGCATCGTTGACGGGGTTCACCGTGATCGTCACCGTGGTCTCCCCGGAGAGCGCGGTGCCGTCGGACGCTTTGTAAGTAAAGCTGTCCGTTCCGTTGAAGTCAGCCGCCGGCGTGTAGGCGAAGCTGCCGTCGGGGTTCGGCGTCAGCGTGCCGTGGCTCGGCCCGCTCACGAGCGCGGCCGTCAGCGGGTCGCCCTCCAGGTCGGTGTCGTTGGCCAGCACGCCCGGCGCGGCCACGGTCAGCGCCGTGTCCTCGTCCGTGCTGTAGCTGTCGGCCACGCCTGTCGGGGGATCGTTGACGGGGTTGACGGTGATGGTGACCGTGACGATGTTGGAATCCGCCGCACCATCGTTCGCCTTATACGTGAAGTTGTCGCTGCCGTTGAAGTTCGCGTTCGGCGTGTAAGTAAAGCTGCCATCCGCGCTCAACGTCAGCGATCCGTTCGTCGTCCCGGCGACGAGCGCGGCGTGCAGGGCGTCGCCGTCCGCATCGTTGTCGTTGCCCAGGACGCCAGCGGCGGCGACGGTGAGCGCCGTGTCCTCATCGGTCGCGTAGGTGTCGCTGGCCGCGAGTGGTGCGTCGTTCACCGAGTTCACCGTTATCGTCACGACGGCGTCGGCCGAATCGAGTGTGCCGTCGTTGACGCGGTAGGTGAAGCTGTCCGCGCCGTGATAGTTGGCGTTCGGTGTGTAGATGATGCTTCCATCCGCGTTCAACGTCAGGCTGCCGTGGCTCACGTCCGAGACAACGACGGCGCTGAGCGCGTCGCCCTCGACGTCGGCATCGTTCCCCAGGACACCCGGCGCCGGGAGGATCAGCGTCGTGTCTTCGTCGAGTGTGTAGCTGTCGGCCGCAGCCGTCGGCGCGTCGTTCACCGCCTGCACCGTGATGGTCACGGACGCGCTGTTGGAATCGGCGCTGCCGTCGTTCGCCTTGTAGGTGAAGCTGTCGCTGCCGTTGAAGTTGGCGTTCGGCGTGTATGTGATGCTGCCGTTCGCTTCCACCTTGACGCTGCCGCTGGCGGGACCGCTGATGACCACCGGCGTGAGCACGTCGCCGTCCACGTCGGTGTCGTTGTTCAGCACCGGAATGTTGACGGACGTGTCTTCATTCGTCGACGCCGAGTCATTCCCTGCGTGTGGCGCATCGTTGACAGAAGTAATCGTCACGTGCACCGATGCCGTTGCGCTGCCACCCTGCGCGTCGTTGATGGCATAGGTGAAGCTGTCGGCGCCGTTGAAGTTGGCCGCGGGCGTATACAACACCGTTCCATTGGCGTTCGCGACCGCGGTGCCGTGCGCGGGTGCGCTGCCGAGCGTCAACGTGAGCGCGTCGCCATCCGCGTCGCTGTCGTTGGCGAGCACGGAGATGGTCGCGGCGACATCTTCGTTCGTCGTCACGTCGTCATCCACAGCCGCCGGCGCACGGTTGCCGGGAGCCGCGAATGGCGCCCCGGATCCCCATGACCACGCCGAGCCGACGATTGTCCCGTTGCGGCCGGCACCGGAGCTGTCTGTGACCGACGTTGACGTTCCCGTTCCGTCGTTGAATCCCCAGCGTCCGAGCAACCCGGTTACCGGCACCGTGATCTCGGTCCGCCGGCCGTTGGCGATCTGCTGCGCCGACCGCGCGTAGTTCCAGATGCGCGCTTCGTCCAATGAGCCGTTGAAGAAGCCCTGGGTCTGTGTTCCGACGCCGCCCGTGGAGTTGAGCGCCGTTCCGAGCGCCGCATGCTGGATGCTGTCGAAGCGCGGCGTGGGGGATCCGGCCAGCGTCAGGTTCGCATCCTCGACGCCGTTCAGATACAGCCGCCACGTCGTGCCGTCATAGGTCGCCGCCGCATGCCGCCACACGCCGTCGGCCGGAATCGGCGTCACACCCGCAATCGGATGATTCCCGCTCGTGGCCATATCCTCGAAGTCCGCGACCAGCACGCCGTCGGTCTGGCGGATGCCGAGGAAGTAGTTCATGTCCTTGTTGTCGATGTTGTCGACCTCCGCCATCCCCTTGGTGACGAGCGGAATCGCGGTGATGCCGCCCGTGCCCGTGAAGGTGGCGATGCCGGCGCCGTCGCGGCGGAACCACGTCTCGAGCGTGAACTTCGCTGCCCCGAGTCCCGGAGCCGCGCCGAACGTCACGAACGCGTTCGTGCCGTTCAGGTGGAGTCCCTTGTTCGCCGGATCGGGCAGCACCGTGACCGTCAGCGTGTCGTTGTTCGACAACGCGCCGTCAGAGGCCGTGAGCTTCACCACGTAGGTACCGTCGCTGGCGAACGTCGCAGTCGTGGACGCCGCCGTGGCGTTCGCAAACGTGACGGCCCCGGGACCGCTCACCTTGCTCCACTGCGTCGTGACGGCTCCGCCGGGCAGGACGCCATCGTCGGTCACGATGCCGACGAGCGAGGCCACGTTGTTCGGCAGCGTGATCGTCTGATCCGCCCCCGCGTCCACGACGGGCGGCTGGTTGATGACGCCAGCCACCGCGATCGAGACGTCATCGAACGCTGACAGCTCGCCATCGCTTGCGGTCAGGCGCAGGATGTAGGTGCCGAGCGCCGTGAAGTCGACCGTCGTCACCGCGTTCGCCGCGTTGGCGAACAAGGCGGTGCCTGGCCCGCTCACCTGAGTCCACTGCGTTGTGACGGCGGCGCCGCTGAGCGCGTCGTCGGTGGCGGATCCGGTGAGCATCGTGACGCTCGGGAGCGTGACGGCCTGATCCGCGCCGGCATCGACGGCTGGCGCCGCGTTCATCGCGCCCGTGACATGCGCGCCGCCGACCCAGCTCCAATTCGTGCCGACGATGGTCCCGTTGACGCTGCTGCTGGAGCTGGCAGCGGTCGTACCGGTACCTTCATTGAGACCCCACCGCCCGAGCAGGCCGCTCGCCGACGGAATCTCCCGGTTCGTGCCGCTGGCGATCTGCTGTGCCGAGCGCGCGTAGTTCCAGATGCGCGCTTCGTCCAGGACGCCGTTGAAGAAGCCCTGCGTCTGGGTGCCGACGCCGCCCGTGGAATTCAGCGCCGTGCCGAGCGCCGCATGCTGGATGCTGTCGGCGCGCGGGGTGAACGCACCCACGACCAGGCTCGCATCCTGTGCGCCGTTCAGATACAGCCGCCACGTCGTGCCGTCATAGGTCGCGGCGGCATGGCGCCACGCGCCGTCCGCCGGAATCGGCGTCACACCCGCGATCGGATGGTTCCCGCCGTTGAGCGTGTCCTCGAAGTCCGCCACCAGTACACCGTCGCTCTGGCGGATGCCGAGGAAGTAGTTCATGTCCACGGAGCTACCCTCGGCCTCGGCCATCCCCTTGGTGACCAGCGGAATCGCCGTGACGCCATCCGTTCCCGTGAGCGTGGCGATGCCCGCGCCGTCGCGCCGGAACCACGTCTCGAGCGTGAACCTGGCTGCGCCGAGTCCTGGCGCCGCGCCGAAGGTCACAAACGCGTTCGTACCTCCCAGCTGGAGGCCCTTGTTGGTCGCGTTCGCGTTGATGGTGACGGTCAGCGTGTCGTTGGCCGACAGCATGCCATCGGACGCCGTCAGCTTCAGCACGTAGGCGCCGTCGCTCGCGAACGTCGCAGTCGTGGACGCCGCCGTGGCGCTCGCAAATGTGACAGCTCCAGGCCCGCTCACCTTGCTCCACTGCGTTGTCAAAGCGGACGGACCATCGGTGTCGCTGGCCATGCCGGTCAGCGACACAGTGTCGATCGGCAGCGTAATCGTCTGATCGGCGCCGGCATCGACAACAGGAGCATTGTTGGGCACACCGCTCGCGGTGACCGTTACGGTGTCGCTGACCGAATAGTCGCCGTCGCTCGCCGTGAGCTTCAGGACGTAGCTACCGGTTGCCGAGAAGCCGACGTCCGTATGGGCGCTCGTCGGGTTGAGGAAGATGACAGTTCCGGGACCGCTCACGACCGTCCACTGCGTGCTGAACGGCACACCCGTGATCACTCCATCATCAGCGGCGACGCCGTCGAGCGTGGCGAGGGCGGGCAAGGTCACGGTCTTGTCCGCGCCCGCATCGACGGTCGGCGGCGCGTTGATGGCGCCGGTCAGCGCCGGCGTGGATACCCACGCCCAGCTCGCCCCCAGCAGGGTGCCGTTCGGCTGATGGCCTGTCGAATCGATGATGCATCCGCAGCGCTCGTTGAAGCTGTAGCGACCCAGCAGACCATCGGCGTTCGGAATCTCGCGGCCCTTTCCGCCGTTGATCTGCTGCCCCGTTCGGGCGTAATTCCAGATGCGCGTCTCGTCGAGCGTGCCGGCGAAGAACCCGGCCGCCAGTCCCGTCGAATTCAGGGCGCTGCCCAGGGCCGCAGGTTGAATGCTGTCGGCCCGAGGCGGCTGACCGACGACCACCGAGCCATCAGGCACGCCGTTGAGGTACAGCTGCAGCGTGGTCCCATCGTAGGTCACCGCCGCGTGATACCAGGTGTTGAGCGCGATCGTCGTGCTGCCCCACACCGGATGATTCTGACCAGGCATCGCCCCGGTGGCGCCTTCTTCGAAGTCTGCCGTCAGCACGTTGTTCTTCGGCAGGTTCGTCGAGTCCTGGCTGATGCCGAGGAAATAGTTCATGTCGACGTTGCTGCCCTCGGCCTCGGCGCGCCCCTTGGTCACGAGCGGAATGGCGTTGACGCCGCCCGTGCCGGTGCTCGTGGCGATGCCGGTGCCGTCGCGCTTGAACCAGGTTTCCACGGTGAACTTCGACGCACCGAGCGTCGTCGACGTCATCGGATATGGTCCCTTTTCGAGCGCCACGTAATCGGCCGCGGCGGTCGTACCGGTGAGATGCAGACCGACGTTGCCCGCTGGCAGTGGTGTCGTGACATAGCCGGATCCGCCGGCGACCCAC
>QHWQ01000205.1 GCA_003222635.1 Acidobacteriota bacterium | reverse complement strand
GTCCGACCAGAGCACCCCGCTCGTCGTCCGCCAGAGCGGATCGAGGCTGAAGCGCGCCAGGGGAACCGCCAGCAGCGCTCCGACCGCGGTCGCGCCGAAGGCGAGGAGGCCGCCGAGAAACGAACGCCGCGTCTCCTCGGTCATTTCTTGAGGCTGGAGAGGTAAGCCACCAGGGCGTCAACCTTGTCCTTCGGGAAATCCGTGTACGCCTTCATCGGCGGCTTCCGATCGATACCCGCCTTGGCGGCCATCTCCGGAGCGTTGGTGATCCACTGGCGGATCTGGTCCGGCGTGAGTTTCGCGCCGACGCCGTCAAGCGCCGCGCCTTTCTTGTTGCCTTCCCCGGCAATCTGGTGGCACACGAGGCACTTGGAATCGACGAACTCCTGGCGGCCGCGCGCCGCGTCCTGCGCGAACGCGCCAGCCGCCCACAACAGGACGAGCCCCGCAGAGACGATCGCAATACGAGTCATTGATGGTGATCTCCTGCCTCACCGCTGTTCAACAAGCGTGCCTCAACCATCCGTGTGCCCCAGCCGGAAACTCCGGCGTTTGCGCGTGGCTATGCGGCGCGCACGTCGGTCGATGCGGAAGATTTCGCGGCCCGGGAAGAATTTCCCTGCGCCGGCACCCGACACCCGAAGGAGGCGAGGATCGCCACGACCGCGGCGCCGATCCACACGGGCGGCTGGCCAAGCGTCAGGAACTGGAACACCAGCGCAGATGCGACGAACGCGGCGAGCGGGCGCTGCCACTGGCGCCGGCGAAGCACGCCGATGCCGGACATCACGACGCCGATGAACGTCATCGTCCACAACACGACCTGCGCGTGATTCGCCCATCGGTGCCGGCTGCCACCTTCAGCCAGCTGCTTGACGCCAATCATCGTCCGCCGCTCCATCACGTAGTGCGCCGGATCGAAGACGAAGCGATCGAACGCGAGCGCTCCGAGCGATGGCGGCGCGGACGCCCGGCCGCGAAACAGCAGACGGGTCGTATGGGCATCGAGGGGCTGCAGGACGAATGCCCAGCTGCCGCTCTCGGGCGCGGTCACGGGATCGCCCATCCGGCGCCCCGCAAAGCCCAGCGCACGGCCTGGAACATACGTGCGCAGCGTCGCGAAGCCGCTGCCGTCCGCACGGTCAGGTGGATACATCCACAGCTTGTCGCCGACCTTCCACGTCTGTTTGTCGGGCCGCAGGACGTCTGTCGTGGGCATGCGACAGCCCACCAGATTCTCGAGCAGGTCATAGCTGTAGAAGCCGCCGCGATCCTGCCCGATCTGCGCGACCCACGGCCAGACGGTGTCCGCGCGGGCGTCAATCGTGATCGCGCGAGTCGTCTGGGCGATGGCGGCGGGAACGATCTCGTCGCCGGGCAACGTCATGTGCGCCTCGGCCCCGGTGGCTCCCCACTGCGCGTACCACGGTCTCACGACGGCATGGAAGACCGCGAGGATAACGGCAACGGCGAGCGCGAGGACGGAAGCTCGCATCCAGAGTCGATGCATGGACAACCTCCCGCGCGTGTGTGTGCAAGTACGCGACCTCGGTCGATGCGTGCGACGTCCGCGACCATTTCGTCGCGACGCCCGGACGCGTGGGGAATTCATCGCCCGCATCGCGGAATTTCATGCGGCGAACGGTTCTTCCGCTCCTGGATGCGCGCGCAGGCCGTGAAACAGCATGGTACGGGTTCTGCTCCTATCCCAGTGAAGGAGGACGTGGCCATGTTCACGCGCATCCTCGTTCCCATGGATTTCAGTGCCCCTTCGGACGCCGCGTTGGACTACGCGCGGGGCGTCGCTACGCGCTTCGGCGCGTCACTTCACCTCCTGCACGTCGCCGAGGATCCCTATCGCGCGCTCTACTCCGCCGAAGTGTTCGTCCCCGAGATGGAGGGGCTGCGCGATCAGATCCTCGACGATGCGGCCGGCAGGATGAAGGATCGGCTGCGCGAGTCGGACAGGACCGAGCTGCAGGCGACGGTTGATGCCATCATCGGCACGCCGGCGGGATCGATCGTGGAGTATGCCGGCGGCCACGACATGGATTTGATCGTGATGGGCACGCACGGCCGCGGCGGCATGTCGCACCTGCTGATGGGAAGCGTCGCGGAGCGCGTGGTGAGAACGGCGCCGTGCCCCGTGCTGACGGTGCGCCAGGTGCCGGTGAAGGCGGCGAAGGCGGCCTAGGACTTGGCGGTGAGGCCGAATTTCTCGATGCGGTAGCGGACCTGATCCCGGTTGATGCCGAGGAGCTGACCCGCCTGCGTCTGATTGCCACCCGCCCGTTCGAGCGCCTGCACGAGCAGCTGCCGTTCGACCTCGTCGAGGCTGATGCCTTCCGGCGGCAGCTTGAATTCCGTCGGCGTGACCGTCCGCGTCAGCGTGGTGAAGTCGCTCTGCTGCAGCCATTCGTGCTCGACGAGCAGCATCGCGCGCTCGATGGCGTTGCGCAGCTCGCGGATGTTGCCTGGCCACTGGTACTGCTCGAGCATCGCCAGCGCTTCCGGCGACAGGCCGCGCACGTGCCGCTTGAACTCACGGTTGAAGAGGTCGATGTAGTACGACGCGAGCAGCGGGATGTCGCCGTGCCGCTCGCGCAGCGGCGGGAGCGCAATCGGCATCACCTGCAGCCGGTAGAACAGATCCTCCCGGAACTTGCCGCTCCCGACCTCCTGCTCGAGGTTGCGATTGGTCGCCGCGATGACGCGCACATCGACGCGAATGTCAGCGAGGCCGCCGACGCGCTTGAAGGTCTTCTCTTCGAGGAAGCGCAGGAGCTTGGCCTGCAGGCCCGCCGCCATCTCGCCGATCTCGTCGAGGAAGACGGTGCCGCCGTCGGCGGTCTCGAGCAGGCCGCGCTTCTGCTGGCGCGCGTCGGTGAACGCGCCGCGCTCGTGGCCGAAGAGCTCGCTTTCGAGCAGCTGCTCGGGGAGCGCCGACATCGTGATATTGACGAAGGACCGCCGCGCGCGGTCGCTGTTGTAATGAATGGTCTTGGCCGCCAGATCCTTGCCCGTGCCGGTCTCGCCGGTGAGCAGCACCGTCGATGCGGGGCTCATCGCGACGCGCGCCAGCACCGCCTTGATCGTCTGCATCGCGGGCGAGGCGCCGATGATGGCGTCGAAGGAGTACTCTCGCCCCTGGCTCGTCCGCAGCGCGCGCACCTCGCGGCGAAGCTGGCTGGTCTCGAGCGCTTTCTCCGCCAGCATGACGACTTCGTCGAGATTGAAGGGCTTGTTGACGTAATGGTAGGCGCCGAGCTTCATCGCCTCCACGGCGGTCTCGACGGTCGAAAACGCGGTGATCATGATGACCTGCGTCTCGGACGCGGTCTCCTTTATGCGCTTGAGCACCGAGAGGCCGTCGCCGTCGGGCAGCTTGAAATCGAGGAGCACGAGATCGACCTCGGTGGTCGAGAGCCGCTCGAGCGCCTCGGAGGCGAGGCCGGCCTCGAGGATGTCGAACCCGGCGGCGGTCAGCCGCTCGCGCAGCGACCAGCGCACCAGTTGCTCGTCGTCAACGATCAGGATTCTGGCGGAAGGCACGTGTAAGTATACAAATGAGAACGGACACCCAGCTCGCCGACCTGAAACGCGCCCTCGATCACGCCGCCATCGTCGCGACGACGGACGTCAGCGGAAAGATTACGTACGTCAACGACAAGTTCTGCGACATCTCGGGCTACACCCGCGAGGAGCTCATTGGCCAGGATCACCGCATCATCAATTCCGGCCTGCACTCGAAAGAGTTCATCCGCGACCTCTGGGTGACGATCGCCAACGGCAGGGTGTGGCACGGCGAGATCCGCAACCGGGCGAAGAGCGGCCAGTTCTACTGGGTGGACACGACGATCGTTCCGTTCCTCGACGAGCGCGGGAAGCCGTATCAATACATCGCCATCCGCGCGGACATCACCGCGCGCAAGGCCGCCGAGCAGCGGCTGGTCGAGCAGGCGTCGCTGGCGCGCCTCGGTCAGATGGCAGCGGTCGTCGCCCACGAGGTGAAGAACCCGCTCGCGGGCATCAAGGGAGCGATCCAGGTGCTGATGTCGCGCCGGCCGCCGGGCGACATGGAGACCGCCGTCATGCGCGACATCGTGGCGCGCATCGACGCGCTCAACGAGCTGATTCAGGACCTCATGATGTTCGCGCGTCCGCGGCCGCCGCGGCTGTCGAAGGTGAACCTGCGGCATCTGATCGACGAGGCAATCGTGATGCTGCGCCGCGACCCCGCGGGTGCGTCGATCGAGATCGCAGTCGAGGGCGACGCGGGCCAGGTCACCGCCGATGCCGACCTGGTTCGCGCGACGGTGCTGAACCTGCTGCTGAACGCCGCGCAGGCGATGGGCGGTCAGGGATGCATCCGCGTGCTGACCGGTCGACGCGACGCGAAGTGGACGCTCGAGGTGACCGACAACGGTCCGGGCATCCCTGCGGATATCCGGGAGCAGGTGCTCGAGCCGTTCTTCACGACGAAGGCGCGCGGCGGAGGGCTCGGGCTGCCGATCGCCAGGCGTGTCGCCGAACTGCATGGCGGCACGCTGGCGCTCGTCTTCCCCGCCTCAGGCGGCACGCTGGTGACGATCAGCGCGCCCGTTACGCCGCCGCGCGCTGAAGGCCAAACTTCTCAATCCGGTAGCGCACCTGGTCTCGGTTGATGCGCAGCAGCTGGCCTGCGTGCGTCTGGTTCCAGTGGCAGCGCTCGAGCGCCTGCACCAGCAGCTGCCGCTCGACGTCTTCGAGGTTCACGCCCTCGGCGGGCAGCCGGAACATCGACGCCGACACCGCGTGGCGCGTGAGCGACGGGAAGTCGTGCGGCGTCAGCCACTCGTGATCCACGAGCAGCATCGCGCGCTCGATGGCGTTTCTCAGCTCGCGGATGTTGCCCGGCCACCGGTAGTGCTCCAGCAGCGCAATCGCTTCGTCGTTGAGCCCGCGCACCTTCTTCCTGAACTCGCGGTTGAAGCGATCGACGTAGTAGTCGATCAGCAGGCGGATGTCGCCGTCGCGTTCGCGCAGCGGCGGCAGCATGACCGGCATCACGTGCAGGCGGTAGAACAGATCCTCGCGGAACTTCCCCGCCTTCACTTCCTGGTCGAGATCGCGGTTGGTCGCCGCAATCACGCGCACGTCCACGCGCACGTCGGCAAGCCCGCCGACGCGCTTGA
>QHWQ01000325.1 GCA_003222635.1 Acidobacteriota bacterium | reverse complement strand
GGCACGCGGTGCGCGAGCGCGGCGACCGCGCGATCGCCCGATTCGGCCATCACGAGCTCCGCATGGAGATGGTTTCGCGCGATGGACGCAAGCTGCGCGGCATGGCGCGAGTCGGGTTCGACGACGAGGATAAGAGACATGGCTATGTTCGGAGCATGCAGACGAAGAGGACCGCGCCGGCGACGACCATCAGGGCGAGCGGTCCGTTTTCCATCACGAGAGTGCGGAACGAGCGCGTGGCCCACTCGGCCCGCGAGGTGCCCTCGCTCACCGTGTGCGAGACCGCGTGAGGCGTCACGCCGCCGATCCGTTCGCGCACGCGAACGTCCGCAAGCGCGATGAGCGCCATCAGCAGCACAAAACCCGCCGCCGACAGAATCAGATCTCGAAACCGCACGTCCTGGATGCGTGGCAATTGCCGTTCCGCGCAGCAGATATAGAGAAAATGAGGACGGCGGGATCGGCTCCGCACAAAACGAGTTGCTGCCGTTACGAAGCTGCAGCCGCGCTCGTGCAGGCGCGAGCAGCGTCCACTCGAGAGGCCGTTCCACCTCGCAACACGCACCTACCAACAATTTCCGCGGCGCGCTTTACGGATCTGAACGAACGAGTCCCATTCCGCGACCAACGACGATCGCTCAGGCATCGCGCGTGTTCGCGCGAAACCCTCGGCGAACAGCGGGTTAACCGCGCTTCGTCGATCGCGGCCCGCGGTCATGGCACACCCGTTGCGCGTATCAGGCATCGTCGTCGCGGTCACGCCGCTGCGTGATCGCAATTAGCACACACACGAACACGCGCGTCGAGGAGACGCGTGGAGGAAGCCATGAATCTCATTAGCCGTCTGCGCGCGTTGAAGCGGAACACGGAAGGCCAGGACCTGCTCGAGTACGCGCTGCTCGTCGCGCTGATCGCGCTCGTCGCCTACGTCGGCGTCACGGCGACCGGCACCAGCGTCAACGCGGTGTTCCACACCATCTCGTCGAAGATCAGCAGCATGCCGGGCCTCAACTAGGAAGCCGCGTGGAAGAGCGGGCCTCGCACGGCCCGCTCTCTCCCCGAGCATTGAGCATTGAAATGGTTGTGAGTCCTCAGGTCCTGACGGCGATCGCCGTAGCGGGCTGCAGCGTTGCCGCAGCCGCGATCGATCTCCGTACGCGTCACGTGCCGAACCTGCTGACCGGCGCGACGGCCGTTGTCGGCGTCGCGCTCGCGCTGACCGGAGCAGGACGTATCGGCGTCGCGGCATCACTGGCCGGGTGCGTCATTGGCCTGGCGCTGATGCTGCCTGGATATCTGTTTGGCGCCACCGGCGGCGGCGACGTGAAGCTGCTGGCGGCGCTCGGCACGCTGCTCGGACCCGAGCGCGTGCTGTTTGCCACGTTCGTGATGGCGATTGGCGGCGGCGTCATCGCGCTGGCGATTGCCGCGTATCGCCGCCGGCTTCGGCAGGAGATGTTCGCCTACGCCCCGGCGATTGCCATCGGCGCGATGGTCGCGCTGCTGCAGTGAGAGGGATGGTCATGAAGCCTACATGCCTGGCATTGCATCGCGATGAACGCGGCGCGGCGCTCGTCGAGATGGCGCTGACGCTGCCGCTGATGCTGCTGGTCTCCGCCGGCATCTTCGAGTTCGGCCGCGCGTATCAGACCTGGCAGGTGCTGACCAATGCCGCGCGCGAGGGCGCGCGCATCGCCGTGCTGCCGGGGACGACCGATGCCAACATCACTAATCGCGTCCGCACCTACATCTCCGACGGCCAGCTCTCGGGGGCGGCCACGACGCCCGTGATGATCGATCACACGGCCACGATTCCGGTCGGCATCGGCACCTCGTCGGCAACGCGCGTCACCGTCAACTACCCGTTCACGTTCGTGGTGCTGCAGCCGATGGCGCAGCTCATTAACCCGCAATCCGAAACCGGTGCGCCGCTGACCATGACGGTCTCCGCGCTCATGCGGAACGAATAACCATATGGCCCGCTTCAGACTCTTCGCCGTCTTCGCCATTGCCATCGTCGCCGGTGGCACCTTCGCCTTCGCGACGTATCGCTACGTCCAGAATCGTCCCGCGGGCGCCGCGCCCCTGCAGACGCATCCGGTCGTCGTCGCCGCCGTCAACCTCGACGTCGGCGCCGAGCTGCGGCGCGAGGACATCAAGGTGATCGACTGGCCCGCGGAGTCGGTGCCCGCCGGCACGTTCTCCAATCCGCAGGACGTGGTCGGCCGCGGCCTGATTCAGCCCGTCGTACAGAACGCGCCGATTCTCGCCGGCTCGATGCCGCCGAAGGAAGCGGGCGCCGGCCTGCCGCCGGTGATTCCCGAAGGCATGCGCGCCCTGTCGGTTCGCGTCAACGATGTCATCGGCGTGGCCGGCTACGTCCTTCCCGGCACGCGCGTCGACGTCGTCGCCACGGTCAGTCCGACGGATTCGCATCCGGACACGACGTCGAAGGTCATTCTGACGAACGTCCAGGTGCTGACCGCCGGAACCAAGATCGAGCGCGATACCGATCAGAAGCCGGTCACGGTCAACGTCGTGACGCTGATGGTCGATCCGGAGCAGTCCGAGCGCCTGACGCTCGCCAGCACTGAAGGAAAGATTCAGCTCGCGCTGCGCAATCCGCTCGACAAGACCGCGCCGCAGACACCGGGCATCAGGCCCGCGGCGCTGCTCGGCTTTGCGCCGCCGGCTCGTCCAGCGGGCGTGCGTCGCGTGGCGGTCGTCGCGCCGAAGGCGGATCCGCCGCCGACGGTGGAAATCATCCGCGGCGACAAGCGCGCGCAGGAAGTCGTTCACCAGGAGTAGCCATGACCACGCACAGCAAACGGAAATTTCTGCCCGCGCTCATTCTGCTGATCGCGGTCTTCCACCCCGCGTGGTTGATAGCACAGACGGCAGAGGTGTCGGCCGTGTCCGCCGTAGCGGCGAGCGCGAAGGTGGACGCGTCGGCGCCGATGGCGATCCGCATTCTCGCGGGCCGCTCGGCCATCGTCGACGTCGGCAGCCCCATCACGCGCGTCTCGCTGACGAGCGCCGACATCGCCGATGCGCTGGTGACCTCATCGTCGCAGCTGCTGGTGCACGGCAAGACGCCCGGCACGATCTCGATGTTCGTATGGAGCCGCGGCGGCGCCATCCAGCGGTACGAAGTCTCCGTCTCGCGCGACGTGGCGAAGCTCGCCGAACAGATCCACCAGTTATTCCCGAAGGAATCGATCGCCGTTGAAAGCAACGGACGCAACATCGTCCTCGCGGGAACCGTGCCCTCGAAGGAAATCGCGGAGAAAGCCGTCGAAGTCGCCGGCGGCTTCACCGAGAAGAAGGACGAGGTCGTCTCGCTGCTGCAGGTCCAGCCGCTCGCGGCCGCGACCAACCAGGTGCTGCTGCGCGTCCGTTTCGCCGAAGTGAGCCGCAGCGCGCTGACCGAAGCCGGCGTGTCGTTCTTCACGAGCCCGACGGGTGTGCAGAACACCATCGGGCGCGTGACGACGCAGCAGTTCCCCGCACCTGGATTCGAGGGCCTCGAATACTCGAAGGACAGCCCCGACTTCGGCGCGCCGGTGAAGGCCGCGTCGGGCAAGTTCACCTTCAGCGACTTCCTGAATTTCTTCCTCTTCAGCGAGAAGTACGACCTCGGCCTAATGATCAAGGCGCTGCAGAACCGCGGCCTCTTTCAGAGCCTCGCCGAGCCGAACCTCGTCGCCGAAAGCGGCAAGGAGGCGAGCTTCCTCGCCGGCGGCGAGTTCCCGATTCCGGTGTGGCAGGGCGGCACCGGCATCGGCGGCATCACGGTGCAGTTCAAGGAATTCGGCATCCGTCTGAATTTCACGCCGACCGTCGTCGGCGATGACCGCGTGCACCTCAAGGTGCGCCCCGAGGTCAGCACGCTCGACTTCGCCAACGCCGTCGTCCTCCAGGGCTTCCGGATTCCCGCGCTCTCGACGCGGCGCACCGAGACAGAGCTGGAGCTCCGCAACGGGCAGACGTTCGCGATTGCGGGCCTGATGAACAACACGCTGAACTCGACGATGCAGAAGATTCCGGGCATTGGAGACATTCCGATTCTCGGGCAGCTGTTCCGCAGCAAGGCGGCGCAAAAAGATCAGACCGAGCTGGTCGTGATGATCACGCCTGAGATCCTCCGAACCGATTCTCCGGGCGTGAGCGCGACGCTGCCGCGGTTGACCGAGCCGTACCTCGCGCCCGCGCCGCAGAACAAGTCGCTGCCGTCGCCGCCGCCTGCCTTCCCGTCAACGAGGCCGTAGTCATGTGGAAAAGACCCCTCGACTACGCTCGGGGCAAGCGTCATGACCTGCGCCGCGATGAACGTGGCATGTCATTCGTCTTCGTCGGCATGGGCTTTCTGGCGTTCATGGCCGCGACCACGCTGGCCATCGACGTCGGCATGTTCATGACCGCGCGGACCCAGGCGCAGACCGCCGCGGACTCGGGTGCGCTCGCCGGCGCCACGGCGCTGGCGTTCGACAACTTCGACGACAGGTCGCCTGGCGGTCCCGCCGTGATGAACGCCAAGAACGCCGCGATCGCGAACACGGTGGTTGGCGCGGCGCCCTCCGTTCTTCCAGGCGACGTCACGTTTCCGGTTGGACCGACCGGCAACAACCGCGTCGCCGTGAATGTGTATCGCAACACGGCGCGCGGGAACCCGGTTGACACGCTCATCGGTCCGCTGCTCGACGTGCCGACGGTCGACATCGCGGCGACGGCGACCGCCGAGGCATCGCCGGCCAACGCGATGACGTGCGTGAAGCCGTTTGCGATTCCCGATCGCTGGATCGAGAACAAGACGCCGCCGTGGACGACGGGCAGCACGTTCGATCGGTACGACAACAAAGGGAAGGTCATCCAGAACGCCGATCAGTACATCCCCGCGGGGCAGCCGGGCTATGTGGGCTACAACTCGACGCGCGACAAGGGGCTGCTGCTCACGCTGCGCGCCGGCACCGGCAACAACATCGAGCCGAGCATGTATTACTCGTGGGCGATGCCGAGCAGCACGGGCGGCGACGACTATCGGGGCAATATCGCGGGCTGCAACACGACCGTCGTGCATTTCGGCGACGCGATGACGCAGGAGCCCGGCGACATGACGGGGCCAACCAATCAGGGCATCGACGATCTGATCGCCGCCGATCCCTATGCCTCTTGGGATACATCGAAGAACGAAGTGCACTCGACGAAGAACCCGAGCCCACGGGTCTTCCGCAGCGGCAACAACATCTTCGGACGCATCACGCCGATTCTCGGCGTCATCGACAACAACGCCGGGCCGGCGCCGACCGGCACGTTCCCCGTGGCGATCAGGCTGGTGAAATAACCCATGGCACGACTCTCCGCATCCATTCTCACCAGCGACGACTTGTTCCGCGCGCGGCTCTCCGAGATGCTGCGCATGGGGAGCGTCCGCGTCAGCGTGATCGACGATCGACTCGCTCGTGCCTCCGCTGGCTCCGATGTCGCGATCGTGGACGGACGACGCGACCCGGCGGAGGCGATGACGACCATCGAGCGTCTGCGCGCCGCGAGCCCCACGTCGGCGATCTTCGCCGTCGCCGCCGAAGCGAGCCCCGACCTGATTCTGCAGTCGATGCGCGCCGGCGCCAACGAGTTCTTCGTCTGGCCGCTGCAGGAGCCGGCGTTCAACGAGGCGATCGGCAGAGCCGCGTCGCGCGTGCAGTCGACCCCCGGAACCCGGGCGCAGGCGTACGTGCTGATGTTCCTCGGCGCCAAGGGGGGCGTCGGCACGACGACGCTCGCCGTGAACTGCGCCGTGGATCTCCGGCGCCACAGCGGACGATCGACCGTCATCGTCGATCTGAAGCCCGGCATCGGCGAGGTCGGACTCTTTCTCGGCGTCCGCTCGCGCTACTCGCTGCTCGACGCGCTCGACAACGTGCCTCGTCTCGATGCCGAGTTCCTGCGCGAGCTGGTGGCGAAGCACAAGTCGGGCGTCGATATCCTCAGCGGCTCCGATCAATTCGATCGGCCCGGCGTCAACGACGGACCGGCGGTCGAAGAGGTGATCCGGCTGCTGTCGGCGCAGTACGACTTCGTCATCATCGATGCGGGCACGCAGCTCACGGCATTCAACACGGCACCGCTTTACGCGGCGGATGCGATTTGCCTGGTGGCGAATCCCGACGTCGCGTCCATCCGCAACTCACAGCGCGTGCTGGAGCGGATTCGTCAGCTCGGGCCGTCGCCGGATCGCATCCGCCTGCTGCTCAACCGCGCGGCCGAGCCGTATCCGATTCCGCCGGCGCAGATCGAGGCGGCGCTCGGACACCCGATTCACCAGCACTTCCCGAGCGACTACCGCACCGTCGCGATGGCGATCAACTCGGGCGTGCCGCTGACGCTCGCCGGCAACAGCGACATGGCGGTGCAGCTCGAGCGGCTGACGCGCGCGTTTCTCCCGTCGGCCACCGAACCGGATACCAGCGGCGCGCCGCGCCGCTCTAGCTCGGTGCTGGGCTTCGACCGCCTGGCGTCGCTGTGGTGAGCGCCATGACTACCGCTGCAGTCGCCAATCGCCCGCAGCCGCTTCGCGCGCAGTATCTCGATCTCCGCGCGAACGTGCATCGCAAGCTGCTCAATCGCCTCAACCTCGAGGCGCTCGCGCAGACCGATCGCTCGCGCGCCGAGGCCGAAATCCGCGCGCTGCTCACGCAGCTGCTCGCCGAGGAGGTGACGCCGCTCAGCCTTGCCGAGCGCGAGGTGCTCTTCGCCGAAGTGCTCGACGACGTGTTCGGGCTCGGGCCGTTGGAGCCGCTGCTGCGCGACACCACGGTGAGCGACATCCTCGTGAACACGCATCGGCACGTCTTTGTCGAGCGCGGCGGCCGTCTGGAGCGTGTCACCGCCAGCTTCCAGGACGATCGCCATCTGCTGCGCGTCATCGATCGCATCGTCTCGCGCGTCGGACGCCGCGTGGACGACAGCTCGCCGATGGTCGACGCGCGGCTCGAGGACGGCTCGCGCGTGAACGCGATCATCCCGCCGTTGGCGGTCGATGGCCCGCTGCTCTCAATCCGCCGTTTTCCGGCGGAGCGCCTGAAGTCCGAAGACCTCGTCACGCTCAAGGCGCTCACCGCGCCGATGCTCGAGTTCCTGGCCCACTGCGTCCGCGCAAAGCTGAACGTGCTCATCAGCGGCGGCACCGGCGCCGGCAAGACGACGCTGCTCAACGTGCTGTCGAGCTTCATTTCTGACGCCGAACGCATCGTCACCATTGAGGACGCCGCGGAGCTGCAGCTTCGGCAGGAACACGTCGCGCGTCTCGAGACGCGCCCGCCGAACGTGGAAGGGAAGGGCGCCATCCGTCAGCGCGAGCTCGTCATCAACGCGCTGCGTATGCGTCCCGATCGCATCGTCGTTGGCGAGGTGCGCGGACCCGAAGCGCTCGACATGCTGCAGGCGATGAACACGGGCCACGACGGATCGCTGACCACCGTCCACGCCAACGCACCGCGCGACGCGCTGTCGCGCATCGAAACGATGATCGCCATGGGCGCCGTCAACCTGCCGGAGCGGGCGATGCGCCAGCAGATTACCTCCGCCATCCAGATCGTGATTCAACAGACGCGCCTCAGCGACGGCACCCGCAAGGTGACCAGCGTCTCGGAGATCACCGGGATGGAAGGCGACACGATCTCGATGCAGGAGATTTTCGTCTTCGAGAAGATCGGCATCGGCCCGGAGGGCAAAGTGATCGGACGTTTCCGCGCCACCGGCGTGCGGCCCAAAGTGTGCGAGCGTCTGCGCGCCGCGGGCGTCGTGCTGCCGGGCAGCATGTTCGAAGGCGTGGTGGAGATCCGCTGATGGTTGCCGCGCTGATGGTCTTCATCCTCGTCGTCGGGATCGTGCTCGGCGTCTACGCCGCGGCGCGATCGATTCCGAAGGCCATGGCCGAGCGGCGGCTCGAGCTGCGCCTTCAGGACTTCAGCCCGATCGTCCTCGACACCGATGACAGCGTGGTGGCGCAGGCGCCGAGCGGGCCCGTGCCGGCCGTCGATCGCCTGCTTGCCCATGTCCCTGGAACCGGTTGGATCGCGCGCCTGATCGCGCAGTCGGGCGTGCAGACCACCCCGGGAACGATTGTGCTGGCGAGCCTCGTCGTCGCGGTGCTCGCGGCAGGCAGCGCGATGGTGTTCGTCCGGCATCCACTCGCGGCGCCGATCGCGGCGGCCGCCGGCCTGGCGGCGCCGTTTCTCTGGTTGATGCACAGCCGCAAGACGCGCGTCGCGAAGTTCGAAGAGCAGTTTCCCGAGGCGCTCGACCTGATGGCGCGCGCCATTCGCGCCGGCCATGCGTTTCAGACCGCGCTCGGCATGGTGGCCGACGAACTGCCCGCGCCGGTCGGACCGGAGTTCCGCATGGCCTTCGAGCAGCAGAACTTCGGATTGCCGCTGCGCGAAGCGCTCAACGGGCTGGCCGATCGCATCCCGCTGCTCGATATCCGTTTCTTCGTGACGGCGGTCACCATCCAGCGGGAAAGCGGCGGCAATCTCTCGGAGATTCTCGAGAACCTCGCGCACGTCGTGCGCGAGCGCTTCAAGATTCGCCGCCAGGTGCGCACGCATACCGCGCATGGCCGCTTCACGGGCTACGTGCTGCTGGCGCTGCCCGCTGCACTCGCGGTCGCGCTCGCCCGGCTGAGTCCCGACCAGATGAATCTGCTGTTCCGCGAGTCGATGGGACGCACGATGCTCATGGGCGCCGTTGTGATGCAGACGATTGGCTACTTCTGGATCCGGCGAATCATCAAGATAGAGGTGTGATGTGACGCTGCTGCTGCCGCTTCTCGCATTCATATTCGTCTCGCTGCTCGTCTGTGGCGCCGCGATGGCCTTCACGCCGCGCACCTCCGCCATCGTCGAGCAGCGCCTGGTTGAAATCGCCAGCGGCATGGCTGCCGCCGAAGGGCCGTCGTTCCGGCAGATGCTGGTCGCGCGCTTGAAGCGGCTGGGCGAGATGGCCCCGAAGTCGGCGGCCGAAACCAGCAAGCTGCAGCGCAAGCTGCTGGCCGCGGGCTACCGCCGTCACGAAGCGATCTGGATCTTCCTCGGCCTCCGCATCGGCGTCGCGTTTACGTTCTTCATGCTGACGACGCTGCCGCTGTTCTTCTTCCGGCCGAACGTGCTGATTTCACTCGGCGCGGCGGCGCTAGGGTACCTACTCTCGAGCATGGCGCTGGGCCGCAAGGCGCAGCGGAGGCAGCATCGCATCCGCCTGTCGCTGCCCGATGCGCTCGATCTCCTCGTGGTCAGCGTCGAAGCGGGCCTCGGCCTCGATCAGGCGATTCAGCGCGTCGGCGACGAGCTCGCCTTCGCCCATCCCGATCTGTCCGACGAACTCCGCCTGATCAACCTCGAGCTGCGCGCCGGCGTTGCGCGTCCCGACGCCCTGCACAATCTCGCCAATCGCACCGGCGTCGATGACGTGTCGTCGCTCGTCGCGATGCTGGTGCAGACCGACAAGTTCGGCACGAGCGTCGCGCAGTCGCTGCGCGTGCATTCGGAGACGCTGCGGACGAAGCGGCGTCAGCGGGCGGAGGAAGCGGCCGCCAAGACCGGCGTCAAGATGGTGTTCCCGCTGGTCTTCTGCATCTTTCCGGCAATCTGGGTCGTCACCATCGGCCCGGCAGCCATCAAATTCGTCAAGGTGCTGTTCCCGCTGGCACAGCAGACACACTGATGAGCATCGCGGTTTCCGTTTCCGTCGCTCCGTTTCCCGCGCCGACGACGCTCGAGCAGACGGGCCTCGCGCCCGATCAAGTCGAGATGTTGATGGTGAAGACGCTGTACGGCGGCGAGATGACCGGTCTCACCGTCGCGGATCGGATGCGTCTGCCGTTTCAGGTGATCGAGCCGCTGCTCGAGCGCGCGCGCGCCGAACGGCTGATCGAAGTGCGCGGCATGGCGGGCTCCGGCACCGCGTCGTACCGATTTGCGCTGACGGACCTTGGCCGCGATCGCGCGCAGCAATATCTCGCGACCAGTCAGTATTGCGGTCCCGCGCCCGTTCCGCTGGCTGTCTACGTTGACTACACGCGCCAGCTCGCGGAAGCGCGCGGCTTCCTCGATCGCGGCCGGCTGCAGTCGGCGTTCGCGCACCTCGTCGTCGGCGACGACATGCTGCAGCAGCTCGGCCCCGCGGTGAATGCGGGCAAGTCGGTGTTTCTGTATGGCCCTCCCGGCAACGGCAAGACGGTGCTCGCGGAGGGCATGGGGCGCGCCATCGGCGGGGAGATGTATGTGCCCCACGCCATCGACGTGGACGGCCACATCATCACGATGTTCGATCCGACCTGTCATCAGCCGCTGCAGGAGATGACGGATCGATCCAGCCTCGTCGCGCTCGTGCTCGACGATCGGCGGTGGGTTCGCGTCCGGCGTCCGGTTGTTGTCGTCGGCGGCGAGCTGACGCTCGATCAGCTCGACCTGCGCTACAACCAGCTCTCGCGCTTCTACGAGGCGCCGATTCAGCTCAAGGCGAACGGCGGCGTTTTCCTGGTGGATGACTTCGGCCGTCAGCGCATGCGTCCGGACGATCTGCTCAATCGCTGGATCGTGCCGCTCGAGAGCCGCGTCGACTACCTGACGCTGCACACCGGCAAGAAATTCCAGGTGCCGTTCGACGTGCTGACGATGTTTGCGACCAATCTCGATCCGTCGTCGCTCGCCGACGAGGCGTTCCTGCGGCGCATCCCGTACAAGATCGCCGTCGGCAATCCGACGGTCGATCAGTTCACGCAGATCTTCGAGATGAACTGCCGCACGCGGCGGCTGCCTTTTCACCACGTGATGGTCGCGTACCTGTACCGCCGCCACTATCTGCCGATCGGCCGCGCGCTGCGCGCGTGCCATCCGCGCGATCTGCTCGATCAGATCATCGCGCTCTGCCGGTATCGCGGCATCGAACCCGCCGTCACCCGCGAGCTGATCGACGCGGCGTGCGCGTCATATTTCGTCGACGGGAAGTCGGGGGTCGTGCAGTGATGCCTACTCCCGTCGTCCTCATCAACGAACGCACGCGCAAGCTCGTGGCGGAGCATGTCGAGGTGGCGGACACCCGCCGGGCGCGCCGCCGCGGGCTGCTTGGCCGCACGCATCTGGACGACGGCGACGCGTTGATGCTCATCCCGTGCTTCACCGTCCACACCGCGTTCATGCGGTTCACGATCGACTTGATCTTCCTCGACCGGGACGGATGCGTCGTCCGCACGGTGTCGCGCCTGCAGCCGTGGCGCACGGCGATGGCGTGGCGCGCGCATTCCGTCGTCGAGCTGCCGGCGGGACGGCTCGAACGCTGTGAGATCGAGACGGGCGATCGCCTCTACCTGTCGCCGCTTCGCGAGCATCAGAGGGCGTCGTGAGAACGCATCCCCGATCCCGGATCCCGGATCCAGTCCGCTTGTTGCGCCATTGGCGCAAAGTGTTCTGGCTGTGCGTGGCAATTGTCGTGATGATGTGCGCCGACGTCCTCGTCGCGAAGTACGGCCCGGCAAGCCGCCCGGCGACCGTTGAAACCGGCGCGAGCTTCAGCGTGTCCGCGGGTTCATTTGCCGCGGAGTCGAAAGCGGAGGAATTTGCCGCGGCGCTCGGCGCATCTGGTTTGCCCGTCTTCGTGCGCGCGCGTGTGGAGGACGGCCGGTCTCAGGTGCTGGTCGGACCCTACGTGTCGACCGACGAAGCGGAGCGCGCGCAGCGCAGGCTCGCCGCGTGGGGTCTCGGCGAGTCGCGTCTGGTCGTGGACGACGCGATGCGGGCGAGGCCGCAGGAAGCGGCGATCTTCGGCTTCGATGCAGCGATGAGCACCAGCGTCGTGATGATCGCGGCCGGGAGCACGTCATCGCTTGTCTTCGAAATGCAGGGAACGCCGAAGGCCGTCGAGGTGAAACGAACGAGCGGGACGACGCTGGATGTCGAGATAGGTGAGACGGCAGGCGTGCTCGAGCCGCTGCAGCTGCCCGACGGTGTCGTGCTGGTCCAGCGGCTGTCGGTGCACAGCGAGGGCGACTCGCTGCGTGCGCATCTCGTCGTGCCGGACGGCGTCGAGAATCGCCTTCGTCTCGAGGGTCGCCGCGTCTATCTGGATCTGGCGTTTCCGAAAGCGCCATGGAACGTCGCGAAGCCGGCACGTGGAGGCCGGGTCCTTTCGGACCCGGCAGATCATTCGGCCGTCGTCACCGAATCGCCGCGCGATGATCGCGCGCAACTGGACGCCGCCGCCGCGCGATTCGATCAGATCAAGCCGTTCCTCACGCCAGCGCTGCAGATGCCTGAGCCCGATGTGCTCGCGGCGCTCGCGCATTCGCTCGACGACCTTCGCGCCACCGTCGAGCGCCTGACGGTGAATGGAGATGCGGACGCCGATCGGACAACGTTGCTTGCCGCAATCGCCGGCGCGTCCAGCGAAATAAGCAGGGCCGGCGATCGTTAGACGACGTCTTTGTGCACCACCTCGGCGACGTCCTGCTTCTTCTTCGCGCCGCCCAGCCCCTGAATCTGCAGCACCGGTTCGGCGTGCTCCTTGAGCACTTCCTTGCGATAGAGGCGCTCCATCTCCTGGTTGTGGCGGGTTTCCTCGGGCGTCGGCTGCTTCTTGCGCGCGGCCAGCTTCTCTTCGCGCGCGTTCTTCGCGATGCCGAGCTCGTCGAGGTCGGTCTGCTTGCCCTTGGCCACGGCTTCGGCGTTGAGCACCAGTGAGTGCTCCTTGCTCGAGAGGTTGACTTCCTTGCCGCCCGCGAAGATCTCGTGGCGGCCGTGCTCCTCGTACCACTTGGTGAGCGTCGCCGTCATGTGCATCTTCTCGATGATGTTCCGCCAGCCGATGCCCGTGTTGTAGGCGCAGAAGGAAATCTCGCCCTGCTGCGTCGCATACGGGATGATGCACATCTCGGTGCGCCGGAAGTCGTAGTTGAACAGGTCCTGGAACCACATGCCCGCGATGAACAGGAAGTTCCAGCGGTCCGAACGGCGCCTCTCGATGTCGGCCATCGTGCGGTCGCCGCTCACCTTGCCGTAGTCCTTGCCCGTCGCGCCGAACGTCTTGTCGAACTTCTTCATCAGGTCGGCGATGCGGAAGTGGGTCGGCGCCTTGAAGGGGTCGTAGTTGCGCATCAGCGCCAGCGCCATGCCGGTCACCGACAGGAACCTTCCGCGCGCCGCATCGTTGACCTTCGCAACGTCCTTCGCGAGCTGATCGGCCTTCAGGAACGCGGTCACGGGCACCGCTTCCTTCGTTTCCTTGTCGATCATCACCGCCATGCCGATGCCGCAGTTCGGATGGCATCCACAGGTCAGCTGGCCCCACTCGCGATCCGGCCCGTGGACGACGTCGGCCCAGTCGGTGAAGGTGGACATGAACGAAATCGGGAACCAGTCGCGCGTCGGTTCGCCGATGCCGGTCTGCTTCTTCACGTCGTGCGCGAGGTGCGACAGCGTGTAGCGCTGCGCCGCGCGCCGCTCCGGCGTGATCTCCTCGTCGCGGCCGGTAAATGACACCGGCTGGAACGAGAGGAAGTTGATCCGCTTCGGGTTGTCGAGCGCGAACTCGATGACGCGGCCGACCTGCTCGTTGTTGACGCCGTTGACGATGGTGATGACCGGCACGATGTCGACGCCGGCGTCGTGGAGGTTCTCGATCGCGCGCAGCTTCACGTCGAACAGATTCCCGACGCGGCGATGCGAGTTGGCGGCGTTGCCGATGCCGTCAAACTGCAGATATGCGTAGCGCAGGCCCGCTTCGGCCGCGGCCTTCGCGAACTCCGGGCTCTTGGCGAACTCGATGCCGTTGGTCGCCGCCTGCACGCTGTTGTAGCCGACCTTGCGCGCGTAGCGGACCGCATCCAGGAAGAACGGCGACATCGTCGGCTCGCCGCCGGAGAACTGCACCGACATCTGCCGGCGCGGCTTGATCGTGATCGCGTTGTCGAGCACCTGCTTGATGTCTTCCCACGACAGCTCATGAACGAAGCCGACCTGGTTCGCATCCATGAAGCAGGGGTCGCACATCATGTTGCAGCGGTTGGTGAGGTCAACGGTGAGGACCGATCCGCGGCCGTGCAGGACGGTGGAACTGCCATGGTTGTGGAGCTTGCTGTCGTTGTGCGCGCGGATATCGCGGCCCGGGAACACTTCCTCGAGATGCTTGAAGAAGGCGGTGTCGATCGCCATCACGTCCTCGAAGTGGCCGTGAACGGGGCAATCCTTCTCCATGACGATCTTCCCATCCTTCTCGCGGATGGTCGCTTTGATCTCGCCGACCTTCTCGTTGAGAAGCACGGAGACGTCCTTCTTGCCGTCGAGGATTTCCTGCCGCGCCTCGCGCACGCAGGTCGGGCAGAGCGAGTCGGTCTGTCGCGGCCAGCCCAGCGGCGGCTTCGTCTTCTCGTAGCTCTTCAGGAGAGGTTTGTCGGACCACCGAGGTGTGAACGAGGGGTTCTGGCGGATCTTGTTGGCGACGGAAAACACCTGCCAGACGCCGTTGGCGGCAATCGACAGCCCCTTTTCCACGTACTTCATCGGTGCATGCATCAGCGCTCTCCTTCGCGAAGCCAGATCGGTCAGATGGTAGGGGAGAGCACGCCAAAAACCTTCGATTTTCCAGTGGACTGGCAAAATTTGGCGGTGGGCTGGCGCATCGGAAAGTGGCTGGCCAGCGTTTTCGGATCCTCGATCCCGGATCCCGGATCGCGCTCGTCATGCGCCTAGCGCATGGCCAGGGCCAGATCATTGTATTTCCCTTATGTTGACGGGCTCGTCAGAATGTGCCGACCATGGCCAGCCCGAACGACTTCCCGCCTTCTGCGCAAGGTCTCTATGACCCCCGGGATGAACACGATGCCTGCGGTGTCGGCTTCGTCGTCGACATCAAAGGACGCAAGTCTCACGGGATTGTGCGCAAGGCAATGGAGGTCCTCATCAACCTCGAGCACCGCGGCGCGTGCGGCTGCGAGGCCAACACGGGCGATGGCGCCGGCATTCTGATCCAGACGCCGGACAAGTTTCTCCGCCAGGTCCTTCCGTTCACGCTGCCCGAGGCAGGGTCCTACGGTGCTGGACTCGTGTTCCTGCCGCGCGACGAGCGCGATCGCGAAACGATCCGCAATCTGATCGCGCAGGTTGTCGAAGAGGAGCGCTGCGCGCTGCTCGGCTGGCGCGACGTGCCGACCGACAACAGTCTCGTCGGCGACAGCGCGAAGGCAACGCAGCCGGTGTTCCAGCAGATCTTCATCGGCGCGCCCTTCACGGATCGACAGCGCTTCGAACGGAAGCTCTATGTGATCCGCAAGCGCATCGAGAACGCCGTCGACAGCGTCTCCGTCAACGCGCTCTCGCGCCGCTTCTTCTACATCGTCAGCCTGTCGTGCAACACGCTCACCTACAAGGGGATGCTCACGGCCCGGCAGCTCGCGCCGATGTTCCCGGATCTCTCGGACACGGCGCTCGAATCCGCTCTCGCGCTCGTGCATCAGCGGTTCAGCACGAACACGTTCCCCTCGTGGCCGCTCGCGCACCCGTATCGCTACATCGCGCACAACGGCGAGATCAATACGCTGCGCGGCAACATCAACTGGATGCGCGCGCGCCAGGGGCAGATGCAGAGCGAGCTGCTCGGCGACGACCTGGGCAAAGTCCTGCCGGTGATCCGCGAAGGCGGCAGCGACACGGCGACCTTCGACAACGTGCTCGAGTTCCTGACGATGACCGGACGGTCGCTGCCGCACGCGATCCTCATGATGATTCCCGAGCCGTGGAGCGGGAACGACATGATGGATCCCGACCGCAAGGCGTTCTACGAGTACCACTCGTCCCTGATGGAGCCGTGGGACGGCCCCGCGTCGATCGCGTTCACCGACGGCACGGTGATCGGCGCGGTGCTCGATCGCAACGGTCTGCGTCCGTCGCGCTACTACGTGACGAAGGACGACCTCGTCATCATGGCGTCGGAAGTCGGCGTGCTCGCTATCGCGGACGAGGACGTGCTCGTCAAGGAGCGCCTGCATCCCGGCCGCATCTTCCTCGTCGACACGGCGAAGGGCCGCATCATCGACGATGAGGAGATCAAACGCGACCTGGCGGCGCAGCATCCCTATCGCGAATGGCTGGACAGCAATCTCGTCGACATCAACGATCTGCCGCCCGCGCGCGCGGAGCAGCCGGATCACCACACGGTCCTGAAGCGCCAGCAGGCCTTCGGCTACACGCAGGAAGACCTGCGCGTGCTGATTGGGCCGATGGCGATCAACGGCGAAGAGCCGGTCGGCTCGATGGGCACGGACACGTCGCTCGCGGTGCTCTCGGACAAGCCGCGCCTGCTCTACGACTACTTCAAGCAGCTCTTCGCGCAGGTGACGAACCCGCCGCTCGACGCGATCCGCGAGGAGCTCGTCACGTCGATGGGTTCGACGATTGGCCCCGAGCGCAACCTGCTGAAGCCCGAGCCGGAGTCGTGCCGCCAGATCGGCATCACGTACCCGATCATTCACAACGAGCACGTCGCGAAGCTGCGCCACCTGCCGCCCGCCTCAGTGTTCCGGTCGACGACGCTGCAGATGACCTTCGACCCGACGAAGGGTGGCACCGGGCTCGAAGAAGCGATGACGGACCTGTGCCGCCGCGCGAGCGACGCGGTGGCGGCGGGCTACGACATCCTGATCCTCTCCGACCGCGGCGTCAGCCCGAAGCTTGCGCCGATTCCGAGCCTGCTGGCGACGGCCGGCGTGCACCATCACCTCGTGCGCGAAGGGACGCGCACGCGGTGCGGGCTCGTTGTCGAGTCGGGCGACGCGCGCGAAGTGCATCATGTGTCGCTGCTGCTCGGCTACGGCGCCGGCGTGGTGAACCCGTATCTGGCGTTCGAGACGATCGACGACATGATCGCGCACGGCCTCATCGCGGGCGTGCCGCGCGAGGACGCGATCGAGCATTACGTGAAGGCGCTCAACAAGGGCATCCTGAAGGTGATGTCCAAGATGGGCATTTCGACGCTCGCCAGCTACTGCGGCGCGCAGATCTTCGAGGCGATTGGCTTGAGTCAGGAGTTCATCGATCGGTTCTTCACGCACACGACGTCGCGCGTCGGCGGCGTCGGCATCGACGTCATCGCGAAGGAAGCGTGCCTGCGCCACGAGCGCGCGTTCGGACGTCAACCCGCGGGCGTCGACGAGTTGAATCCCGGCGGCGAATACCAGTGGCGGCGCGACGGCGAGTATCACCTCTTCAACCCGGAGACCGTGTTCAAGCTGCAGCACGCGACGCGCAGCGGGCAGTACGCGATCTTCAAGGAATACACGCGCTCGGTTGACACGCAGAATGTGAGCCGCGCGACGCTGCGCGGTCTGTTCCGCCTGAAGCCCGCCGGGCCGGCGATCCCGATCGAGGAGGTCGAGCCCGCCGCATCGATCTTCAAGCGGTTCGCCACGGGCGCGATGTCGTACGGGTCGATCAGCGCCGAGGCGCACGAGACGCTCGCGATTGCGATGAACCGCCTCGGCGGCAGGTCGAATACCGGAGAAGGCGGCGAGGATCCGGCGCGGTACGTCCCCGACGCCAACGGCGACTTGCGGCGCAGCGCGGTGAAGCAGGTGGCGTCCGCGCGGTTCGGCGTGACGAGCGAGTACCTCGTCAACGCGGACGACCTGCAGATCAAGATGGCGCAGGGCGCCAAGCCGGGTGAGGGCGGCCAGCTCCCGGGCCACAAGGTGTACCCGTGGATCGCGAAGGTGCGCTATTCGACGCCGTACGTCGGCCTGATCTCGCCGCCGCCGCACCACGACATCTACTCGATCGAAGACCTGGCGCAGCTGATTTACGACCTGAAGAACTCGAACCCGCGCGCGCGGATTCACGTGAAGCTCGTCGCCGAAGGTGGCGTGGGCACGATCGCCGCGGGCGTCGCGAAGGCGCACTCGGACGTCGTGCTGATCTCCGGTCACGACGGCGGCACGGGCGCCTCCCCGCTCACGAGCATCAAGCACGCGGGTCTGCCGTGGGAGCTCGGCCTCGCCGAGACGCAGCAGGTGCTCGTCCTCAACAAGCTGCGCGACCGCATCGTCGTCCAGGTGGACGGCCAGATGAAGACCGGCCGCGACGTCGTCATCGCCGCGATGCTCGGCGCCGAGGAGTTCGGCTTCGCGACCGCGCCGCTCGTCGTCATGGGCTGCGTGATGATGCGCGTCTGCCATCTCAATACCTGTCCGGTCGGCATCGCGACGCAGGATCCGGAGCTGCGCAAGAAGTTCGACGGCCGGCCGGAGTTCGTCGAGAACTTCTTCCGCTTCATCGCGCAGGAAGTGCGCGAGCTGATGGCGGAGCTCGGCTTCCGCACGATCGACGAGATGATCGGCCGCGCCGATTGCCTCGACATCGAGCAGGCGGTCGACCACTGGAAGGCGCATGGCCTCGACCTGCGGCCGCTGCTCTACATGCCGGACTTGCCGGCGAGCGTCGCCCGCCGCAAGGTGCGCGAGCAGGACCACGGCCTCGACGTCGCGCTCGACAACGATCTGATCAAGAAGAGCCGGCCGGCGCTCGAGCACAAGATGCCGGTGGAGATCAACGCCTACATCCGCAACGCGGATCGCACGGTCGGCACGATGCTCGGCTCCGAAGTCACGCGCCGCTACGGCGCCCCGGGGCTGCCGGACGACACGATCAAGATCACGTTCACCGGATCGGCCGGTCAAAGCTTCGGCGCGTTCATTCCGCGCGGCATCACGATGACGCTTGTCGGCGACGCGAACGACGGCTTCGGCAAGGGCCTCTCGGGCGGCAAGGTGATCGCGTATCCGCCGAAGCGATCCACCTTCAAGTCCGAGGAGAACATCATCGTCGGCAACGTCGCGTTCTACGGCGCGACCGGCGGCGAGGCCTATGTCCGCGGCATGGCGGGCGAGCGGTTCTGCGTCCGCAACAGCGGCGCGCACGTCGTGGTGGAAGGTGTGGGCGATCACGGTTGCGAATACATGACCGGCGGGCGCGTGGTCGTGCTCGGCCGCACCGGCCGCAACTTCGCTGCGGGGATGAGCGGCGGCATCGCCTACGTGCTCGATCGCGACGGCCTCTTCGCGCGTAAATCCAACCGCGAGATGGTCGACCTCGAGCCGCTCATCGACGCGGAGGACATCGACTACGTGCGCGTGGCCATCATGAAGCACGCGACGCTGACCGGCTCGCGCTACGCGGAAACGATCCTCGCCGACTGGGCGAACCTGCAGAAGAAGTTCGTGAAGATCATGCCGCGCGACTACAAGCGCGCGCTCGCGGCCGAAGCGGCGCGCCGCGAGGAAGAGGCGCGCCAGGCGACGATGGTGGCGCCGGTGGTGGCGGCAAAGAAGGTCCGGAAGTCGAAGCGGGGCGTGTCGGCGAAGGCACTGCAGCAACTCCATGGGTAAGCCAACAGGGTTCATCGAGATCCAGCGCAGCAAGCACCCGACTCGTCCCATCGAGGAGCGCGTCCATGACTGGCGCGAGGTGTATCTGCCGTCGCCGACCGGCGACCTGATGGAGCAGGGTGCGCGCTGCATGGACTGCGGCATCCCGTTCTGTCATCAGGGCTGTCCGCTCGGCAACCTCATTCCGGACTGGAACGATCTCGTCTACCGCGACAAGTGGCAGGCGGCCATCGATCGCCTGCACGTGACGAACAACTTCCCGGAGTTCACGGGCCGTCTCTGTCCCGCGCCGTGCGAAGGGTCGTGCGTGCTCGGGATCAACAACGACCCTGTGACCATCAAGGACATCGAGGTATCGATCATCGACCGTGCGTACGGGGAAGGATGGGTGACGCCGCGGCCACCGTCGACGAGGACGTGGAAGAAGGTGGCGGTCGTCGGATCGGGACCGGCGGGGCTCGCGGCTGCGGATCAATTGAACCGCGCGGGCCATCTCGTGACGGTGTTCGAGAAGTCCGATCGCATCGGCGGCCTGCTGCGCTACGGCATCCCCGAGTTCAAGATGGAGAAGCGCATCCTCGATCGGCGCCTCCATCTGATGGAGGCGGAGGGCGTGGTCTTCCGTCCCGGCGTCAACGTCGGCGTCGATGTGCCGATGGCGAGGCTGCGCTCTGACTTCGACGCGATTCTCCTCGCCGGGGGCGCCGGGCAGGCGCGCGACCTGGCGGTGCCCGGACGCGACCTGGAGGGCATCCACTTCGCGATGGAGTACCTGACGCTGCAGAACAGGCGCTGCGAGGGTGACGAGATTCCGGACGCGCAGTTCATCTCCGCCAGGGACCGCGACGTCGTCATCATCGGCGGCGGCGATACCGGCGCGGATTGCCTCGGTACCGCGCATCGGCAGGGGGCGCGCTCGGTCTTCCAGCTCGAGCTGATGGCGCAGCCGCCCGAGACGCGCGCGGAGAGCAATCCGTGGCCCACGTGGCCGCAGATCTTCCGTGTGTCGCCCGCGCATGAAGAAGGCGGCGAGCGGCTCTACTCGGTGTCGACGCAGCGCTTCGCCGGCGACGGCAACGGCCGGGTCCGCGCGCTGCAGGCAAACAAGGTGGAGATGGTGCGCAAGGACGGCCGGATGGAGTTCGTTCCTGTTCCGGAGTCTGACTTCGAGATCAAGACCGACTTCGTGCTGCTCGCGATGGGATTCACCGGCGCCGAGCGCGGGCCGCTGCTCACCGACCTCGGCGTCACCCTCACGCCGCGCGGCAACGTCGGCCGCGACGCGAAGTGGATGACCAGCGTGCCCGGCGTCTTCACGGCCGGCGACATGCAGCGCGGCCAGTCGCTCATCGTCTGGGCGATCGCGGAGGGCCGATCCGCTGCGCGCGCCATCGATCAGTACCTGATGGGCGAATCGCAGCTGCCTGCGCCTTTGCAGTAGCAGGC
>QHWQ01000036.1 GCA_003222635.1 Acidobacteriota bacterium | reverse complement strand
TTTCCACTTTTCCACTTCGAAGTTGGTAGGCGCGGGTGGACTCGAACCACTGACCTCCTCCGTGTCAGGGAGGCGCTCTAACCAACTGAGCTACGCGCCTATCTGTTGCGAATTCAGGCTTTAACCCGAACCCTCAGTATAGCCTACGCAGCTTTCTTCTGTGTGAAGTACTCCAGCGCGCGCTGCAGCGTGGGATCAGTCGTTGGCGCCGGGGCGCCGAATTCCACGTCAGGCTCGTCGACCGGAACTTCGGGCTGCAGACCTTTTTCGTGGATCGCGGTCCCGTTCGGCGCGAGGTAGCGGAGATACGAGAGTAGCATGGCGCTCCCGTCGGGGAGCTTCACGAGCTTCTGCTTCGCGGCGCTGCCGACCGTGCGCTCGCCAATCATCTCGGCGCGCTTGTTGCCGTCGAGCGCGGCGGCAAACACTTCGCCCGCGCGCGCCGTGCTCGAATCGATGAGCAACACGACAGGCGCGGTCACCGTGCCGTCGCCGGTCTGCGCGCTGACCGTTTCCTTGGTGGTCTTCTGTTCGCGAATCGCCAGCGTGCCCGTCTTGACGAAGAGCCGCGCCGCAGCGATGCCGTCATCGAGATCGCCGCGCGTCGCGCCGCGCAGGTCGATCACGTACCGCTGCGCGCCGGTCTTGGCGAGCGCGTCCACCGCCTGCTTGATCTGCACCGGCGACCGCCGCGAGAACTCGAGGATATGGAGGTAGCCGGTCGTGGCATCCGCCATCTTCGACGTGAGCTCGGACGCCGTGCTGCGCTCGCGTGTCAGGTCCACTTCATGCGGGTCCGCCGCGTTGCCGCGGATGACGAGCAGCGACACCTTGCTGCCCGGCTGGCCATGCAGCAGACGATCGCCTTCGTAGGTGGAGATGTCCTTGGTCGAGCGCTTGTCGATGGCGCGGATGAAATCGCCGCTGCGGATGCCCGCCTTCGCGGCAGGAGAGTTCTCGCGAACCGAGATCACGCGCAGGTAGTACTGGCGGCTCAGCTCCAGGCCGATGTCGGTAGGACCGGGGGCGGCGTTGCTCTCGTAGGCGGACGCCACGTTCGCCGGCAGGTAGCCGCTGTCGGAGTCCAGATTGTCGGCAAGCCCGTTCATCGCGCCGCGCATCGCCTTCTTCACGTCGACTTCCTCGACGTAGTTGTTGAGCACGAGCGAGACGACGTCTTCGAACACGCGCAGGTGCTGATACGTGTCGTCCTTGGCCATCACCTGGCCGAGGTAGCCGCCGATGATCGCGAAGACGATCACGGGGGTCGAAATCAGGAGCACCCAGAGGCGTGTGCGTGAGGTCATGCTGTTCAAACTCCGTCAGTTATCGGGGCTTTAGCCATTGTATGGGATCGACCGAGCGCCCGTCGACGCGGAGCTCGAAATAGAGCGAGGGGGGCCCCGACGGCGCCGTTCCGACCTTGCCGAGCTCGGTTCCAGCATCCACATGCTGTCCACTTGTGACGCCGATCGAGGATAGATAGCCGTAGAGCGAGAAGTAATTGCTGCCGTGGTCGATGATGACCATGTTGCCGAACCCGCTGAAGGTATCGGCGTAATCGACCGTGCCGGGGTGAATGGCGGTCACGGACGTCCCTTCCGGCGCCATGATTTCGATGCCGTTTCGCGCGCGGACGTAGCGTCCGGGCGCCGGCCAGTCGAGTGCGCCACGGAAGGAGGCCATCGGGATGGTGACGCCCTCGACGGGACGGCCGGCGAGGAGGTTGACGACCTGCTCCTGCAGGCGTTGATAGGCCACGTCGAGCTCGCCTGCGAGCTGCGCGTTCAGATCCCGCCGCTGATCGATCTGCGTCAGCAGCGCTTCACGCGCCGCCACCGCGCGCTGCGCGGCGAGCCGCGCTCGATCGGCGTCGCGTGCTGCGGCCTGCAGCTCCTGCGTCCGCTGTTGTGCGGCGTCGCGCTCCTGCCGCACGTCGGCCAGCGTCCGGCGATGCTGCGCAATCCGCTCCTCGTTGATCGTCGTCAGCGCCGCCACGGCCCGCATCGCGCGCGCGAATTCACGAAGGCCGTTCACGTCGACGAGCATCCGCGCGTAGCCGCCGCGTCCGCGCTTGTAGATGTCGACCAGCCGCACCTTCAGATCCGGCAGCTGCGATTCGCGTTGCTGCTCGAGCGCGGTCAGCCGCTCGCTCGTCTGCTGCAGTGCCGTCTGGGCGGCGGCGACGGCGGCGTCGGCCGCTTTCACTTTCTCCGCAGCGATAGCGCGCTGGATTTCGAGCTGACGAAGGTCCCCGAGCAGCGTGCGCGATTGCGCCGCCAGGCGATCGGCTTCCGCCTGCAGCGCGCGGATGCGCTCGTTGACGCGCCGCGCCATTGCATCTGTCGCGGCGCGATCCTGAGCCGCGACTGACGGCGGGTAAGGCAGGTAGGGCGGGTTGGGCGGGTAGGTAAGAAACGAGAGCACGAAGGGCGTTGCCGTTACGATTAGAACGGCAGCAATTACCCGCGTTACCCGCCCCACTCGCCTCACCCGCCTAGTATAGAGTCACGGCGTGCGCGTCGTGGGGCTCGACATCGGCGACAAGCGCATCGGCGTCGCCATCAGCGATCTCACCCGTACGCTCGCGCGCCCGGTCGGCGTGCTGCGACCGTCGGGCCTCGACGTCGACGCGCTCGACGTCGTCGCGCACGAAATCGCCCGGCTCGCCGCCGAAGACGACGGCGTGAGCGGGATTGTCGTCGGGCTGCCGAGACGACTCGATGGATCGCCGACGGACATGACGCCGCGCGTCGAGCAGTTCGCGCGGCGGCTCGAATCGAAGACGTCGCTCCCGGTCGCGCTGCAGGACGAACGGCTCTCGAGCTGGGAAGCAGAAAGCCGGCTCGCCCTGAGGGACAAGAACTGGCGTTCGCGAAAGGCCAAGCTCGACGCGGCGGCGGCGGCCGTCATCCTGCAGGACTATCTTGACAGCCGTGCGTAGAGCACTCTCCATCGTGTTGCTCGTCCTCGTGCTCGTCGCCGCGGGGGTTGCGCTGGCGGCGTGGCGCGGCTGGAACGGCATCCATCAGCCCTACAAAGGCTACGACTCCTCCGAACAGTTCGTCGTCATTCGTCAGGGCGCGGCGAGCGGCGAAATCGGCCGCGCGCTTGCCGACGCGCACGTCGTCAGCGACGCGCGCCTGTTCCGCATCGCGCTCTGGTGGACGGCGCAGGGACGCAATCTGAAGGCGGGCGAGTATCGCTTCGATCACGCGGTGACGCCGCTCGACGTGGTGGAGGTGCTCGTCCGCGGCGAGGTCTACACGGAGAGGCTCACCTTCCCCGAAGGGCTGACCATCGAGGAGATGTCGAAGCTGTACGAATCGCACGGCTTCGGCCGCGCGCGCGACTTCGTCGAGGCGTCGCGCAACGTCCAGCGGATCGCCGATCTCGATCCCGAAGCGACCGATCTCGAGGGGTATCTCTTTCCGGAGACATACGCCCTGCCACGCAAAGGCGAGGCGTCGCGGCTGATCGATCTGATGGTCGATCGGTTTCGGTCCGTCTACGGCGAGCAGATGCGCGCGCGCGCCGAGGCCGCGGGATTGACGACCAGACAGGTCGTGACGCTTGCGTCGGTTGTCGAGAAGGAAACGGGCACGGCGGAGGAGCGTCCGCTGGTGGCCGCGGTGTTTCGCAACCGGCTGAAGATCGGGATGCCGATGCAGGCCGATCCGACGGTGGTGTACGCGTTGGCGAAGGCGCATCGCTACAACGGCAACATCCACAAAGACGATCTGTCGATGGACTCGCCGTACAACACGTATAAGTACCCGGGGCTGCCGCCGGGCCCGATTGCGTCGCCAGGCAAGGCCTCGATCGAAGCGGTGCTGATGCCGGCCGACGTGCCGTATCTCTACTTCGTCAGCCGCAACGACGGTTCACATGTCTTCGCGAAGACGCTCGCCGAGCATTCGAACAACGTGAGGAAGTTTCAGGTGGAGTTCTTCCGGCAGCAGCGGGCCGCCGCAGGGGGAAGGGCAAGTCTAGGTAGGAGGCAGTAGTCGCCGGGCACCGGTCAAAGGAGAAGACTGAGGGCGAACGACGCGTCGCGATAGCCGTCGGACGTGATCCCAGGCGCCCTGGCGGATTTCGATGGAGCGTTGGTTGCTATCTCGCCGATTTCGAGTGGAGACGTGATGGAACTGGTCACGCCATCCAGGCGAGCTTCGGATTCACAAACCACTAACCACCAACTACCAGCCACGCAACTAGCGTTCGCCCCACTTCAGCTTCTCGCGGAGGAGCTCGAAGTAGCCGCGCGCCGGCGCCTTGACGAGTCGAAGAACCTGCGTCGCTCTTCCCACCCTGATCACGTCGCCCTGGTGCACGGCGTAGCCGTACTGCCCGTCGTAGGTGACGAACACGTCCTCGGTGCCATGCGGCACTTCGGGACGAACCTCGACTTCCGCATCCGCGGGAATGACGACCGGCCGGTTGGTGAGCGTATGCGGCGCGATCGGCGTCAGCACCAGCGCATCCACTGACGGATGCACGATCGGTCCGCCTGCCGCCAGATTATAGGCCGTCGAACCCGTCGCGCTCGCGATGATCAGGCCGTCGGCTTTCACACAGGTGACGAAGCGGCCGCTCACCGACACCGAGAGCTCGATCATGCGCGACAGCGCGCCCTTGGTGAAGACGACGTCGTTGAGCACGACGCGTGTTTCGTCTGTTTTCCCGCTCCGCGATGCCGTGGCCGAGAGCATCAGGCGTTCGTCGTAGATGGCGTTGCCGTTGACCACCGCTTCGAGCGACGGATAGAGCTCGTCGATCCGGATCTCGGTGAGAAAGCCGAGGCTGCCGAAATTCACGCCAAGGATCGGAATCTCGCGTCCCGTCTGCGCGATGCGATCGGCGACGGACAGCAGCGTCCCGTCTCCGCCGAGCACGACGATGAAATCAACTTGCTTCGGAAGATCCTCTCGCGTGAACGTCCCTTCGCGCGCCGTGTTGGCGAGAGTCGCGGTGTCGCTTTCGAACACCGGCGTGATGCCGCGCTCGCGGAGCCAGGCCGTCAGCCCCGTGAGATGCTCGGACGCAGCAAGGCCCTGTTTGGCGACGATGCCGACGCGTGCGATGCGCGCTGTCATGAGCGAAGGTGGAGCAGGAACTCGACGTTCCCCTTCGCGCCGGTGATGGGCGAGGGCGTCGAGGCCACGGAAATCAATCCTACCTCACGCGCGGCAGCGGACACTTCTTCTACGACGCGTAATTGCACCGCCGCGTCCCGGATGACGCCTTTCCGGATCTCACTGCGGCCTGCCTCGAACTGCGGCTTCCACGCGCGGATCGTGGCGCAGCGTCCAGTCGATCTGCCCGTGGCCGACGTCGAGCGCGATGACGCGCGTGGCGCCGCGCTTGAGCAGGACGTCGGTGAAGCCGCCGGTGGAGGCGCCGATATCCAGCGCCTCGCGGCCGTCGACGGGGATGGTGAACGTGTCGAGCGCGTGCGCGAGCTTCAACCCGCCGCGGCCGACGTACGGATGGTCTGGCGCGATCAGCGCGACGTCCGCGGCCGCATCGACCTGTGTGCCGGCTTTCGTGTGCGGCTGGCCGTCAACGCTGACCTGGCCGGCCAGAATCAGCGCGCGCGCCCGCTCGCGCGACGGCGCCAGCCCTTTATCGACAACGAGTTGGTCGAGCCGAACGCGCAATTTCTGCAACCTTGAGTCGCCCCATCACCCGAGTCGGAGTACGGTACGCCTCGTCACCGTACTCCGACTCCTGATTGGACCTAATTGGATCTCTCCACAATCCATCGGCCGATCTGCAGCAGACGCGAGTCCGCCAGGTTCATTGATGCGAGCGCCGCCGCGGCGCGGTCGAGGCATTCGCTCGCCATGCGCTTCGAAATGTCAAGACCGTAGAGGGCGGGATAGGTCGACTTACCCGCCGCCGCATCCTTGCCCGCGGTCTTGCCCAGTTCCGCCGACGCCCCCTCCACATCCAGCACGTCGTCGATGATTTGAAACGCGAGGCCGAATTCCGACGCGGCGCGATCGATAGCCTCGATCTGTCCGTCGGTGCCGCCGCCCATCACGGCACCCGCCGTGGCCGATGCGCGAATGAGCGCACCGGTTTTGCGCGCGTGCATCCCCCGAAGGCCATCGGCATCAAGCGGCCCGCCCGTCAGATCAATCGCCTGGCCACCGACCATGCCCGCGGTACCCGCGCCGGCCGCGACGATGCCGATGACGCGCGCCTTGCGCGCGACGAGCGACGAATCATCGCCACGCGGCTCGCGCGCCATCAGCGCGAACGCCTCGGTGAGCAGGCCGTCGCCGGCGAGGATGGCCATCCCTTCGCCCGCGACGACATGCAGCGTCGGCTGACCGCGGCGCAGCGTGTCGTTGTCCATGGCCGGCAGGTCGTCGTGAATCAGCGAGTAGGTGTGGATGAATTCGAGCGCGCAGGCGGCGGGCATCGCGAGCGCGCTGTCGCCGCCAACGGCTTCGGCGCTCGCGAGGCAGAGGATCGGGCGCAGCCGCTTGCCGCCAGCCACAATGCTGTAGCGCATCGCATCCGCGAGATTGGCCGGGCACGCTGGAGGACCGGGGAGCGCCGCGAGCAGAGCGGCGTCGATGGCCGAGCGCCGCGCCGTGAGGTACTGCTTCAGATCATTCATCCGTGCCGAGGTTCGACGGCGCGGGTGTGAGCTGGCCACGCTCGTTCAGGATCTCGATACGCTTCTCGGCCTGTTCGAGCTGCGCGTGGCAGAAGCGCGAGAGCTGAACGCCGCGTTCGTAGAGCTGCAGCGAGGTCTCGAGCGGCAGGTCGCCTTCCTCGAGCTTCTTGACGATGGATTCGAGCTCGGCGATCGCCGCCTCGAAGTCCTTGATGGTGGAATCCATTACTCGACGGTGCAGTCTAATTCACCGCGCTCGAGTTTCACATGCACCTTGTCGCCGCTGGTGACGGCCGCCTCGTCCCTGATGATCGCGGTCCGATCCGCATTCCAGCAGACAGCATAACCGCGCCCGAGCACCGCCAGCGGGCTGAGGCTCTCGAGACGTGCCGCGTTCGCCCGGAACCGCGCGTCGGCTCCGTGCACCCGCCGATCGACGTTCGCTCGAAGCCGGCCGTCCGCGGCCACCAGCCGCGTGCGAACGGCTGCGAAGCGGCGGCCCACCTCGAACCGTTCGAGCGTGAGTCGAAGCACCTGATAGGCGCGCTCGCGGCGCCCGAGCCGCGTTCGAATCGCCCGCAGCAACTGATGCGACACATCATCCGTGCGCCGGCCGAGCATCGCCGTGCGCATCTGAAAGAGCGTGTGGACGCGGTTGCCGAGCCGATCGATCCGGGTGCAGAAGTCGTCCTTGCGCACGACGACCATCTCCGCGGCCGCCGACGGCGTCGGCGCCCGAAGGTCGGCGACGAAATCGGCAATCGTGACGTCCGTCTCGTGACCAACGGCAGAAATCGTCGGCACGGGACAGCCGCCAATCGCGCGCGCCACCACTTCCTCGTTGAACGCCCAGAGATCCTCGATGGACCCGCCGCCGCGCCCGACGATGACGACGTCGACGTCCTTGACCTTGCCGATCGCGGCCATCGCGCGCGCAATGTCGAGCGCCGCCCCTTCGCCCTGCACGCGCGTCGGCCTGATGACGATGTGGGCGTTCGCGTAGCGGCGACGAAGCACCTTGATGATGTCGCGCACCGCGGCGCCGTCGAGCGAGGTGACGACGCCGATCTTGCGCGGCAGCGCCGGCAGCGGACGCTTGCGCCGTGGATCGAAGAGTCCCTCGCGCTGCAGCCGTTCCTTCAGCTGATCGAAGGCCAGCTGCCGCGCGCCCAGGCCCTCCGGCTCCAAATGCTGGCAGACGATCTGATACTCGCCCTTCGGGTCGTAGACGGTGATGCGCCCGCGCGCCACCACGCTGAGGCCGTCTTTGACCTTGAAGCGCAGATAGCGGACGTCCGAGCGGAACATCACCGCTTTGACCTGCGCGCCGGCGTCCTTCAGCGTGAAGTAGACGTGTCCGGTCTTGGCGACGAAGCAGTTCGAGATCTCACCCTCGACCCAGATCTCGAAGAATCGCTCCTCGAGCGTCTCGCGAATCCGCTCGGTGAGCTGCGAGACGGAGAAGACACGACGAGATTCCCCGGACCTGGAAGGTCCGCGATCCTCAGGCTCTTGTGGCTCCTCGAACGGTAGATCGAACAGCGAGTTCGTCAAGTTGCTCCGCTGAATAGCTGATACGCGTGATCTTCGTCGCGCGTCCGGTCTTGTCGTCCGCTTCGATGATCGCGCCGTTGAGTCGCGGATTGCCGGATGCCGGCTCGAACTTCGTCGGCATCCCGGTCAGGAAGCGGGCCAGGGACGGCTCGCGCTCCATGCCGATGATCGAATCGTGCGGCCCCGTCATGCCGGCGTCGGTCAGATAGGCCGTGCCGTTCGGCAGAATCCGTTCATCCGCGGTCTGCACGTGGGTGTGCGTGCCGATCACGGCGGTGACCTTGCCGTCCAGGTGCCAGCCCATTGCCACCTTCTCGCTCGTTGCCTCGGCATGCACGTCGACGAAGATGATCCGCGCGCGATGGCGAATCGATTCGATCTCGCGCAGCACTACGACGAACGGGTCGTCAAGGGGCGTCATGAATACGCGGCCCATGACGTTGACCACACCGACGGAGCGTCCATCGCGCGTTTGCACGACGTAGGAGCCGCGGCCCGGCACGCCCGCGGGGTAGTTCGCGGGGCGTAGCAGACGTGGCTCGGTGCCGATGTACTCGAGCGCTTCCTTCTTGTCCCAGATGTGATTGCCGGACGTCATCACATCGACACCCCAGTCGAGAATCGCGTCGCCGATGTCTCGCGTAATGCCGAAGCCGGCGGCCGAGTTTTCCGCGTTGGCGATCGTGCAGTCGATGTCGTGGTGCTCGACCAGCCCGCGCAGCCCTTTCTGGATGAGATCGCGCCCGGGACGCCCAACGATGTCGCCGACGAAGAGGATGTTCATGCCGGCTGGTCGCTGTCGGTACGGACTTCGATGCGATGCGAGCGTCCGCGCCGATCGGCGCGCTTGGGAAG
>QHWQ01000035.1 GCA_003222635.1 Acidobacteriota bacterium | reverse complement strand
AGTCGATGACATAGAAGAGTTCCTTTGCCAGAAAACCCTCCGATTCCAGCGAACGCTTGGTGCGCGACTTGAGTGAATCAGCGATGTCGGGACCGGACAGCCAGACCTTGTGTCCGAGTCTCGCGAGCGATATTTCCATGGCGCGCGCCACGACGGCAAAGGACGCACTGGCCGTTTTCGCGAGCTTGCTGGGGGTGACACCCTGGCCATCTGTGAGATCGAGACGCTGTCGCTCGGCGCGTTCTGCTGCCTCGCGCGCTTCGCGCTGTTTCTCCAGTTGCCGGATTCGATCGGAGAGCTTGGCAATGCCGGCTGCCCATGGCAATTCATAGGCGTTTCTGCCGGCGAGTTCAGCAATCGATCCGGGTAGCTCGCCGCGCGACGGCATCTTTGCACCATCGACGAGGAGCGGGATGATCTCTACGCCCGCCTTCAGTGCCGTTTCGATTTCGATGCGCACGTAATCGCCCTTTTCGGTCAATCGGCGCGTGCCGCCGGGTCCACGGAGTGTGAGCCACGAGGGACCGATCAGGACGAGGCAGACCGTCGTATTGCGGATAGCCTCCCCGATCGCTGCTTCGAACTTCTGACCCGGCTGAAGAGTGTCGAGATCGCGGAAAATCTTTTCTTCGCCGAGCGACGCGCCGAGAGAATGCCGCAGATACGCCGCGGCCGGTTCGGTAGGAACGCGACGATAGCTGATGAATACGCGCGTCGATTCCGCGACTGCAAGACTCGAAATGCTCTGCTTCGGCGCCGGACTCGGCTGCGGCTTCTTCGCATGTAGCTTGCTATGGGAGCGCGCGCGCATGGCTCTTATTGTTAGCGAGAGATCAATTCGGGTCCTTCGATCATGTTGATCCCGTCCTCTGTTCTGCCAGCTAACTCATTCGATTGCGCATGATGATGTCACCGGACGATGTCGTTCATGCACAGAAACCGCCCGTGAAGCGTGATGGGCGCGCCGGCAGCCTGCGGCCACGCGGCCGCGGAGTCGGCGGCCACCGCGCTCACGTGCAGATGCGGCTCCCTCGTATTCCCCGAGTTTCCGATCCGCCCGACCAACTGTCCGCGGCGGACCGGTTCACCGGCAGTCACCTGCACACTCCCGCGACGCAAATGCCCCAGAAGGATCCGCAGCGCTCCACAGCGCAGCCAGACGTGGTTTCCGGAGAGGTGCTGTGGATCCGGCTCGCCAGGCGCGTGGTCCGGCAGGTTGTCCACGACCTCCTCCACGATACCGGCGCACGGGCTGTGAACAGTCGCATCGTAACTGACGTAGTCGTCCAGGCGGGCCGGCGCGATGCCGCGAGCGCGGTTCCCGAGCGCGTTCAGCTTCACCAGGTCCAGCGCGTACCTGTCGGAGGGGAACCAATGATGGAAGGGATTTGTCAGCAGACTGTTTCCGCCCTGAAGGACGGCGTACACGCCGTCGTCCAGCGGAAAGTCGAGGTCAGTTGTCCGGCCGGGCGCCACCCGGCCGGCTAACCCGTCAATCACAACGAGTCCAAACACACCGGCGACACTCAACTGCAACGCGAATCGACGCCGGGTGACGCCGGGCGGGTTCACGCCGGTCGTGCGGCGCGACGATCGGTACGCCGCGAGGGCGAGAGCCGCACACAGCGCAATCGCGGCGACGGGCCGCAGGTAGACGCTCAGCAGAGCCCAGGGCCCGATCAGCGAAGCGGAAGACGACACTGCCGCACCCGCCGCGCTCGCGGCGAGCCACTGGCGCACACCCGCGATGCGCGTCCGAACGAGCCAGGCGATCGGCGCGACCATGGCGGTGAGCGTCAACATCGCGAAGAGCGCCATCATGGCTTTCCTATCGTCCTCCCATGCGAGCGCGGCCGTTCCTGATTCTCGCGCAGTACAAGAAACGTGTAGCCTGAAGTGTGATTTCGTTCGTCGTTCCCGCCTACAACGAGGAACGATTCCTGGGACCGACGCTCGAGGCGCTTCACGCCGCCGCGAGCGAGGCCGGTCAGCCGTACGAGCTGATCGTCGTCGACGATGGATCGACCGACCGCACCGCGGAGATGGCTCGCGCGCAGGGTGCGCGGGTCGTATCGGTTCGGTTCCGCCAGATTTCGCGCACTCGCAACGCCGGCGCGGCGGTTGCCTCGGGCGACCCGCTGATCTTCGTTGATGCCGACACCATCGTGCCGACCCCCACGCTGCGCGCCGCCCTCGACGCGTTGCGCAGCGGCGCCGCCGGCGGCGGGGCCGAGGTCGTCCTCGATGGCCACGTGCCATGGTGGGCCGAATGGACGGTGGCGGCGATCGGCGGGGTCATGCGAGCGTGCCGTCTCGCAGCGGGCTGCTACATCTTCTGCTCACGCGCCGCGTTCGACGCGGCGGGCGGATTCGACGAGACGCTCTTCGCGGCGGAGGAGCTGGCGTTCAGCCGCCACCTCGCGCGGCAGGGGCGGGTCGTCATCCTGCGCGAATCGGTCACCTCGTCCGGGCGCAAGATCCGCACGCACGGTTGGCGTGAACTGTTCCGGTTGGCCGCAACCTTCGCCCGCCGGGGGACCGGCGCGCTCCGCAGCCGCGAAGACCTGGCGCTCTGGTACGACGGCCGCCGCGACGGCTAGGCAACGGGATGGCGACGATCAGCGCGATGGTGCACAGGTCGAGGCGCCTTCACTGGCAAGGGCTTTTCCGGTCGCGCTCCTGAGCAGCTCATTTCCATCGAACCTTGGTGTAGTGTAGGTTTCAGTCCTTGCTTTCGAAGCGCTTGAGCCCTAAAGGAGATTCCACATGAAGCTGTTTCGCACTGTCCTTGTGACCCTTGCGCTTTGCGGCGGAGTAGCTGAAGGACCGGCCGCGCAAGCTCCCCCCAAAATGATCACCTTGCAAATGCCGGCCACCCCAGACCCGGCCCGCGTCACGCTCGATCCCAAGACCACCGCTTTGATCGTGCTCGACTATGTTGAGGACATTTGCAACAACCAGGTCAGTTGCAAGACCAAGATGCTGCCGGCCATGACCCCCTTTATGGCGCGGGTACGCAAGGCGGGCCTCACCGTGGCGTACGGCACGCGAGCGCAGAACCAGACCAAATGGCTGAAAGAGGTCGCGCCGGCTCCGGGCGACATCAGGATCACCAACACGGCCCAGGACCGGTTCTACGATACCGATCTCGACAAGGAGCTGAAGGCGAAGGGGATCAAGACCCTCATCATGGTCGGCTGGAAGATCAGCGGTTCGGTGACCTACACATCGGTCGGAGCGATGGCGCACGATTACACCGTCGTTATTCCGATGGATACGACTTCAGCCGGCAGCGACTACGAGACGACCATCGGTTTCTATAATGTCTTGAATTCGGGCAATGCGAACCTGGCGAACCAACCCTTGAAACCAAACGCGGTCACGCTGACCCGCACGGACATGATCACGTTTCAATAAGAGACCGACGAATCAGGTGCCTCGCGTGACCCTCAACTCCAAGTCAGATCGTGCTTGCCGTACGGCAGGTCCCGGAATCGCTTGCCGGTGACCTGGAAGATAGCGTCGCCGATCGCCGATTGGATCGAGGTCGCCCGGTCGTGGCCCATGCCAATCAGCCAGTGCCGCGTCGGGAAGATGCGGATGTTGATATCGGGCGGATCGTCCGCGATCCGCGAGAGCGGGTAGTTGTTGTAGTTGTTCTCGACGACGTGGCCCTCCGCGATGGTCGTCGCCTGCAGCATCGCGTCGTTGTAGAACCAGGTGATCTGCCCTTCGATCTGCTTCTTCACCGAGAGCGGGTTGACCAGGCCGAAGCCGGTGTCGTGCGCCACGTCCACGCGCTCGAGCCGCACCTTGCCCTCGCGGCTCACCGACACCGTGTGCACCATCGCGCTGATCGTCGCCATCCCATTGCCTTCGGCGCCCCGCTCTTCGAGCGCGATGGCGCGCGCCTTGCCCCAGGGGAGCGGGGGCCCCCAGCCCGACATCTCCGCGGCCATATCGAGCCGGATGCCTCGCCAGAAAATCGGCTGTACGCGCGTTGTGAAGAACGTGAGGTCGAGAGACGCACCCGCCGATTGACAGCAACAAGGATCCGCGCATCGAACCCTCCTTATCGCAGCCGATATCCTTCTGCTTGCGCTCCCGGCACGCGTAGCAGTTATCGCCGCTTTCGCTTCGCCGCTTTCGCGTCTTTCCTTGCCGAGGGCCGTGCGTGTCTTCTTCGGAAGATGTGCGACCGTGAGCTTGCGCTTCGCGACGGCGGCTGCCTTCTTGATGTTGCGGCGCGCGGCGGCGCGTTGTTTCGATCTCTACGACACTACTCAGGGCGGAAACCGACGTCGTACAAGAGCCGGGTGAACCCTGGTTCGGACCGAAGCGTGTCGAAAGCGGGTTCGACGTTGATCTCGACGAGCATCAGTTCCCGCTCCCGGTATGCCTTCTCGAGCTGTTCCAGCGCTTGATCGTTTTCACCGAGCCGAGCATGCATACTCGCGAGTCTGCGCGCCGTGACGCGCGCCTCATTGTTGCGCTCTTCAAACAGTGCGATCAGCTTTCGCCAGAAACCCGGCATTCCCGCGGCGCCATACGCGTGACGCATCGCGTCGACATGTTCTCGTGACGCGCCGAGGAGCGATATCCAATTCACGTATTGCTCGACGGCCTCCGGAAACATTCCCTTCTCGACGTACGCTTCCGCCAGACGCCAGTGCGCCTGCGGGAAATTGGGATCCATCTCGACGACTTTCTGTGCTTCGATGACTGCCCGGTCGTAGTCACGAGCAAAATAGAAGATTTCACCGACATTGGTGCTGATGATGAGCGAGACGGGATCGAGGTGCTGCGCTTGCTGGATCTCGTGCATCGCTTCGTCCTTTCTCCCGAGCCATATGAGCAAACGCGCATACCGTTCGTGAGCCGTTGCGTACGACGGGTCGAGCTCGATGGCGCGTCGCAACTCCGTTTCCGCTCCCGTCCAATCCCAGTCGAAGCGGGCTTTGAACTCCCCAAGCGCGGCATGAGCTTCGCTGAGCGTCTGGTCCAGCCGAAGCGCGTGGACAGCCGCGTCTCGCGCCTGTGGCATGTGCTCAACGGGAGGGCCGGGCACAAAGCCCAGCAGGTAGGCGTCAGCCAGTCCCGCGTAGGCCAATGAATAGTTCGGGTCGACGTCGATGGCTCGTTGAAGGCGCTCGATCGCCTTCGCCTGTCCGTCGGCCGTTCTTTTGTTCCAGAAGTACCGACCCTCGAGGTACAGTCGATACGCTTCCGCGCTTTCGGTGTAGCGTCTGCTCAGCCGGTGCTCTTCGTCCGTAGTCAATTGATGATGCAATTGCTCTGAAATGTCGGTCGCGACCTCCTCCTGCAAACCGACGATATCGGCGAGTTTCCTCCTGTACTCGTGCTCCCACATCCGACGATCGTCGATGGTATCCAGCAATTCGGTACGGATGACCAGCT
>QHWQ01000324.1 GCA_003222635.1 Acidobacteriota bacterium | reverse complement strand
CTGCGCGGGGACGCCCGAGTAGACGGTGTCCATCAGTTCCGGATCGCCCTTGCGGAATGCCTTGACCACTGCCGCGGCGTGCACACCCGTGGCGGTGCGGAACGCGTCGCGCCCGAACACGGGATAGTTGCCGGGAATCGCCTCGCCGGTCACTTCAGAGACGACGTGCACGAGCTCGTCGAGCTTGTGCAGATCGCGATCGATCCATCCCATGAGCACGAGGTTGACGAGCAGCATGTCCATCGGTGTATTGCCGACGCGCTCACCGATGCCGAGGATGGTGCCGTGCACGCGCGTCGCGCCCGCTTCGAGCGCCGCAAGGCTGTTGATCGTTCCCATGTCACGGTCGCGATGTCCGTGCCAGTCGATGCCGATGTGGCCGCCCTGCTCCTCGACGATCTGCTTCGTGAAGGCGACCACGGCGCGCGCGCCGGCGGGCGTCGCGTGGCCGACGGTGTCCGCGATGCAGAGCCGCGACGCGCCCGCGCGAATCGCGGTCGTGAACAGGCGCCGCAGCGTCTCGGGATCCGATCGTGTCGTGTCCTCGGTGACATACATCACCGAGAGGCCGTGATTGACGCCGAACGAGACCGCGTCCTCGGTGCAGCGCTGCAGGTAATCGACGGTCCAGTCCTCCGCATAGCGGCGGATTGGACTCGAGCCGATGAAGCAGCAGCATTCGATCGAGATGCCGACGCGCTGTGAGACCTCGACGATCGGCTGGATGTCACCGACCATCGTGCGCGCGGCGCAGTTCGGCTTGATCTTCAGCTTGGCATCGACGATTTCGCGCGCGAGCCGCTCGACGTCGCGCACCACGTGCGGGCCGGCGCCGGGCAGCCCGACGTCGGCGGTGTCGACCCCGATCTCGTCGAGCAGCCGTAGAATGCGCAGCTTCTGTTCGATGTTCGGGGCGCGCACGGACGGCGACTGGAGGCCGTCGCGGAGCGTCTCGTCGTCCAGCATGACGACGGACGGCGGCGGGACCGGCACATCACGATTCCAGTCGTAGATGAGCGCCTTGTTCATGACCGTTTGCGCCCGACGGCGCCCGCGATGCCGACGCCTCCGACAACGACAACCCCGCTCCAGAGCAATCCCTGCTGGACGGAGCGGTGGATAGCCGGCCGCATGATCTCGTCAACCGTCACCGGCTGCCCTCGACCCGCAATGGCGTCGCGTTGAAGCGCGACGTATCGTCGAGCCCCCGCCGCGGTGACGCGATCCTGCACGACGGCAAACACAACCAGCGCCGCGAGAGCGGTACTGACGAGAATCGCACGCGGCTTTACCGCCATCAGTTCGATTATACGGTCGGGATTCGGGATTCGGCATTCGGGATTCGCAACCGGCGACCATCTTGCTAATTCGATCGTGGGAGGGAGCTCAACCCATGAATATTCGCGAAGTCATGACACCGAACCCGCAGTGTGTCGCGCCCGGCGACTCGATTCAGAACGCCGCGCGTATCATGCGCGACTGCGATACGGGCGCGGTGCCCGTCGTCGATAACGGCCGCCCTGTCGGCATCGTCACCGATCGCGACATCGTCGTGCGGGCGGTCGCCGACGGCGAGCTCAACCGTCCGGTGCGCGAGATCGTCAGCGGCGACGTCGTCTGCGCCACGCCGGAGATGTCGACGCACGAAGCAGCACATCTGATGAGCGAGCACCAGGTGCGGCGCCTGCCAGTGGTCGAGAACGAGTGCATCATCGGCATCGTCTCGCTCGGCGATCTGGCGGTGAAGGAAGCCAAGGACAGGCGCGTCGGCGATGCGCTCGAACACATCTCAGAGGGGGTGAAAGAGCGCGGCAACTATCGATAGAACTCGAACCACGCGAGCAGGATGAGCGCGAGCAGAATCAACACGATGATGATGACGGGGACGGGCGACCGCCGCGGCTTGTCGAACAACGGGCCTTCGGACGGCGGCTTGATGCGCGGCTCCGTCGTCGCGTTCCCGCACTTGTAGCAGATCAACGCCTTGTCGGCGATTTCGGTTCCACAGTATTTGCAAATCATCCGAGTGCGGTACTCTAACCCTGATTGATTCCGCTTCGAGACATCATCCCCTCACGCACGACGCCGGTCGTCACGATCTCGCTGATCGCCGTCAACATCCTCGTTTTCATCTACGAGCTGTCACTCGGCCGCGACGTGGACGCCTTCACGCTCTACTACGGGCTGGTGCCCGCAGCGTTCTCGTGGGTGGCGGTCTTCACGTCGATGTTCCTGCACGGCGGGTTCATGCACGTCGCCGGCAACATGCTCTACCTCTGGATCTTCGGCGACAACGTCGAAGACCGCATGGGGCACGGCCGCTTTCTCGTGTTCTATCTGCTGTGTGGCGTCGCCGCCGCGCTCGCGCAGACAATCACCGCGCCCGATTCCGTCGTGCCGATGGTGGGTGCCAGCGGCGCCATCGCCGGCGTGATGGGGGCGTACTTCGTCCTCTACCCGCGCTCGCGCATCGTCACGCTCATTCCGATTTTCTTTTTCTTTCAGGTGGTCGAGGTCCCGGCGATTCTCTTTCTCGGCATCTGGTTCGTGATGCAGTTCCTCAGCGGCGTCGGCTCAATCGTGAGCTCGGTCCCCGGCGGGTCGATGGGCGGCATCGCCTTCTGGGCGCACATCGCGGGGTTCATCGCGGGCATCAGCGGCGTAGTGGTGTTTCGACGGCCGGAACGCCAGCGCGTCGAATGGTGGCACGATACCTAACCGCCGCCAACAATCTTCAACAGAAGATCCTGAGCGGGCTCGAACGACGGAGCCACTTCGAGCGCGGCGAGCGTCTCGGTCTTCGCCTCCGCCGCTCGGCCGCCAAGCAGATACGCCTGCGCGAGGTCGTAATGCGCGACCGCGACATCCGCCGGCTTGCCGCCGAGCGCGGCGCGGAACGCGCGGATCGCCGCATTCGCATCCTTCCGCTGCAGCGCGGCGCGGCCGACCATCGACTGCGCCTTCGAATCGAACGGATCGGTGTCGATGACGCGGGCATAGGCCGCTGCCGTGCGCGCGGCGTCACCCGTCGGCTCCAGCAGCTGCGCGCGCTGACGGGCGGCGTCGATGTCGTTGCCATCCACCTTCAGGAACGCGTCGAGCGCTTCGATGGCGCGCGCCGTGTTCTTCTCCTCCAGCGCCATCTCCGCGATCGCCACATTCGGGTTCTGCTTGCCCTGAATCGCGGGCAGGAGCTTCGCCGCCTGCTCGAGCGCGCGAATCGCGCCCGCCGCATCGCCCGCCTTCTTGCGCTCCGCGGCCAGACGCATGTGGACGATGAAGCTGTCCGGGTTGGCCTGCGCCATCGCGGCCAGCTGCTCCGCGGTCGCGGTCTGCGGAACGTCGACCTTCCTCAGGGCCTTCCGCATCGGACCGAAGTCGCGATCGAAGGCTTTATCGACACCGGCCTGGACCTCGTCGATGCCGACGCCGTAGGTCTCCTTCAGCGCCGCCTCGGTGTCGAGGCCGCGGCCGAACGCCTTCACGAACGCCTGGAGCTTCGGTTCGCCGTACGTCTTCACCAGGTAGTCCACGATCTGCGATGCCTGGTAGTACGACAGCACGATCAGCTCGGGGTCCTGGAAACCCTCGTTCAGATTTCTCAGCTTCAGGGGCTTGCCGGCCTCGAGCGCCTGCGCGAACTGCACGGCGGTCTCGCGCCCCCAGTCGGGCCGCGCATAGGCCTCTTCCCACACCGAGATGCCTTCGGTGAGCCATCGCGGCACGCGGTTGCTGGACATCTGCAGCGTGATGACGTGCGTCAGCTCGTGCCAGAGCGTCTCCTGCCAGCTGAACTCGCCGGGCGGCCGCGCCTTCGGCGAATCGAAGACGACAACCTGACCGAAGCAGACGCCGAGCGCGCCAATCATGCCCGGGAGGCCTTGCGTGCGCACGGCGAAGTCGTCGTGCTTCGGGAACATCTCGACGATGATCGGCCCGGCCGGCTTGAAGTTCCACTGCTTCGAGAGCTTCTCGATCGAGTCCTTCGCGAACGGTACGACGTACTCGCGCATGACCGGCGCTTCGTCCGCGCTCATGCGCACGACGACGTCGCCGTCGCGGATGGTGACGAACTTGTCGAGCGAGTCCATCATCGAAAGCAGATTGAAGGTGACGACGTCATAGGGGTCGCCCTTGAACGCGCGCTCCAGGGCGACGCGCGCGCCGGACTCGTCGCCGGTGCGCAGCAGCTGCAGCCCCAACGCGGCCGAGGCCTGGAAGTCGTCCGGATCGATCGCGACCGCGCGCTTCGCGAAGTCCGCGGCCTCGATGTAGTGGTAGTTGTGCGAGGAGACCTCCGCGGCAAGGCGATACACCTCCGCATAGCGCGGATTGATCTTCAAGATGTCGGAGATCTTCGCGTCGAAGTCGGCCTTGCGGTCCTCGAGAAAGGCAATCGCCGCATCGATGGAGCGTGCTTCGAGGCTGTTGGGGTTGCTCGCCAGCGCTTTGCGGAGCGACTCCTTCGCCTCATCCCGCTTGCCATCGTCGAGCGCAATCTGCGCCATCAGCACGTGCGCGGGAACGTAGGTCGGATCCTTGTTCAGCACCTCGCCGAGCAGTTGGCGCGCGGCGGGCGGGTTGGCGTCGGTCATCAGGCCGGCCATGCCGACCTTGGCGCGCACGTTGTCCGGCTCGACCATCAGCGCCGCCTGGAATGACTTGGCGGCGTCGGAGCGGTTGTACTTCTCGGCGAACAGCTCGCCCCAGCCGATGTTGGCGGCGACGTTTTGCGGCGCCAGCTGATTGGCCTGCCGGAAGTCAGCGTTGGCCTGCTGGAACTGTCCGAGCACGCGCTCGGCTTCGCCGAGACGGACGAAATCAGCAGCGGTGTTCTGCGCGCTCGCGTTGATCACACGCTGGAGCGTCCGCGTGCCCTCAGCTTTCTTGCCGACGTAGAGCTGCAGCTTTCCGAGCTCGAGCGCCGCGTCCCCGCCAGGTGCCGACGCCGCCGGCGCCGCGAGCAGCTTTTCCGCGTCCGCGTAACGGCCGGTGTCGATCGCCTTGCGCGCGTCGCCCAGCGTCGAGTCGGCGGCGGGACGAACCTGCGCGCCGGCGAGCGCCGCGATGACGACGAACCACCCCAACGCGACGAGAAATTTCTTCATAGCGCTGCGCTAAGTATAGCGAAGTGCCTTCTCCTCGACGGCGATGCGTTTTCGCACGAGAACGGCGAAGGCGAGGAGCGAAATGACGCCGGTGACGTGGGCGCCGACCATCAATGCGAACCCGGCTATTTCGCCGAAGACGGCCAGATAGTTGGGATGGCGCAGGTGCGCGTACGGTCCCGCCGACACCAGCGGGACTTCCGGCAGGACCAGCACGCGATAACTCCACCTGGGTCCAAGTGCGCTGATGGCCCACAGCTTCAGGAGCTTGGCGGCCACAAAGATGATGAAGCCGGTGACGAGCACCGCATCCCGCGCCGGACCGGTCAACGCGCCTTCGGTGGCCATCGCGACGAAGATGATCGGATAGACGACCGCCATCGTCCGATACACGTCGCCGGCCGGCTCGACCGCGCCGCGTTCCCGCAGCAGACGCTCGTTGGTGCGCGAGCGTCTGAGCTCGGCGAGCATCATCGCCAGCACCGCGAAGAGCGCGCCGGCCGCGATGGTGATTTCAGGAGGCAGCATGCTGCGCCAGGTTCACGTCGCCGGCGAGGCGCACGAGCATCCGCACCGGCGCTTTCCATCCGCGCGCGACCTGCGACGCGACGTGCACCGCGCGCGGCGAGGCGACGAGCGCGCGCAGCCCGCGATTCATCCGCCATTTTGTCCCGAACTCGCGCGCGCGGTCCGCCTGCAGGGAGCTGCATGCGGCGACGCCGGTCGAGAGCTCGCGCAGCGCCGCTTCCGCGGCGAGCTCGCCGCCGCGCATCGCGAACCGCATTCCGTCGCCGGTCATCGGGTCGATGAATCCCGCGGCATCGCCGGCCAGCAGCAGACCCGGATAGCCAACCGACTTGCAGTCCACCGCGAGCGGACCGAGCGCCGTGACTTCGGAGATCTGCCGCGCGCGCACGAAGCGGGAGGCCAGCAGCGGATCGCCGCGCACCGCCAGATGAACAATTGCGTCGGCGTTCACGCGCTGCGCGCGGAATACGTTCTTCAGCTCGCGCACGACGCAGACGTTCACGACGTCGCCGGGAAGCGGCGCGATGCCGATGTAGCCGTCGGGGCGGACGTGCATCTCCCCGTGCGCCGAGACGGCTTCGACATCGGTGAAATAGGCGCCGAATGCCCAGCGTTTCGGCGCGGGGGCGTAGCTGGCGAGCCCCATGCCGAAGGCCAGCTTCGAATGACGGCCGTCGGCGGCGATGACGACGCGCGCGTGGAAGTTGTGGTCGTCGCCGCTGGCGGCGACGCGAACGCCGATGACACGCGAGGTGTCCGTGGTGATGAGCGGCGCGCGGACGATGACGCCGCTTTCAAACGTCGCCCCCGCGGCGATCGCCGCATCGACCAGCAGCTTGTCCAGCACGCGACGCGTCAGCGCAGCTCCGCGTACGCCGGCAGGGTAATCGGCGGACACCAATGCGCCGCCAGGGCCGCTGATCGTCATGCCGCTGATCGGCAGCGCGCGCTGACGAATCGGCGCGGCGATGCCGAGGCGGTCGAGGATCGACAGCGTTCCCGGATTCAACGTGTCGCCACAGAGCTTGTCGCGCGGAAAGCGCGCGCGATCCACGATGCGCACGCGCACGCCGGCGCGGGCGAGGACGAGCGCGGCAATGCTGCCCGCCGGGCCAGCGCCGACGACGAGCACGTCGGTCGTCATTTCCCTACCCGCCCTACCCGCCTTATGACCCTACCCGCCCCAGTACCAACGCGCTGTTCTTCGATCCAAAGCCAAGGCAATTACAGAGCGCCGCGTCGATCTCCGCGCGGCGAGGCGCGTTCGGAATGAAATCCATCTCGCAGCCGGGATCCTGCTCGTCGAGATTGATCGTCGGCGGCAGGATGCCGTGACGCATCGCGAGTACCGTCGCCGCCACGCCGGCCGCGCCGCTCGCCCCCTGCGGATGCCCGATCATCGATTTCGTCGACGAGCCCGGTACCCGGTCCGCATGCGCGCCGAACACGCGCCGCACGCATTTCGATTCGATGGCATCGTTCAGCTGCGTCGAGGTGCCGTGATAGTTGACGTAGCCGATCTCCTCCGGCCGCCGGTGCGCGCGGCCGAGCGCGATGTCGATGCAGCGGATGATTTCCGCACCGTCGGGATCCATCTGCACGCGGTGATACGCGTCGCACGTCGATCCGTAGCCTTCGACGCGCGCGTACGGACGGACGCCCCGCGCCAGCGCCCGATCCTCGCGCTCGACGACGAACATCCACGCGCCCTCGCCGAGGACGAAGCCGTCGCGGCCCCGGTCGAACGGGCGCGACGCCGTCTCGGGCCGATCGTTGTAGTGCGTGGAGACCGCGCGCATCCGCGAGAAGCCGAAGATCATGCCGGGCAGCACGCAGCCGTCGGTGCCGCCGGTGAGCAGCGCTTCGTATTCGCCGCTGCGGATGAGCGACGCGGCGTAGCCGATCGCATCCGTCGAGCTCGTGCATCCGCACGAGAGCACGTGGCTGATGCCGTGCAGCCCCAGCGAGATGGAGATCTCGCTCGACACCATGCCGCAGATGCCGACGGCAATGGCATACGGCGTCACGTGGCGGCCGCCGGAGGTGAAGAAATCCTCGTACTGCTTCTCGCCGACGTCGATGCCGCCGCCTCCGCTGCCGATCAATACGCCCGCATCCGGCTCGGCCGCTCGCAGACCGGCATCGCGCCACGCTTCGCGCGCGGCGATGACGCCGAACAGCGCCGCCCGTGAGTAGCGTTTCGGATCCGCGCGGCCGTCCGATTCAGCGTCACCCTCGAGCGGCGCCGCGTTGTCGATCGACACGGGAGGTACCGACGCCGCCACGCGGCAGGGATAGTCGGAGACGTCGAACTGCGTGATGGCGCGCGTGCCGCTGATGCCGCGGCTGACGTTGCGCCAGAAGCAGTCGCGCCCCGCGCCGAACGGCGAGACGACGCCGAGACCACTGATGACGACGCGCGGCACTCCGTTCGACTGCATGCCGTCACTATAATACCGGCCGTGCGCTCGACCCCTCGACTCGCTTCGCTCGCTCGGGGCAAGACCGGCGTGGTGCCGCAGTGGCTTGCTCGACCGATTGCCGTCGGCGGTCTCGTCTTCTTCGTCGATGCGCTGGTCTACTCTGCCTACCGCTACATGAGTCCGTTCGGCGTCGAGCACGCCGGCGCCGTCGATGCGCGACGCATCGTCTTTGACGCCGCACTCTTCAGCGTCTTCGCGCTGCACCACAGCGTCTTCTCGCGCGACAGGATTCGTAAGCGCCTTACGCGGATCGTCGGCGCGCTCGAACGCTCGGTGTACGTCTGGATCGCGAGCGTGCTGTTTGTGGCTGTGTGTGCGTGGTGGCAGCCGATTGCGGGCGCCGCGTGGCGAATGGATCAGCCGGCGGCCGCATGGACGCTGCGTGCGGCTCAGCTGGCCGGCGTCTGGCTTGCCGTCCGCAGCGCGATGGCGATCGATCTGTTGGAGCTTGCTGGCATTCGGCAGATCTGGCGGGTCCGGAAGGACCCGCCAGATCTGCCCGAGTTCAAAACCTCCGGGCCATACAAGTGGGTCCGTCATCCGATCTACCTCGGCTGGTTCCTGATGATCTTCGCCGTTCCGCACATGACGATGACGCGGTTCGTGTTCGCGGTGACCAGCAGCCTCTATCTGCTGATCGCCATTCCATTCGAGGAGCGATCGCTGCGCCACACCTCCAGCGGCGCCTACGATCGCTACATGCGCGAGGTGCGATGGAAGCTTCTGCCACACGTGTATTGAGATGAGTCCGCGCGCGGCCGCGTGGCTGCTCACTGTCCTGTTCGCCGTCGCGGTCTCGGCGAGCGTCTTCCGTATCCCCATCCAGGTTTCGGACAGCGTCGAGATCATCGAGACGGTTGATCGCGCTCCGTCGGTCGCGGCGGCATTCACCGAGGGACTGTACGCCTCGCGGACGATGCTGCGGCCGATGCGGCAGGTGGGAACGAAGATCCTGCTGGCGATCGCGCATGGCATCGGCGACCGGTTCAACCTCGCGTTCCGCGGCTTTCACGCGGCCACCGCCGCGCTGCTGATCGTCCTCTTCACCTACGTGGCGCGGCCGCGCGACTGGACGAGCGTGGCCGCGCTCTGCTTCGCGATGCTCGTGCTGACGGGACTGCACACCTTCGGCGGCATGATGCGCGAGGCGTATCCGATCAACCACTTCCTGCTGATCGCCATCTACGGCCTCGCGGTGTTCGCCATCGCGGAATCGAAGGGTGGGTTGCTCGCCGACGTCGCCGCGTGCGTGCTCTTCGTGGTCGCATCGCTGACGCTCGAATCGGGGCTCGTCATCCTCGGCATCGGCATCGCCGCCTGCGTGGCGGGCTTACGCGGCATCTCGCGTGGCGCGCTCGTGGCGATGGCGCTGCTTGCCGCGGGCTACATCGTCCTGCGCGTCCCGGTGCTCCACATGATCGGCAACACCGTTGGCGAACGGCAGACCGGCTTCGGCACGGAGATGCTGAACACGTCGCAGCTGCGCGAACGGTTCGGCGACACGCCGTGGCTGCTGTACGGCTACACGATCCTCGGCTCGCTGCTGACGGTTCCGTTCTCGCAGCCGATCGCAGGCCAGTGGACCGCCTTCGAGCGGTGGGATCCCGGCGCTCCACCGGTCTTCTTCCTCAACGACATCGGCACGTCGCTGGTCGTGACCGGAATCATCGTTTGGTTCATGACCCGTCGTCGTCCGCCTGATGGCAGACGCCGGTGGCGCGATCCGGCGCCGCTCGTGATGCTCGCCACGCTCGCGGGCAGCGCGGTGCTCTCGTACGCGTACGCGAAGAGCGAGATCATGAGCGCGGCTGGCGTCTTCTATGCCCTCGTCGTGTACTTTGCGGTTCGCGAATTGGCGGAAGTGTTGGTCCGGCTTCCGGAGGTCCGGCTTCCGCAGGTCCGGCTAAAGCCGGACACTACCGACGAATCTACCACCGACGAATCTACGCACGAACCGGTAGTGTCCGCCTTCAGGCGGACCATCGTCATCCTCGTGGTGCTGTTCGTCACCTGCGCCTGGGCATGGCGGGCGATGGGACTGCAGTACCGGCTGCAGCGCGGTGCGTTCGACGCTCGGAGCGAGTGGGTCCTGCGGCTGCCGCCGTACAGCACTCCGCCGGTGCCCCTATCCGAGGCGCGGCTGACGCCCAAGATGCTGGACGAAGCGCTGCACCGCGGGCGGACCAACCCGTATCTGCTCTGGCCGCCCTATGCCCGCCTCTGGGGAGAAAATTGATGGACGCCGCGCGCTATCGCACGCTCCTGATGGTGGCGCTCGCCGCGCCCGGCGCCGTGGTCGCACTGCTGACGGGCGTATCCGGCATGTCGGCGTTGGTCGCCGATCGCCCGCTGATTCTCGCGCCGGTTCCACGCAACGCGGCCGAGGCCGCCGGCAATCGTGATGTCGCGGACGTGCTCGTCATGTCGAACGCGACCGATATGAACGCACGCGCGGAGGCGCGCATTCCGCTGCGGCTGCACGAGCCGAACCTGCTGACGCCGCTCGAAGCGGCGGTCATCAGCGAGCGCGCCTACATGATTCGGCTCGTCCGCGATCGCGGCGCGCGCCTCGATGCGGAGGAACTGCGGACGCTGCGGTGCATTGCGGAGGCGCGGAAGGACCGCGGCACGATGGCCTATCTGACCGCGATCGATGCTGGTCCGTTGAATTGCGAGGGCGTGAAAATTCCGTATTAGGTTTCGTCCTCCTCGACGTCCTGCGGCAGCCCTTCCAACTCTTCCAGGAAGATCAACGCGCGGTGCGACGGAATCTCGAACCGCTTCCCGCACGTCTTACAAGTCACGTCATCGTCGACTCGAACCAGATGATCCTTCACCTTGTCGAACATCGCTCGATCGCGCGCGTCGGCACCGCCAGGGATCTGCGCCTTCTTGGTGCGGCGCAGCCACCTGATGGTGTAGTCGTTGGTGCGCCGGCAGCGCGGGCACTGAAAGCGCGCCGGCCGCTGTTCGGGCTTTTCGGTAAAGAACTGGCGTTCGTCCATTGACTAACTACATTAAACTGAAAGAGTCCACGACTGCCGCGTCGCGAGCCGACTCGGCCGCAATCGCCGCAATGGCCGAACCGACTCCGCCGACGCTGCCTTCCGAGCTCCCTGTCCTTCCCCTTCGACGCACGGTCGCGTTCCCGCTGACGCTGCAGCCGCTCGCGGTCAATCGTCCGGTGTCGATCGAGACCGTGAACCGCGCGCTCGGCTCGGACCGCATGGTGCTGCTGCTCCTGCAGCACTCCGACGCCGACGACCCGGGACCGGAAGACGTCCACCGCGTCGGCACCGTCGGCATCGTCCGGCAGATGGCGAAAACGCCCGGCGGCATCAACATCATCATCGAAGGGATCGCCCGCGTCCGCGCGGACGTCGTCACGCGCACCGGCACGTCGATGCGCGCGCGCATCACGCCGATGCCGGAGACGGCCGACCGGTCGATCGAGGTCGAGGCGCACATCCGCCGCGTCCAGGACCTGATCGAGAAGGCGCTGTCGCTGGCGGCAGGGCTGGCCGAAGAGCTGCGCGGGGTCGTGATGAACATCGACGACCCGCTGCGGCTCGTCTACATCCTGGCGACGCTCATCGACATCAAGCCCGAAGAAAAGCAGGCGCTGCTCGAAGAGAACTCGCTGCTGCGGAAGCTGACCTCGATTGAAGGCGCGCTGTCGCGCGAGATCTCGCTCCTCGAGATGAAGAGCAAGATCGAGTCGCAGGCGCAGCAGGAGATGACCGACGCGCAGCGGCAGTACTACCTGCGCCAGCAGATGAAGGCCATCCAGCAGGAGCTGGGTGAAGGCGAAGGCAACGAGCTGGCGGAGGTGCGCAAGCGCATCGACGAGGCAAAGCTGCCGGAGCCGGTCCACGAGGTGGCGATGCGCGAAGTCGATCGCCTCTCGCGCATGGGGAACGCATCACCTGAATATCAGATGCTGCGGACCTACGTCGACTGGCTGCTCGACGTCCCGTGGTCGGTGACGACCCCCGATCGACTCGATCCGGTCGAAGCGCGGCGCGTGCTCGACGACGATCACTACGACCTCGACAAGGTCAAGGAGCGCATCGTCGAGTACCTGGCCGTGCGCAAGCTCAAAGGCGACATGAAAGGGCCGATTCTCTGCTTCGTCGGCCCGCCCGGCGTGGGCAAGACGTCGCTCGGCCAGTCGATTGCGCGCGCGATGGAGCGGAAGTTCGTCCGCATCTCGCTCGGCGGCGTGCGCGATGAAGCCGAAATCCGCGGCCATCGCCGCACGTATATCGGCTCGATTCCGGGGCGCATCGTCCAGGCACTGAAGCAGGCCGGCTCGATGAATCCGGTCTTCATGCTCGACGAGATCGACAAGGTGTCGTCAGGCGGCTTCCAGGGCGATCCGTCCGCGGCGCTGCTCGAGGTGCTCGACCCGGCGCAGAACCATTCGTTCCGCGACCACTACCTCGAGATCCCGGTGGATCTGTCGAAAGTGCTGTTCATCGCCACCTCGAATCAGCTCGGGACCATTCATCCGGCGCTGCTCGATCGCATGGAGATCATCTCGCTCGCCGGCTACACCGAGGAGGAGAAGCTCCACATCGCGCGCAGGTATCTGCTGCCGCGTCAGGAAAACGAGAATGGCCTGCCTCCGGGCGTGCTCGAGATCACCGATGCGGCGCTCAAGAACGTGATTTCCGAATACACCCGCGAGGCGGGCGTCCGGAATCTCGAACGGCAGCTCGGGGCGCTGGCGCGCAAAGTGGCCGCGAAAATCGCCACACGCCCACCGGACGCAGGTCCGCCGGAAAAAACCGTCATTGACCGGGATCAACTGGACGACTACCTCGGGCTGCCGCGGTTCAAGAAAGAGGTCGCTTTCCGCACCTCGCGCCCCGGTGTGGCCACCGGGGTGGCGTGGACGGAGACCGGCGGCGACGTGCTGTTCATCGAAGCCACCTTGCTTCCGGGAGGAAACCAGAACATCATTCTCACGGGCCAGCTCGGCAACGTGATGCAGGAGTCGGCCCGCGCGGCCCTGAGCCACATCCGGTCGCGTGCCGAGGAACTCGGGATCTCGGGCGATTTCCTGGCGAAGCACGATCTCCACATCCACGTTCCGGCGGGCGCGATTCCCAAGGACGGTCCTTCGGCGGGCGTCACGATGGCGACGGCGATTCTGTCGGCGGCGCGGCATCAACCGGTGCGCCAGGACGTGGCGATGACGGGCGAGATCACGCTGAGCGGGCTGGTGCTGCCGGTGGGCGGCATCCGGGAGAAGGCGCTGGCCGCGCGGAGATTCGGCGTCAAGACGTTCGTCCTTCCGGCGCTCAACGAGCCCGATCTCGCGGAGCTGCCCGAAGAAGTCCGGCGCGACATGACCTTCGTGCCGGCAGAGACGCTCGAACAGGTACTCAAGGTCGCATTCGAGGGATCGTTGGTGAATTCGTCGGCGGTAACGAAGTAGCGTGGCGTCAGGATCCTCCGCACTCGTTTTCTACATTTCAGGGCACGGCTTCGGGCATGCGGCGCGCTGTATCGAGGTCATCAACGCGGTGCTGGCGAGACGGCCGGAAACGCGCATCGGCGTCCGCACGGCGGCGCCGCGCTGGCTGTTCGACCTCACCGTGAAGGGCAGGATCACGTTCGGCACGCTCGAGACCGACACGGGCGTGGTGCAGATCGACGCGCTGACGCTCGACGAAGCGGACTCGATCCGCCGGGCCTCGTCCTTCCACAGCGATCTCGTCACGCGCGCCGCGAGCGAGGCGCGCGTGCTCCGCGAGCTGGGCGCCGGCATCATCGTCGGCGACATTCCGCCGCTGGCGTTTGCCGTCGGCGGCGCGGCGGGCATCCCGTCGATCGGTCTGGGGAATTTCACCTGGGACTGGATTTACGCGGACTACCCTCGCATCCGGCTGGCGCCGTCGTTGCTGCCGGCGATCAGGACCGCATATTCGAAGGCATCCATGGCGTTGCGCCTCCCGATGTCCGGCGGCTTTGAGACGTTTGCGAACGTCAAGGACATCCCGTTCATCGCGCGGCACGCGACGCAGACGCGCGAGCAGGTCTGCAAGTCGCTCAGGCTGCCGACCGACAAGCCGATCGTGCTCGCCTCGTTCGGCGGCTACGGCCTGCCGGGGCTGGAGACCGAGGCGCTCGCGAAGTTCAAGAAGTACACCGTCGTGACGACGGCGAACCTGCCGCTCGGGCGCGCGCGCAAGGAGATGCCCACCGCGGAGCGCAAAGGGTCGTTCATCAGCGTGAACGAGGAGGCGATGTACGACGCCGGCGTCCGCTACGAGGATCTCGTCGGCGCGGCGGAAGCGGTGGTGACCAAGCCGGGCTACGGCATCATCTCCGAGTGCATCGCCAACGACACGGCGATCCTCTACACGCAGCGCGGCCACTTCCCCGAGTACGAGGTGCTCGTCGCGGAGATGCCGAAGTATGTGCGCAACGCGTACATCGGACAGGATGATCTCTTCGCCGGCAAGTGGGAGTCGCACGTCGACAAGCTGCTGGCGCAGCCGAAGATCAAGAAGAAGCCGGAGACCAACGGCGCCGACGTTGCCGCGGAGATCCTGCTGAAGGCGCTCGACAAGCCACCGAAGAAACCGCGCGGACGGCCGAAAGCGAAGGTGTAGGCGGCCACGGGCCGTTCACTCTCAGAACGTAATCTGCGCTCCGAACTTCACCAGCCGGCCAGGCAGAATCTCCTGGGCGTCGAGCCACGTCGCGCCGTATCGCGTCTGCATTTGGAGAACGCTGTTCGCGTTCAACGCATTGTAGAGATCGAGATCTCCTTCGATGTTCGCTCCGTGGACATGGAGTGTCTTGGCCAGCCGCAGATCGACCTGCGTCCGTCGCGGTTCGAAGACGGTGTTCGGCTGTATCAGGTTGATGGTGACCTGACCGGTGCAGACGGCCGCGCCGCGACAGGAGCCGAGGTTGCGCCCCAGCGACGGCGCGATCTCCGCGTTGCTGGCGACATAGCTTGCCTGTGCCGCGAGTCCCGGCGTGTTCTGATAGATCGCGCTCGCTCTCACGTCCCATATCAGCGGATAAATCACCTGGAACTTCACCTGCGTCTGCGACGCCCAGGAGGGAGCGACGTGACATTGATACAGGTCCTGCGGAGAGTCGACCACGAAGCATCGATCGGTCACCTCGGTTCCCGTCGCCAGACCTCCCAGCAGGCGCGCGCCCTTGCCGAACCGCGCGTTCATGGTCACGTCTACGCCGTTGAAGACATCCGTTTGTCTGCCGTAGTGGCTCGCCTGCGCAATCAGATTGAACGTCTGGCCGAACTTCTCCGGCCTGACGTCGTACAGCCCGCAGATGCGGTTTCCGCTGACGCTCCGGGGCAAGCGCGAGTCGGCCGGGGCGGCGATACAGAACTGATCGTAGTCTGCCGGCGCAACGAGCGTGTTGTCGGTCAGCTGTAAGTTGCCGTACTGCGTCCGGAAATAGCCGGTGTTGACGCTCAGCGCCGGCCCGAACTGATGCTCGATCGACACCGATCCCCGCCACAGATAGGTCTGCGCCGAATTGAAGCCGCTCAGGACGTCGCCCGCCGTCGTCTGATTCGGTGCGCGCAGCTTTCCGAAGCTCGTCTCCGAGAGCGGCCCGCACTCGCCGTTCGCCTCGAGAATTGCCGGACCGAGCACGCAGTCGGGCACGTAATTGCCGTTGGC
>QHWQ01000034.1 GCA_003222635.1 Acidobacteriota bacterium | reverse complement strand
CGCACGCGCACGTCAACATGCCGGCGGCGCTGATGTGGGCGCGCGGCCTCGAAGATCGCCCCGTCACCATCCGCTTCGAGCGGCCGCCGCTTGCCCCGAGCGAGCGCAGTGAGTCGAGCGGGTGGCGCGCAGCCACGCAGCTGTTTCCCACCGCGGATCCGCAGACCTTCACCGCGCCGAACCTGCAGTACCTGATGGACAGCCCGACTGAGGTGAGCGCCTATTCGCTTCGCACGTTCACCGTCCGCGACGGCTCGCGCGAACCGACGTTCCGGCTTGCGATCCATGAGGACGGAGACGACGCGGAGCTCGACGGCTACGCGCGCGATGTCGAGAAGATCGTGCGCGAGGAGCGCGGCGTCTACGGCGAGTTCGCGCCGTACGACACCGGCACCTACACGTTCATCGCCGACTACCTGCCGTGGGACAACGGCGACGGCATGGAGCACCGCAATAGCACCATCATCACCTCGTCGAGTTCGATCCGTGCGAACCGCGCGGGCCTGTTGAGCACCGTCGCGCACGAGTTCTTTCACTCGTGGAACGTCGAGCGCATCCGGCCGAGGTCGCTGGAGCCATTCAACTTTGACGAAGCGAACATGTCGGGCGAACTGTGGCTCGCTGAAGGCTTCACCAATTACTACGGCCCGCTGCTGCTGCAGCGCGCCGGCCTCACGCCGCTCGGCGAGTACACCCGCACGCTGGCGTCGGCCATCAACGCGGTGACGTTCGATCCCGGCCGGCAGATCCACACGGCGGAGGAGATGAGCCAGATGGCGCCGTTTGTCGATGCCGCCGTGGCGATCGACCGGGTGAACTTCGCCAACACGTTCATCTCGTATTACACGTGGGGCGAATCGATCGCGCTCGGTCTCGACCTGACGCTGCGCGAGCGATCGGGCGGCACCATCACGCTCGACGACTACATGCGCGCCATGTGGGAGCGGTTCGGCAAGCCTGGCGGGCACGCACCCGGCTACGTCGATCGTCCGTACACGATCGCCGACGCGAAGGCGGTGCTCGCGGCGGTTTCCGGCGACGCCGCGTTCGCGGACGATTTCTTCGCCCGCTATATCCAGGGCCACGAGGTCGTCGACTACGCGCATCTGCTCGCCAACGCCGGATTCGTGCTCCGCCCGCGCGCATCGCAGCCGGGCTTCGCGGGAGAGCTTCGTCTGCAGGACACGCCGGTAGGCGTCCGCGTCAACGAAGCGACGTTATTCGGCTCACCGGCGTATCAAGCGGGGCTCGATCGCGACGACATGATCACAGCGGTTGGCGGAAGGGCCGTCACCACGGCCGAGCAGGTTGAATCGGCAATTCGCGCGGCACGTCCCGGGGACGCGCTCGCCGTTGCGTATCTCCATCATGGCCGCGGCCAGCCGCTCACCACCACCATTCGCGTGATTGCCGACCCGGAGCTCGAGGTAGTCGCGGCTGAGCAGGCCGGCCAAACGCCGACCGCCGCGCAGCGGCAGTTCCGCGACGCCTGGCTGAGGTCACGCACGGGGAACACATTTTGAACGTCTTTATGGGGTGAATTTCGCGAATCTCTTCCGCGCCTACGATGCGATGATCGCGTTTCGCGACGCCGCGCGTCGCTTCAGGGAGCCGGCGGCCGCGCCGCCGTCAGAGACATCGCTCACGCAAACTGCCGCCGCCCAGGGGCTCGCAGGCCAGATCGAAACGCGCCTCACCAACGTGGTCGTCGCCGCGTTGAAGGAGGCCTTCGATCGTGATCACGCGCGGCTCGAGCTCGAACGCGCGCAGATCGAGGAACAGCGCAGCCGCGCGGAAGAAGCGCTGCGGATGGAGCTGCGCCGTCAGGCGATCGATCGCGAGCTCGCGCGGCTGCGTCTGCTGGCGGGCACGGCGCTGATCGGATGGATCGCGTCAATCGCGGTGCTCTTCATCCATCCGTCCGGCATTGCCTCGCGCATCGTCCTCGGGCTGGGATGGCTGCTTCTGCTTGGCGCGCTTGGCGCGGCGTTCAACGCGCAGGGCCGCGTCCACAAGTCCGAGAACGTTGACGCGGGCGCCTTGCCGCTGTGGTTGATGATCGCGGGTCTCGCCGCGACCGCCGCGAGCTTATTGGTGTAGAGCGGGCCCTTGCGGCCCGCCAGATCTGGCGGGGCGTAAAGCCCCGCCCTACGCGTTAAACAGCACTCCCGCAGCGAACTTCCCGTCGGGATCGAGCGCGCGTTTGACCGCGCGCATCTGCTCGATCCCTTCCTCTCCGTACAGCTCGCGCAGAAACATCTGCTTCAGCGGATTGCGGCCGACGCCATGTTCGGCGATCGGCGCGCCGCCAAGCTCGATGACGCCGCGCGCCATCTCGCGCAGCGCGTCGCGTCCCTGCTCGACATCCTCGAGCGAGCGCGGAACCAGGTTCGGGTGCAGGTTGCCGTCGGAGATGTGTCCCCAGATCGCGTAGTCGAGCCCTCGCCGCTCGAACGCGCCGCGATAGAGCGCGAGCGCCTTGTCGATCCAGCAGTCCGGCACGATGAAGTCACCCGCGACCTTTTGAATCTCCGGATGCACGCGCGCCTTCGCCTCGCCCACGCGCGCGTTCACGGCAGCGGGCACCGCCTCGCGCAGCTCGAAGAGCCGGGCCGCGGTCCGGTCGTCACCCGCAAGCGCAACCACCGGGTCGTGCTCGATGTGATGCAGGTTCAGGAGGTCCTGGAACTCGGCGAGAGCCGGGTTGATGTCGTCCTCGATCTCGATCTGCACGAGCAGGAACGTCGCCCCGCGCGGCGGACGCGCCACGCCTGCCCTGGCGAACGCCGCCTCGTCCAGCAGCTGCAGCGAGTTCGAATCGATGTATTCGATCGCCGACGCATCGAGCGGATGGTCGCTCATGCGCGAGATGTTCGCGAGACCCGCGGCAAGGCGCACCGCCTGCGTCTCTGACGCACAGAGCACGAGCGCCACGCAGCGCAGCGGCATCCGCTTGACGGCCAGCGTCGCTTCGACGATCACGCCAAGCGTCCCCTCCGATCCCGCGAACAGATCGATCAGGTCCATTCCGCGAACCGTCAGGTAGCCGGCGGAGAGCTTCGGCAGGTGCGTCGGCACCTCATAGGTCGGCAACCGCACGGTGACGATACCGCGACTGATGGTCTCGATCTCGAAACGGCCGTCGTCCGACGCGGACACATCTCCTCGCGTCAGGTCGAGAATCGAGCCGTCGGCGAGCACGATGGTGAGCCCGTTGAGCCAATGACGGGTCACGCCGTACTTGAACGTCGCCGGTCCAGCGGCGTTGGTTGCGATGGTGCCGCCGACGAACGCGCCGTCGAAGGTCGGCGCCGGCGGATAGTAGAGGTCGCGTGCGGCGAGGAAGCGATGAAGCTCCGACAGCGGGACGCCCGCGCCCACCCGGATCTTTCCGTTGTGCGGTTCCGCGATGTGCGACAGCCGCCGCGTGCTGAGCACGAGGTCGCCGCGCGGCGTCGCTCCGCCGGTCAGGGATGACTGCGCGCCAACGGGAAGAATGTGACGTGCCGCGACGACAGTCGCGGCAACTTCGTCGACGCTGGACGGAAAGGCTACGCCATCAGCGCTGCCGCCGGGGACGTGCGCGGCGTCGCTCAGAAATGAATTGACGATGTCGGGATCACGCTCGATGGCAGGAACTGGGGTGATGCGAGGCGCGCGCGCGATCGCGCGATAGGTGGGGCGGGGCAAAGGGTGGACATCCTCCTTGCCCCGCTACTCTAGCGCTTCTTTGCGCTCTTGCGAGCTTTCGAATTGCCCGCTCCCGATCGCTTTCGCGCGCCACCGCGCGAGTTGCTGGCCCCGCTCTTCGCCTTTGCGCTGCGCTTCGCATTCGCGTGCTCGCGTCCATTGACCTTCGAGCCCGGGAGACGCCCGCCGGTCGCGACATCCAGCTGCCGTTGCAGCGATCCGATCATGCGACCCAGCGACTCCGCGGAGCGAAGCAGCAGCGACTCGTCATCGCGGGACCGGTCGCGTGATGGGTGTGCGGGGATCGTTTTCCTCGCCATTCAAGCTCCCTTCTCGCGGGCCAGTTGCCCTCACCCCCGAGATTGAGCAAGGGGCGGGCCAGCCACTTTCGCTGCGTGATCGAACGCGGGCGCGATGACCGGAACTCTTTGAGAGCGTTGAAGAAGAAACGCAGTCGTTGAGCCGCTGTCACCGCGCTACGTCATGCGTGGACAGGCCGTGTGTGGAATGTCGTTCTCACCCGGCGCGTTCGCTTTCGTCCTTCAACGCCACGCCGAGACGCTCCGCCATCCGGTAGAGCGTACGCCGATCGATGCCGAGCGCTTCCGCCGCGCGCGATCGGTTGCCGCCCACTGCCTCGAGCACGTGAATCAGATAGCGCCGTTCGAGTTCGTCGAGCGTCGGCAGGTCCTGGAACATGCGCTCTTCGAGCGACGGCGCCGCCAGCACCGCGTCCGGCAAGTCGGCCAGCTCGATGCGCCCGCGGCTGAAGACGACGAGACGCTCGATGGTGTTTTCGAGCTCGCGGACGTTGCCCGGCCAGCGATAGGACGTCAGCGCGACGACCGCTTCGGGCGAGATCATCACGTGGCGTCCGGTTCGCGTCGAGGCATTGCGCACGAACTGCTCGATGAGCAGCGGGATGTCCTCGCGCCGCTCCTTCAGCGCCGGAATGCGTATGACGATGACGCTCAGGCGGTAGAAGAGATCCTGCCGGAATCGCTGCTCGGTGACGGCGCGATCGAGATCGATATTCGTGGCGGCGACGACGCGCGCGTCGGTGTGAATCGCGCGATTGCCGCCGACCGGACGGATCTCGCCGTCCTGCAGCACGCGCAGCAGCTTCACCTGCATCGCCGGCGCCATGTCGCCGATCTCGTCGAGAAACACCGTGCCGCCGTGCGCCTGCTCGAAGACGCCCTTGCGATCCGCGACCGCGCCGGTGAACGCGCCGCGCACGTGGCCGAACAGCTCCGATTCGAGGAGCGTCTCCGTGATGGCGCCGCAGTTGACCGCCACAAACGGCTTCGCAGCCCGCGCGCTGTGGACGTGGATGGCGCGCGCGACGAGCTCCTTTCCCGTGCCGCTCTCACCCTGGATGAGCACCGGTGCCATGGAATCCGCGGCGTATGCAATCTGTTTGTAGACCGCGAGCATCCCCGCCGTACGCCCGATGATGCCTTCGGGCGGAGCCTCGCCATGCGTCTGCAGTGGGGCCGGCTTCCGATCGCGCCCGAGCGCGCGCGAGACGGTGGCGCGCACCTCGCCGATGTTGAACGGCTTGCTGATGTAGTCGAACGCGCCGGCGCGCACCGCCTGCACGGCGGTCTCGAGCGTGCCGAAGCCGCTGATGAGAAGCACCTCGCTCGCCGGGTTCGCCTGCTTGAACGCCTTCAGCACGTCGAGACCGGATTCGGGTCCGTTCAGGTTGATGTCGGAGATGACGAGATCGAACTTCTCCTTGCGCGCGAGCTCGATGGC
>QHWQ01000033.1 GCA_003222635.1 Acidobacteriota bacterium | reverse complement strand
GTCGTCTTCGTCACGCACGACAACGATGAAGCGTTCGCGCTCGGCGATCGCGTCGGCGTGCTCGAGAACGGCCGGCTGACGTTCGCGTCATGCGCCTCCTGACGTTCTGGGCGACGCACGGCGGCGAGCTCGCCGCGATGGTCGAGCGGCATCTCTTCCTGGTCTTCTGGTCCACGCTCGTCGCCGTGGCGATCGGTCTTCCCGCGGGCATCATCGCCGCCCATCGCCCGCGCGTGGGACGTCCGCTCCTGGCGGCCGCGAGCATCGCGCAGACGATCCCGAGCCTGGCGCTGCTTGGGTTCCTGCTGCCGCTCCCCTTCATCGGCGGCATCGGCCCGCGCATCGCGATCGTCGCCTTGATTCTCTACGCGCTCCTGCCGATCGTCCGCTCGACGGCGGCGGGATTGAAAAGCATCGACCCGGCCGTCATCGATGCCGCGGTCGCGATGGGAATGACACGGCGCCAGCTGCTCTGGCTCGTCGAGCTGCCGCTGGCGCTGCCGTCGATCGTGGCGGGCATTCGCATTGCGACGATCGTCGGCATCGGCACCGCGACGATCGCGGCGGCGATCGGTGCCGGTGGCCTTGGCGAGTACATCTTCCGCGGCCTCTCGATGGTCGACTCGACCGTCATCCTCGCCGGCGCCATCCCCGCGGCGGTGCTCGCGCTGGTCGCCGATGGCGTGCTGACGTGGCTCGAGCGCCGGCTTTCTCCCGGGCGGCGGCGGGTTTCGCGCGCCGCGCCGATCGCGGTGGCGACGGCGGCGGTGCTGTTCGCGCTGGCGACCGCCGGAATCGGAGCCGGGACGCGCAACACCATCGTCATTGGCTCGAAGAACTTCACCGAGCAGGTCGTGCTCGGCGAGCTGCTGGCGCAGACGCTCGAACGCCGCGGCGTCACCGTCACGAGGCGGCTGAACCTGGGCGGCTCATTTATCTGCGATCGCGCGATCAGATCCGGCGACATCGACGCGTATGTGGAATACACGGGCACCGCGCTCGCCGCGATTCTCAAGCAGCCGATCGTCAAAGATCCTGCAGCGGTCTTCACGACCGTGCGCGATGAATACGCTCGCGCCGGTTTGAGCGTGCTGCCGCCGCTCGGCTTCAACAACACGTTTGCGATTGTGGTGCGCCGCGGCGACGCGGAGGCCGCCGGCCTGAAGACGATCGAGGATCTGCAACGCGTCGATGGTGAGTGGCGGCCGGGATTCGGCTATGAATTCGCGGAGCGCTCGGACGGGTATGCCGGACTCGCGTCGGCCTACGGGCTGCACTTCACCGCGCCGCCGCGCGTGATGGATCTGGACCTGGTGTACCGCGCGCTCGCCACCAAACAGGTCGATGTGATTGCCGGCGATGCGACGAGCGGATTGATCAAGGCCCTCGATCTGTCGATGCTGCAGGACAACCGCGCGTACTTCCCGCCATACTACGCGGTGCCGGTCGTGCGGACCGCGGTGCTGCTCGCGCGTCCGGAGGTGCGCGACGCGCTGACCGACCTCGCGGGAAAAATCTCCGCGGACGATATGCGGGCGATGAACGCGGCGGTCGATGTCGACCACCGCGATGTCGGACTCACGGTGAAGGAATTTCTGATGCGGATGCACGAAGGATAGGAAGCTGGCCGCGCTTGACCGGGATCGCCGCTCGGACGGATGCTTCAATCCGCACTCAATCAACTCGAAAAGGAGGAGGCATGGGAGACAAGGGTGGCAAGAAGGACAAGGAAAAGAACAAACAACAGCAGCTGACGAAACAGAAACAGGAGGAGCAAAAGAAGCAGGACAAGGCCCGGCCAAAGACTCCATAGACCAATCGTTCGTCAGGGAGAATCATGAGCGAAGATGCACACGCCCGACCGACACGCGACGCGCCGGAGCCGCTGTACGACGTCAATATCCCGACACCCACGCACGCGGAGCGCGCGCGAACATTGGTCGCTCAGATCTCGACCGGGACCCTGTGCACGCTGGCCCTGGAGCCGGAGGGTTATCCGTACGGCTCGTTCGTGACCTTCGCCTTTGACGACGGAAACCCAATCTTCCTTATCAGCGAACTGGCCGAGCACACCAAGAACCTGGCGCGGGATCCTCGCGCGTCGCTGCTGGTGGCCGAGGGGGGCTCTGCAGATCCGCTCGCCAACGGCCGTGTCACCATCCTCGGACCGTGCACGCGGGTCGAAGGGAATTGCGGCAGTGCGCGTGCCGCATTCTTCGCTGCTCATCCGAACTCGCGCTACTACGCTGACTTCCGCGATTTCGCGTTCTGGAAGCTGCATGTAGATTATGTCCGCTACATTGGGGGCTATGGCCGGATGTCGTGGATCACCAAGGCTGACTGGCGGGCCGCAGAACCGGATCCCCTCGGTCCGTCGGCCGCCGACATGATTGCTCATATGAACGCCGACCACGCCGATGCCATGGTGCTTTACTGCAAGGCCTTTTCAAAGGCGACCGAGATCACTTCCGCGAGCATGACGGGCGTCGACAGGTATGGCTTCGACATGTCGGCGATGACCCCAAAGGGACCGCGACCCGTTCGTCTGGCGTTCGACAAGCCGGTCAGCACGCCGGAGGACGTGCGCGCCGCTCTGATTTTTATGGTGAAGGACGCCAGATCCAAGCTGGGCTGAGGAGCAGGCGCTCTTACGCCGCGGACGGGCGGGGATCGATCGAATCCGGAACCGCTCGCCGAGTTCGGGCACGGCGTCGGTGTTCACCTTCAGGATCAGCCACTCGCCCGCCGCACCTTTCGCCACCTTATCGAGCTCCGGCGCCATCATGCGGCACGGGCCACACCAGGGTGCCCAGAAGTCGACGACGACGGGGAGGGAGGAGGATGTAATCGCGGCGTCGAACGTCGCGGCATCGGACACCTCGATCGGCTCGCCCGCTGGTCGAAGCGTCGTGCGGCAGTGGCCGCATCGTGTCGCGTAACCGAGTGTCGCGTAGCGTAAACGATTGGTCTTCCCGCACGACCCGCACGCCACGAGAACGCCCTGTTGATCGAGTTTGGCGGCTGACATCCGCAGATCCCTGGGCCATTTAACGCAAGGGGCATGCCCGAACACGGCCGTTCGCGCTTCGGGGTTCTCTCTTCTCTGTTCGTGACCCCGAACCCCGAACCGAACCTGAACACGAACTGAGCACTGAGAACCAGGAAGCGTGAACTACAGTATCCCGATGTCCTCGTCCCGTACATTTCTCCAAGAGATTGCTCACGAGGCGATGCGCGACCGCGGCTTCGAGCCGGACTTTTCTCCCGCCGCGATGGAGCAAGTCGCGACCCTCGAAAAGCAAAGCCCAAAGCCCAACGCCCAAAGCCCAACGCCCAATATCCTGGACCTGCGGCAACTGCTGTGGTGCTCCATCGACAATGACGACTCGCGCGACCTCGATCAGCTGTCGGTCGCCGAGACCACGCCCGACGGCAAGACGAAGATGCTTGTCGCCATCGCCGACGTGGACTCGCTCGTCGCGCGCGACACGCCGGTGGATCAGCACGCCGCGCACAACACCACCTCGGTTTACACCGGCGCGCAGATTTTTCCGATGCTGCCCGAGCGCCTCTCCACCGACCTGACGTCGCTGAACGAGGACGAGGATCGCAACGCGATCATCATCGAGTACGTCGTCGACGAGGACGGGACGCCGGGTGCATCGGACGTGTACGAAGCGGTGGTGCGCAATCGCGCCAAGCTGGCGTATCCAAGCGTCGGCGCGTGGCTCGAAGGACAGGGCCCGATGCCGCCGAAGATCGCGGACGTCAATGGACTCGAGGCGAACCTGCGCCAGCAGGACCTGGCGGCGCAGGCGCTGAAGAAGCAGCGGCATCAGATGGGCGCGCTGACGCTGAAGACGATCGAAGCGCGGCCCGTCTTCGAGGAGGATACGCTGCGCGACCTCGCCGAGCAGCAGGTGAACCGCGCGACGGAACTGATCGAGGACCTGATGGTCGCCTCCAACGGAGTCGTCGCGCGCTTCCTGGCGGACCACGGCCTGTCATCGCTCCGCCGCGTCGTGCGCATCCCGCAGAAATGGGACCGCATCGTCGATCTCGCCGCGCAGCACGGGTCCCGGCTGCCGCACGATCCCGACGCGGTCGCGCTCGAGGAGTGGCTGCTTCGTCAGCGGGCCGAAGATCCGCAGCGCTTCCCCGATTTGTCGCTGTCGGTGATCAAACTGCTCGGACGCGGCGAATATGTCGTCGAGCGGCCGGGCGAGATCGCGGCGGGACACTTCGGGCTCGCCGTGCAGGACTACACGCATTCGACGGCGCCGAACCGTCGCTTTCCGGATCTCGTCGCGCAGCGGATCGTGAAGGCAGCGCTCAATCCCAACCCGCCTCACCCGCCCCACCCGCCCCACCCGCCTTATACCGACAGCGAGCTCGACGCCATCGCGCAGCGATGTACGGAGCGCGAAGACGCTGCCAATAAAGTGGAGCGCCTGGTGCGCAAAGCGGCCGCGGCGCTGCTGCTGCAACACCGGATTGGCGAGCGCTTCGACGCCATCGTCACCGGCGCATCCGAGAAAGGCACGTGGGTGCGCATCAGCCGGCCGCCTGTGGAGGGCCGCCTGGAGCGCGGATACGAAGGTCTGGACGTCGGCGATCGTGTGCGCGTGAAGCTCGTGCACACGGAGCCGGAGCGAGGCTTCATCGATTTCGCCCGGAGCTAGATGGCGGCACTGCTCGAACGTCTTCTTCACACGTACGGCTATTTCGCGGTGTTCGCCGTCATCGCGCTCGAGAACGTCGGCCTCCTCGTGCCCGGCGAAACGATTCTGATTTCGGCGGCGATCTTCGCGGCGACGACGCACGAGCTGAACGTCATCGCGATCGTGATCACGGCGACCGTTGCAGCGCTTGCCGGCAGCATCGGCGGATGGGCGATCGGCCGTTACGGTGAACGCCACCTGCATCGCTACGGCCGCTACCTTCATCTGGACGAGCGCGATCTGCGTCTGGGGCGGTATCTGTTTCGGCGGTACGGCGGGCGCCTCGTCTTCGTCGCGCGGTTCGTAGCGTTTCTTCGCGCGCTCGCGGGGGTGCTCGCGGGATTGAATCGGATGGAATCGACGCGCTTCATGCTCTTCAGCGGGCTCGGGGCCGCGTCATGGGCGGCCGTGTTCGGCTTTGGTGCGTATGCGCTGGGGCGCGAGTTGGAAGCGCTGTCGGCGCGCGGCTCGATTCTGATAGGGTTCGCGGTCGTCGTGGCGGCGATCGCCGGATTCCGGTTCATCCAACACAATCGTGCCCGTCTTCAGCAGGAAGCTGATCAGATGGCCGACGATTCATGAGGGCAATGTGCTATGCTCCACGCGCCTGCTGACGCCGCCGCCCGCATTCATTCCGGAGACTCTTTCACACGCCTAATGTCCATCCATCTCGTCAACCCAAGCCACGTGTCGTTCGGCATCGGCGTCATCACGCCGCGGTGGCTGTACGTGCTCGCCGCGGCGACACCCGAACACTACGGGCCGCCCATCATCGTTGACGAGACGCTCGAAGCGATCGATTTCTCGACCATCAAGGCGGGCGACATCCTCGGCATCGGCATCCACACGGGCAACGCGCTGCGCGGGTACGAGGTGGGCGCCCGGGCGCGCCGGGCCGGGGCCATCGTCATCTACGGCGGCATTCACGCCACGCTCTACCCCGACGAGGCGCGCGATCTGGGCAACGCGCACGCGGTGGTCACCGGTGACGGCGATCATGTCTGGGCCGAGGTGCTGCGCGACGCGACCAACGGAACGCTGCGTGCGCACTACGCGGGCGGCCACGTCGAGGGAACGGATTTTCTGCCGGCGCGCTGGGATCTGCTGCCCGACGGGCGCTACATGTGGGCCTCGGTGCAGACGGTTCGCGGGTGCCCGAAGCATTGCTCGTTCTGCTCGGTCTGGCGGACCGACGGCCAGCGTCCGCGCCAGCGCGCGTATCAGCAGGTCCTCGACGAGATCGTCGAGCTGCGGCGCCGCGGCTTCCGCTTCATCGCGCTCGCCGACGACAACTTCTATCCCGTGACGCTCGAAGACCTGCGCATGGCCGATCGCCGCGAGGACAAGTCGCAGCTGCACCGCCTGCAGGAGCTCCGCGCGGAGCGCTTCGAGCTGATGGCGCAGCTCGCCAGGCTCCCCGACGACACGGTGTTCTTCACGCAGATTACGATGGAGGCCGCCGAGGATCCCGAGTTCCTGCGCGCGATGAAGCGCGCGCGCATCAAGGGCGCGCTCGTCGGCGTGGAGTCGGTCACCGAGGCGGGACTGAAGTCGATCTACAAGAACTTCAACGAGAGCGGCGACTCGCTCGTCAAGCGGCTGCAGGCGTTCCGCGACAACGACGTTCATGTGCTCGGCTCGTTCATCTTCGGGCTGCCCGGCGACCGTCCCGATTCGTTCGAGGCGACGTTGAAGGTGGCCGAAGAGGCCAACCTGACGTTCGCGCAGTTCGTCATGCTGACGCCGTTTCCCGGCACGCTCGACTTCGCGGCGTGGGAGAAATCGCTCGGCTCCGATCCGGAGCGGATCGGCGGCATTCCGATCAACCGGCACTGGCTGATTCCGCAGTCGCAGCGGCCGAAGATCTACACGGCGCATCCGGTGATGAGCGCCGAGCAGATCCGCAGTGGCACTCAGGAGGTATGGGACCGCTTCTACAGCTTTCCGAGCATCTGGCGCCGCGCGCGGATTTCTTGCGTATCGCTCAAAGCGCGCCTTGCGTTCGTGCTTATTTCGAAGATTTACCGCCAGATGTACGCGAATACGGGCATCGCCACCGACAGCGCGCGCGTCAGCCGCTCGGCGCAATGGGCGCGCCTGATGGCCCGGCCTTGCAGAAGATTGTTTGCAGGCCGGCCCATGCCCGAGCTTCAACTACACTAGACGCGGGTATACTGCGGGCGTTAAGGAAGCAGACGCCCCGCCAGCCTAGCGAACGCACTCCCCTGCGCCAGCCAAGCCTGAGCATCCCGCTCCGAGCGCCGCGTTTCCCATAGAGCATCGATCTGATGCGCAGAGTGCAGAATGGGCAACAAACTCTATGTCGGCAATCTCCCGTATGACACCAACGAGGACGACCTCACCGCGCTGTTCGCGAAAGCCGGCAACGTTTCCAGCGTCAATGTGATGCGCGACCGCGAGACGGGCCGCGCGCGCGGCTTTGCCTTCGTCGAAATGGCCACGGACCAGGATGCGCAGAATGCGATTTCCCAGCTGCACGAACAGAGCTTCGGAGGACGGACGCTGACGGTCAATGAAGCGAGGCCCATGCAGCCGCGCGGCGGCGGCGGCGGCTTTGGCGGTGGTGGTGGCGGGCGCGGCGGCGGCGGCGGCGGACGCGGTGGTGGCGGCGGCCGGCGTCAGGAGCCGCGCTGGTAAATCCCAACGGGCAAATCCCGAAGCCCAAATCCTAAATCTCAAATCCCAAGGTGTTGATGTGACACCTTGGGATTTTTTTTCGACTCCCGCATCGCGAATCCCCAATCCTGGCTCAGGTATCGAACGGCCCGCATTTTGAAAGATATGCGCGACTCGCTTCTCCGCTCCTTCGTCGTCGTCGCCACACTCGCCGCGTTTGCCTGCGGAGGCGGCACCAGCAATCAACAGCAGCCTCAGGCATCGAACACCAGCGCGCCGGCTGCCAAGCGCGGCAACGTGTCGATGAACAAGGCCGACTATCCGGTGTTCCCGAATGCGGACGCCGGCGCCGACCCATCAGTGTCCGCTGAACAGGGCGGCAAGGGGTTCAAGGGCGACGGGTGGCAGACCAACACCGAATACGAGCTGATCGGCGACCCGCGCGCGGTGCGCGGCGGCACCTACCGCGAGTACCAACCTGACTTCCCGAACACGCTGCGTTTATACGGGCCGGAGGCCAACACACAGCTCAACCTCATGATCGGAAACATGGTGTACGAGGCGCTGCTCTCGCTTCACCCGAACACGCTCGATTACATGCCCGCGCTGGCGACGCACTGGCAGATCTCACCGGACAAGATGACATTCCGCTACCGCATCGATCCGAATGCACGAACATTGTCCGCGTCAAAGCGAAGGACTTGAACTGGCGCAACTTCCTCTATTTCAGCGCGTCGATGCCAATCTTTCCCGCGCACGTGCTGAAGCGTGTCGACGGCGCCGCCTACGTCAAGGACTACAACTTCAAGCTGATGCCGGGCACGGGCCCCTACGAAGTCCATGAAGCCGACGTGGTCAAGGGCAAGTCGCTGACGATTCGGCGGCGCCAAGGCTACTGGGCTGAAAGGATCCGCCGCAACGTCGGCGAGAACAACTTCGACGCCGTTACCGAAGTGATCGTGCGCGATCCCAAGCTGGCAATCGAGATGTTCAAGAAAGGCGATCTCGATTTCCATTTCACGACCGCGCGTGAGTGGGTGGAGGAGTTCGGCAAGCTGGACAAGATCGATCGCGGCCTCATTCAGAAGCGCAAAGTTCACAACGAGCTGCCACAGGGAATCGTGGGTCTGGCGATCAACACGCTGAAACCTCCGTTCAACGATGTACGGCTGCGCGAGGCGCTGCAGCACCTGCTGAACCGGCCGCTGATGATCGAGAAGCTCTTTTACAACGAATACGAACCGATCAACTCCTTTTTTGCAGGCACGCCGTACGAAAATCCGAACAATCCGAAAAACGAGTACGACCCGGCGCGCGCCGTGAAGCTGCTCAACGACGCCGGCTGGAAGGATCGCGACGCGCAGGGCCGGCTGACGAAGAACGGCCAGCCGCTGACGATGGAGCTGCTCTACTTTTACAAACCGTACGAGGCGGCGCTCACCACGTACCAGGAGGATCTGCGAAAGGTCGGCATCGGGTTGAACTTGCGATTCGTCACGCCGGAGACGCTCTACTCGCTCGTGCCGCAGCGGAAATTCGAGCTTGCGCTGGTGATCTTGGGCGGCCTGGTGTTCCCGAATCCGGAAACCTCCTTTGCCTCGTCGCTCGCCGACCAGAACAACAGCGGCAACTACACTGGATTCAAGAACAAGCGCGTCGATGAGCTGCTCGGGCACTACGACAAGGAGTTCGATCAGAAGAAGCGCATCGCCACCATCCGCGAGATCGATGGCATCGTCGCCAACTCGCACGAGTACGTGCTGTTCTGGGAGGCGCCGTACGTGCGCATCGCCTACTGGAACAAGTTCGGCATGCCGCAGGGGTACTTCAGCCGCTTCGGCGATTACACCGATGCTCCCGGGCTGTGGTGGATCGATCCCGACAAGGACGCGGCGTTGAAGAAGGCGATGGCCGACAACAACGCGAAGCATCCGGTGGGTGCCGTCGACGATTACTTCTGGCAGGAGTACGCAAAGAAGCACCCGGCGGAAGAAAGCGAAGGGTTCACCGGCAGCAAGTGACCGCGTACTTCATCCGGCGGTTCCTCCTCATCATCCCGACGTTTTTCGGGATCACCGTCGCCGTCTTCGTCATCATGCAGTTCGTGCCGGGCGGGCCGGTCGAACGCCGCATCATGCAGATCCAGATGGCGGCAGCGCAGGGCGGCGGGCTGGCGGCTGCGCGCGGCGCGCAATCGCTCCCCGAAGACGCCATCGAGCAGATCCGCGCCTACTACGGCTTCGACAAACCGATCCATATCCGCTACGTCCAGTGGTTGTGGAAGGTGCTGCACCTGGATCTCGGAACGTCCTACGTCTACCAGGACCCGGTGTGGGACGTGATTCGATCGCGCTTTCCTGTCTCGATCTTCCTCGGTCTCACCGGATTCCTTCTCAGCTATCTGATCTGCATTCCGCTCGGCGTGATGAAAGCCGTGCGCCACGGATCGAAGTTCGACGTCATCAGCAGCGCGCTGGTGTTCATGGGCTACTCGGTGCCCGGCTGGGCGCTCGGCACCGCGCTGCTCGTGCTGTTCGGCGGCGGCAGCTTCTGGAGCGTGTTCCCGCTCGGCGGCTTCCGGCCCGACAACTGGGAATACCTGTCGCTCTGGGGAAAGATCACCGGCCAGCTTCACTACATGTTCCTGCCGGTCGTCTGCTACATGATCGGCTCGTTCGCGACGCTGACGATCCTGTCGAAGAACTCGCTCATGGAGAACCTCGGGCAGGACTACGTGCGGACGGCGTTTGCGAAGGGACTCGAGGAGCGGCGCGTGATCTTCACGCACGCGCTGCGCAACTCGCTCATTCCGCTCGTCACGGGCCTCGGCAACGTCATCAGCCTGATTCTCGCGGGCTCGTTTCTGGTCGAGCGGGTCTTCAACATCGATGGGATGGGATTTCTCGGCTACACCGCCATCCTGCAGCGTGACTACCCCGTCGCGCTCGGCATCCTCGTGATCGACAGCCTGCTGATGCTCGTCGGCAACATCCTGTCCGACATCATCTACGCGGCCGTCGATCCGCGCATCCGGTTCAAATGACCGATCCGGCGGCGGCCTCCTCGCTCGATCGCGTCCCGCCCGATCTCGCGACGTCGATGGCGCCGCCGCCCGCGACGACGCTGCCGCCGCCGGAATCGCTGCTGCGCAAGCGGCTCCGGAAGTTCCGCCGGCTGAAACGCGGCTACTATGCGTTCCTCGCGAT
>QHWQ01000323.1 GCA_003222635.1 Acidobacteriota bacterium | reverse complement strand
GTTGCGGCCTGGCCGCCCGCCAACGCAAACAGACCAGCGACACACACCGCCAACGCTATCCTTCGCGACATAAATCCTCCAATTCGAAACCGGGAAATCTTACCGCGTCGTCGCTGCCGGCGACGGGGGGAACGACTGCCACGTGCCCGCCGCCGGGCGCTGCATCACGCCTTTTTTCGCGTAATCGCAGACGCCCTGCGGGAACACCGCGCGAAGTTGTGCAAGCTGCGCGTCGGTGACGGGGCGTTTGTAGTCGGACTTGTCGATCGGCTTCAGCTCGCACTTGAAGATGTCCGCGGTCGCCGGTCCACCCGCGACGATGCGCGGGTTGCCGTAGACGGGGAACATCGCCTTGCACTTCGCCGGATCCTTGATCTCCTCGAGCTTCGCGGTGAAGCAGGAGTCGGCGAGCCCCGCCGGCTTGTCGCGCAGCACCTTCTCGCGCTGCGTGCCGGGCGCCGTGTCGGCGGCCACGGCGGCGAGCCATTTGTCGAGAATCTCGAGGTTGTCGTCCTGCGCCCTGAAGAGCGGGACGCTCTCTTCGTAGACGCGCGAGATGCGGTTGCCGCCGCCGGCCGCATTGATACGGTTGCCGGCGATGACGCCGTCGAACGTGTCGTGGACGTTGCCGCCCGGGCCCTCGGTATACGGCCGCATGTCGATGACCGGAATCATCGACAGCCCGTGCGCGCCGTCGTTGACGCGGCCCGACTCGTACGCAATGCGCAGCGCGTCCTGATCGGCCGTCATCCGCGCCGCGATGATGTTGCCGTTGACGTCGTAGCCGCCGGCCAGCCGGTTGATGTCGAGGAACTGGTTGAAGTTGATCCTGCCGGCGTTGAACGCCCCGAGCCCGTACTGCACGCCGACGTTGTCGAACGGCCGCCGCGCGAAGCCGGTCTTCGCATCCTTCCCGTAGACGGCGACGTAGGCATCCTGATACGTGCAGCGCACGCCGTCGGGTTTGCTGACCGGATCGAAGCGCATCGACGGCGGAACCGTGTTCGCGTCGCAGTTGATGTCGGACGCCACCCCCGCGTAGCGCAGCTTGTTGTTCGTGCAGTAGTCCCAGTGGCTGTAGCCCGCGACGGCCGTCTTCTGCTCCGTCGTGAACGGCTGCTTCGAGGTCGTCATCGCATGGTCGAGCAGCTCGCAGTCGAGCATCGACGTCTGGAACGTCATCACGTCGGCAAAGCTCGCGGTGGGAACGATCGCGTCGAGCAGGCCCGGGTAGTTGTTGGCGATCATGTGCTGCTGCATCGATCCACCCGAGCGCCCGCTGCCGATGGTCCACTTGATCGGGCCGAACTCCTCGATGAAGTGTTCCTTGACCATCATCATCGATTCGGCCGAGACGACGTCGTTGGCGTAGGTGCCGAAGACGTTCAGCGAAGAGCCGGCCAGGGCGAAGCCTTTCGCCACGGGATAGTCGCCGTATTGGCCGTCTTCGAGATTGCCGCGGTTGCCGTTGAGCCCGCCGATCGTCCGTCCCTGGTGATAGCCCCAGGCCACGCCGCCGCCGAACGTGTAGACGAGACGTCCGTTCCATGCCGTGCTCGTGTTCCAGGGAGAGGGAAGCGGCGTGCCCGGCTCGTGGAGGAAGGCGATCGAATAGATCGCCCGATTGATCGTCCCCATCTCGCGGCGAACGATGTATGGCACCGTCTTCCCCTCGGTGGTCATCGTCATCGCGATGTCTGTTGGACGCGGAGCGTTCGGATCCAGCGGCTTGAAGGGATTCGGCTGGGCGCCACGTCCGCCGCCGAAACCGTTGGCGTTGTCGGCCGCGGCGAGATCACCTTGAGGTCCGCCGCCGACGCCGACTGACGTCGAGCGATAGAAATATTCAACCTTCGTATTGGCGGAACAGTCCGCGTCGAGCGGGGCGCCAAGGCCGACCGCCTGCGTCTCGCAGATGAAAGGTGTCTGATGCGGGCTGTAGAGTACGGGACCGGTAATCGGATGATTGACGACCGTGAGCTGGGCGGTGGCCTTGCTGCCGCGCATCGACGCCTGAATTGAATTCGATCCGACGTTCAACCCGGTGACGAGGCCGACGAGACCCATGGATCCAGGCGCTGGCTTGAACGCCGCGCTCTCGTCCTTGCCGTTGACCATCACGCGAAGACTCTTCGCGGTGAGGTTCGCGGGCCCGTCGATCTGAAGAAGGACGTCGCCGCCGCTGACGAGCTCCGCCTTTGTCGAGAGTGCGCGGATGTCCAGTGAAGGTGCGGCCTTCTGCTGCGCCGCAACAGGAACCGTCAGGACGCTCGCCACTGCAACAAGACCAATTGCCGCGAAGCGCTTCATCGTATACCCTCCAAAAAACCGGATTTGTGTTCAACGTGCTGGATGGCCCGGCTCAGAGATGTTTAAAGAGGCCAATAAGATAGCGCGAATTTGAGTCCGCCGTTTGCTTGACGTGGCTGACCGACTCAAGGAGAGACGAATGTACGTGAGGAATCTCAGGCGCGTAGTAATGCTGCTCGCCCTTCTGGCGCTGTTGCCCATCGGGGCGTGGGCGCAGGAGGCGACGCTCAGCGGCACCGTCACGGATACCACCGGGGGCGTACTGCCCGGCGTGACGATCACCGCAACACACACGGCGACGGGGAACACGTTCGTGGCCGTGACCGACGAAAAGGGCGGCTATCGCATCCCGGTTCGTGTCGGCATGTTCAAGGTGGACGCAGAGCTTCCGGGCTTCGGCACCGTGTCGCGTCAGGTGGATCTGCTCGTCGGCCAGACGGCGGTGCTCAACCTTCAGATGGCGCCGTCGACGGTTCAGGAATCGGTGACGGTGACGGGCGAAGCGCCGCTGGTGGACACGGCCACCTCGACGCTCGGGACCAACGTCGATCCGCGTCAGATGCAGGAGCTGCCGGTCAACGGCCGCAACTGGATGGACCTGACGCTGCTCGCGCCGGGCAGCCGCGCCAACGCCGTGGCCGAGACGCCGATCAACTCGACGAGCTCGAACATTCCGTTCCAGCTCAATCTCGATGGCCAGCAGGTGACCAACCAGGTGGCGCTCAGCTTCGGCCAGCCGCGCTTCAGCCGCGATGCGATCGGCGAGTTCGAATTCGTGTCGAACCGCTTCGATGCGTCGCAGGGCCGCTCGAGCGGCATCCAGGTGAACGCCATCACCAAGTCGGGCACCAACACGCCGGGCGGCACCTTCTCGGGCTACTTCCGTGATTCGAAGTTCAACGGCAAAGATCCCGTGGCGGGCGTGGTGCTGCCGTATCAGGATCAGCAGATCAGCACGACGTTCGGCGGGCCCATCATCAAGGATCGCATTCATTACTTTCTGAACTACGAGTTCGAGCACGAGCCGCAGACCTACGTCTACAACACGCCGTACCCGAAGTTCAACACGACGCTGTCGGGTGCGCGCCGTCAGGACACCGAGATGGGGCGCTTCGACTTCCAGTTCAATCCGCAGACGCGCTTCACGGCACGCGGCAACCGCTACGACAACCGCATTCCGTACGACTCGCGCTATACGGGCGGCTCGGATCGCACGCCGGCCTCCGCGATTGGGACCAACCGCCGCAGCGAGCAGGAGTTCGGCAGCCTGACGCAGGTCCTTGGCCAGAGCGTGGTCAACGAGATCAAGGGCGGCCATTCGCTGTTCCACTGGAATCAGTACGCGCACGTGCAGAACGCCGGCAGCCTCGTCGGCCAGACCGAGGGCTTCGGTGCGCCGGTGATTCTGCTGCGCGGCTTCACGCTGGGGCAGACGCACGCCATCACGCCGCAGAACATCCGTGAAGAGGACTGGGACCTCCAGGACGCGCTCACGATGTCGTACAACGCGAAGGGCCGGCACGACGTGAAGCTGGGCGGCGAGTACATGCACGACTTCACGTGGGAGACCACGTGCCAGACCTGCATGGGCCAGTACACGGCGAATAACGGCGCGCTCCCGGCCGCCGTCATCCAGGACATGATCCGCGACGTCAACGACGTCACGACCTGGAACCTCGCGCCGCTCTCCGCGGTGACGACGCAGTACATCCGCAACGTGGCGATGACCGCGTCGCCCTTCTCGCGGCCGACGGGCAACAACGGCTTCACCGAGTACGCGCCGCGCCACGTCGTCGCGTGGTGGGCGCAGGACGACTGGCATGCCGCCAACAAGCTGACGCTGAACCTCGGCGTCCGCTACGACGCGCAGATCGGCGAGTTCGTCAACTGGGTCGAGTTCCAGCCGTTCCTGCCCGGGAACCGGCCCAACGATCTGAACAACTTCGCGCCGCGCCTCGGCTTCAACTACGCGTGGAACGACAGGACGGTCATCCGCGGCGGCTACGGCATCTATTACGGAGAAGCGACGGGGCAGCCGCCGCTCTTCACGCTGCGCTACGTCCAGCAGATCGCGATGACCGTCGTCAACGACGGCCGTCCCGACTTCGCGGTGAATCCGTTCAACGGGCCGGCGCCGACCTACGACCAGGCGAAGGCGCTGCTCTGCTCGTCGCAGCCGAACCCCGCATCGCCGGCGTGCAACCTGCGGCACAGCACGCAGAACTTCGCTGCGCCCGATCTGGTCGATCCGTACAGCCATCAGGCGTCGCTCGGCTTCGCACGCCAGGTCGGCAGCCAGGCGTCGCTCGAGATGGACTGGGTGTACACGGGCGATCGCGCGCAGCTGAACACACGGAACATCAACGTGGCGTTCAACCCGGCGACGGGCAATCCGTATCCGCTCGTTGGTGGGACCGCGGCGGCCAACTACATCAACCGTCCGTACCCGGGCTGGGGCACGATTCAGATGAACCGCAGCGACGGCAGGCAGAACTACCACGCGCTGCAGACGGCGTTCACCAAGCGGATGGCGAACCACTGGCAGGCGTCGGCGTCCTATACGCTGTCGAAGACGTCGCAGTTCGACCAGCTGCCGCTCAACCCGGGATGTCAGTACCCGGTGACGACGGTGGCGGGCTCGGGCGTCTATCGCTGTGACGCGGCGGTGACGCTGCCGGATTACATCGCGGAGAACGCGTGGTTCACCACGGGTGACCAGCACAACCGCGTGACGTTCAACGGCATCTACGAGGCGCCCTACGGCCTGCAGCTGTCGGGCCTCTACATCTTCGGTGACAACGGCTACGCGACCGCGCAGTCCGGCATCGACGTCCTCAACCAGGGCGCGTCGGGCCAGGTGTCGGCGCAGGGCCGGCTCCGCGCCAACGGTTCGGTCATCGCGCGCAACGGGCTGAACCTGCCGGCGATGCACCGCGTCGACATGCGGCTGCAGAAGCGCATCTCGTTCACGCAGAAGATCAAGCTCGATGGGATCTTCGAAGTGTTCAACGTGTTCAACCGGAAGAATTTCGATCCGACGCTGTACACCCTGAACGAGCAGAACGCCCGCTACGGCCTGCCGAACGCGAGCACGACGACGGCCTACTCGCCGCGCATGCTGCAGTTCGGGTTCAGGACGCAATTCTAGTTAAGGCGGGTAGGGCGGGTGGGGCGGGTAGGAAGTAAGGCCTGCTCACCAACCCCACCCGCCCAATGTAGTTCTCCTGAATCCCGTAATTCGTCAGACCTCTCTAGCGTCCCATCCCGCTCTCTGGTATTGGTGCTTGCCCCCCTCGCGGCCTTTGCGCAGGAAGCGGTGCTCAGCGGAACGGTCACGGACGCGACCGGCGGCGTGCTGCCGGGCGTCACCGTTACGGCGACCCACGTCGCGACGGGAAATACCTTCGTCGCCGTCACCGACGAGCGCGGCGGATACCGGATGCCCGTTCGCGTCGGCGTTCATAAGATTACGGTCGAACTCTCCGGCTTCGCCACCGTGACGCGCGATGTCGACCTGCTGGTCAACCAGACCGCAGTCATCAACCTGCAGATGGCGCCCTCGACCGTGCAGGAGTCGGTGACGGTCACGGGTGAAGCGCCGCTCATCGACACGAGCCAGTCGTCGCTCGGCGCCAACATCGATCCGAACCAGATGTCGGAGCTGCCGGTCAACGGCCGCAACTTCATGGATCTGACGCTGCTCGCCCCGGGCAGCCGGCAAATGCGGTCGCCGAGACGCCGATCGGCTCGAGCAGCGTCAACATCACCTTTCAGTTGAATCTCGACGGCCAGCAGGTTACCAACCAGGTGGCGCTCAGCTTCGGCCAGCCGCGCTACAGCCGCGATTCGATCGGCGAGTTCGAGTTCGTCACCAACCGGTTCGATGCGTCGCAGGGGCGCTCGAGCGGCGTGCAGGTGAACGCCATCACCAAGTCGGGGACCAACACACCGACCGGCACGTTCTCGGGCTACTTCCGCGACGACACGTTCAACGCCAAGGATCCGGTCACGCACACGGTGCTGCCGTATCAGGACCAGCAGATCAGCACGACCTTCGGCGGGCCGATCAGGAAGGATCGCATCCACTACTTCGCCAGCTACGAGTACGAGCGCGAGCCGCAGACCTACGTCTACGCGACGCCGTATCCGAAGTTCAACGGCACGCTGACCGGCGCGCGCCGGCAGGATACGGAGGCAGGCCGCCTCGACTTCCAGTTCTCGCCGAAGACGCGCCTGTCGCTGCGCGGCAACCGGTATGACAACCGCATCCCGTACGATTCGCGCTACACCGGCGGATCGGATCGCACGCCCGCGTCGGCCATCGGCACCAACCGCCGCTCCGAGCAGGAGCTTGCGACGCTGACGCAGGTGCTGAACAGCCGGATGGTGAACGAGATCAAGGGCGGCCACTCCCTGTTCCACTGGAACCAGTTCGCGCACGTCAATAACGCCGGCAGCCTCATCGGGCAGACCTCGGGCTTCGGCGCGCCGGTGATCAACCTGCGCGGCTTCACGCTGGGGCAGACGCACGCCATCACGCCGCAGAACATCCGCGAAGAGGACTACGACATCCAGGACAGCTTCACCGCCTCGTTCAACAAGCGCGGACGGCATGACGTGAAGCTGGGCGGCGAGTACATGCACGACTTCACCTGGGAGACGACGTGCCAGACGTGCATGGGGCAGTTCACGTCGAACAACGGCACGCTGACGCCGCAGGCGATCCAGGACATGATCCGCGACGTCAACGACGTGACGACGTGGAGCCTGGCGCCGCTGTCGCCGGTGACGACGGTGTATCTGCGCAACGTCGCGATGCCAAGCTCGCCGTTCTCGCGGCCGTCGGGCAACAACGGCTTCACCGAGTACGCCCCGCGTCATGTCGCCGCATGGTGGGCGCAGGACGACTGGCACGCGACGGGCAAGCTGACGCTCAACCTCGGCATGCGCTACGATGCCAACATCGGCGAGTTCGTCAACTGGGTCGGCTTCGAGCCGTTCATCCACGCGAACCGGCCGAACGATCTGAACAACTTCGCGCCGCGCCTCGGCTTCACCTATTCGCTGACCGACAAGACCGTGCTGCGCGGAGGCTACGGCAAGTACTTCAGCGAGGGGACGGGGCAGCCGCCGCTCTTCACGCTGCGCTACGTCCAGCAGATCGCGATGACGGTCAACAACGACGGCCGGCCGGATTTCGCGGTCAACCCGTTCAACGGGCCGGCGCCGACTTACGACCAGGCGAAGGCGCTGCTCCGCTCATCGCAGCCGAACCGGCGTCGCCGACCTGCAACCTGCGGCACAGCACGTCGAACTTCGCGGCCAACGACCTCGTCGATCCGTGGAGCCACCAGGCGTCGCTCGGCATTGCGCGTCAGCTCGGCGCGCAGATGTCGGTCGAGGCCGACTGGGTCTACACGGGCGATCGCGAGCTGTTCACGACGCGCAACATCAACCTCGCGTTCAACCCGGCGACGGGCGCGCCGTATCCGTTCGTCGGCGGCCAGGCGGCGGCCAACTACGTCAACCGTCCGTATCCGGGCTGGGGCAACATCACGATGCTGCGTTCGGACGATCGGCAGAACTATCACGCCTTGCAGACCGCCTTCACCAAGCGGATGGCGAACCACTGGCAGGCGTCGGCGACCTACTCGCTGTCGCGGGGCTCGCAGTTCGATCAGCTGCCGCTCAATCCGGACTGCACGTACCCGATGTCGGTGCAGCCGGGGCGCGGCGTGGTGTGCGACACGCCGATCACGCTGGCGGCGGACATCGCGGAGAACAAGTGGTACGTGACCGGCGCGCAGCGCAATCGCGCGACGTTCAACGGCATCTGGGAAGCGCCGAAGGGCCTCCAGGTGAGCGGCCTCTACATCTTCGGCGACAACGGCTACTCGACGCCGACCTCCGGCTTCGACGCGCGCTCGGTCGGCAGCACCGGCGGTCGTCTGCGTTCGAACGGCACGCTCATCGAGCGCAACAGCTTCGACAACCCGGCGATTCACCGCGTCGACATGCGCGTGCAGCGGCGGTTCGCGCTCGGGCCGCGCGTCAAGGTCGACGGCATCTTCGAGATGTACAACGTGTTCAATCGCGCCAACTTCGAATCGTTCACCATCAACGAGTCGAACGCGCAGTTCGGCAAGCCGCTCGCGAGCACCACGCTCGCGTATCAGCCGCGCATGCTGCAGTTCGGGTTCCGCACGCAGTTCTAATGACCGGCGGTTCGGGGGTTCGCAGGTTCGGCGGTTCGAACCTGTGCGCCCTCGTTCTCTCGTATTGGGGCAGTCGTCGTGAAAAACCACGAGAGCGTCGGTCGATCGAGGCTACCGGGATGCGTCGTCGAGGGACCGCCGATACAGGTGGTACCGGCCATTGGAGCGGACGGCAATGACGCGGGGATCGTGGATCGCGTCCGCCGAGACGAAATAGTCGCCCGGCCCGCTGTCACGCAGGAACGCCTCGAAGCTCGCGACCGTCTTTTCCTCGGCACCTGCAATCGCGCGGATCACGAACGTCTCTGCATAGTTCCAGCGGTCGCGAAAGATCTCTCGGCCAGCAAGCTCGTGCGCCTCCGCCAGGATGAGACCCTGGGTCGAATCCGCCACGTCGCGACGGTGGAAGGAGTACCACCAGAGCCGACCCTCAGCGACTCCGACGGCAAGCAGCACGACCGAGATGAGGGCGATGCGCCGCCCGCGTGCCGTCAACACGTGCGCCGTGCGGGTCAGCGCCCGGTCCACGAGCCACGCGATGCCCAGAGCGAATGCGGGGTAGAACGGTTGGAGGTACCACGAATTCTTCGTCTGCATCAGCGTCGGAATCAGGAGCGTGAGCGTCACCCAGCTGCCGAGCAGGATTGTCCTTTCATCATCGCTGCGCCAGAACAGCAGATGCTCCCAAACGGAGGGCCATCGAATGCCGCCGACCCAGACCGCGACGAGGCCGGCTGCCAGCCAGTCGTAGTGATACTTCTGCAGTACGTCCGCGTAGTACCACAAACCGCCGTTGTGCCCCTCCAAGGGGGTCAGACTGCCGGCGATGAAGTCGTACATGAACAACTGGCTGAGAAAGCGGGCCCCATCGAGCTGCCACCGCGCCGCAATCCAGGCGCCCACGGGAAGAGCAAACAGTAACAACGCAACCGCGATGGCGCGCCGATTTCGACGGTGGTGGTGGAACAGGCGCCATGCTTCGACGCCGAAGACGATCGACAACGGCATCAGCACCGCCATTCCCTTCAGGAGGAAAGCGCCCGCCAACAGCGGGCCCAGCCACACGATGCGCCAGGGGCGGTGTTGAGCCGCCGCCAGCGTGACGACGGTGAGCAACACGAGGAGCGTAAACAGGGGATCGGCGTTGCCGCTGCGTCCACCATGCACGTAGACGAAGGCAAAGCTTGTGGCCAGCACGAGGCCGGCGAGCAGGCCGACCGCCGCCCCGTAGAGACGCCGGACCCACATCTGGAGGACGGCGACTATGCAACATGCCGAGAGCGTCGAGACAATACGCAACGACACCAGATTGGCGCCAAACAGTCTGAACGCGAAGGCGATGAGCCATACATTCAGCGGAGGCTTGCTGTTGTAGTAGTCGAGGTGCCCGAGGAAGGTAGTGCCAATCGAATCGCCGCTCTTCGCCATCTCCCACGCAGTAATGCCGTAGAGAGACTCGTCCCACTCACTGACGAACTCCGTGTTCAGGCGCCACGCGAGATTGAACGCGGCGAGGGCGAGCACGCACAGCGCGAGTGGCGTGAAGTGTTGCCGGCAGAGCGCTGCCGCGGACATTGTGCGGGACCGAATGCTCGAGGGGAGTAGGAGCAGGACCAGAGCCTAACGCGGCGCCGGGCGAAGGGTCAACGGAACCGAGGTGCCTCCCTCGCTGGGACGGCAAGAGTCCCGTCCAGACCCGACGAAACGCCAGGTTCGAGCGCATGATGCGGGTGCCCGCGGAGGTTCTTCTGCACGCTGAATTTCCTGAAGGCGAGTTGCGGCGTCGGACGGTGCGAGCCGCGCTACCGGATGACGCCGCGGCGCACCGCATAGAGCACGATCTCCGCCGCGCTGTGGACGTCGAGCTTTTCCATGATGCGCGCGCGGTGGGTTTCCACCGTGCTGGGGCTGATGAAGAGGATGGCCGCGATGTCCTTGTTCGTCTTCCCTTCGGCAATGAGCTGAAAGACCTCGCGCTCGCGATCCGACAGCGTCTCGTAGCGATCGACGACCCCCGGTTCGCCGGAGCGCTGCTTGACGTAGTCGTCCAGCATCAGCCGCGCGATCGCCGGGCTGAAAAACGACTTGCCCTCGGCGATCGCGGTGACGGCCTGCAGCAAGTCGACGTCCGCGGAATCCTTGAGGAGATACCCCGCTGCGCCCGCCTGCAGGATCTGCGTCACGTACGCTTCGTCGGCGTGCATGCTCAAGACGAGCACGCGCACCGAGGGCGTGTGCTTGACGATCTGCCGCGTCGCCTCGATGCCGTTGAGTAGCGGCATCGCGACGTCGAGGATGGCGACATCGGGCTTCAACTGCTCGGCCTGGCGCACGGCGTCGCGGCCGTCGCCCGCTTCGGCGACGACTTTCCAGTCGGGACGCTCCTCGAGGACTTTGCGCAACCCCTGTCGAACCACGGTGTGATCGTCGGCGAGAAGAATCCGAAGGCTCATGCTGCTGGTGCCCCAGTCGCGGCCTCGAGCGGCAGGGCAACCATCACGATCGTACCACCCCCATCGCGCGGCTTGATGTTGAATGTCCCGCCGAGCGCCTGCGCGCGCTCGCGCATACCGATGAGCCCGAGGCCACGTCCCGAGCTGAGACGATTGGCCGGCAAGCCGACGCCGCGGCCGTTGTCTTCGATGATGAGCCGCAGCATGCCGCCGCCCGAGTTGAGCGACACCGTACAGGCGGTCGCCCCGCTGTGGCGGGCGATGTTGCTCAGCGCCTCCTGCACGATGCGGTAGACGCACATCTCGATGTCCGGCGCGAGCCGCGTCTCCATCGTCTCGGCGAGCTGCGCGCGGATGCCGGTGCGGTGCGCGAAGTTGCGGAGATACGCGGTCAGCGTCGCGGGCAGGCCGAAGTCGTCGAGCGCCGACGGATGCAGCAGCTGCGACATGTCGCGCACGCTGCGCAGCGTCTGGTCGCTCAGGTCGCGCGCCTCTTCGAGCGCGCTGCGCACGCGCGGCTCGAGCTCGGCGCGCAGCGCGATGCCGATGTCCATCTTCGCCGCGGTGAGCGCCTGGCCCACCTCGTCGTGCAGCTCGCGTGCGAGGGTGCGGCGCTCCTGCTCCTGCACGTCGACCAGACGCGCCGACAGGCGTTCGAGGTCTTCGCGATTGTCCCGTTCGATGCGGCGCTGGCGCTCGATCTCGCGCTGCAGGCGGTTGACGTGCCGCGACGCCATCACGGCGACCATCAACGCCACGACCAGCGTGCCCGCGCCCATCGTCAGCAGCCGCGTGCGCACCTGCCGGTAAAGGACGTCGATTTCCTGCTGATGACGCGCGTTGGCGACATCCTGCAGCGCCGCGAGCTGGTCGAGGATCTGCAGCACGGTCTCGCGCTTGGGCACCACGCGGTCGCGCAGCAGCGCCGCCGCTTCGTTCGGCGTCTTCGCCTGGTCGGTGAACGCGACGTCGCGCGAGGCCCAGTAGTCGGCGAGCTCGGTCTGCAGCCGCTCCCAGTGATCGCGCTCGTCCTGCGACGAAACGGCGGGGACATAGCTGGTGACGAGCGTTTCGACCTCGCTGCGGAGGCGCATCAATTCGTCACGATACGACTCGCGCCGCGGCGTGGCGCCGTCGATCAGCGCATCACGGAGGTAGATGGACCCGAGGAGGACATTGGTGCGAATCTTCGAGAGCGTCTGTTCGCCGCGCACGTACGTCTCGTGCACCGACGTGACGTTTTGCTCAATCTGACGCAGGCTGCGGACCAGCTGGTAGCCCCAGAGCAGCCACAGGGCAAAGACGACGGCGAATCCGGCGAGCAGAGCCGCGCGGACACTTGGCCCCATGCGCCGATCGTACTGCATGGCCGATGATGCCCGTTCCTGAGGCGCGCTGCCATCGGGCCCGCCACGGCTCGCGAATACTGTCTCGACGGGATGGCGACGGCCCCGCCCGCGCTGTACCGTCTGGAGAGTCTCCGTCTCGCTCCGAACTCACCCGCGGCGCTTGTCCCCGTCAGCGGGTGGCGGGTGCGCGCAATCACACCACACGGTCGCAGTGATTGCGCGCACTTTTTTTGTACACTGGTCCCGCTGAACCCGACGCTTGCACTCACCATTTTCGGAGCGGGAGCGGTGGCCGGCGCGCTCGGCGTGGCGCTGGGACTCGGCGGCGGCATCTTTCTCGTTCCCTTCCTGACGCTCGCGCTCGGATTTCCGCTGAAATCGGCCGCCGCCATCAGCCTCTCGACGGTCATCGCCACATCGTCCTCAGTCAGCGCGCGGCGGGCGGGCAATCAGTTGATCAATCTGCGCTTCGGGATGACGCTCGAGGTCGCCACTACCGCGGGCAGTCTGCTCGGCGGAATCACCGCGCAGCTTGTCGCCGAATCGACGCTGGAGCGTCTGTTCGGCGTTGTGGCGGTTGCGGTCGCGTTCGTGATGCTCGGCCGCATCAACCGCCGCAACGTCATGGTCGATCCGACGGTGGACACCGGGCGCCTCGGCGGCCGCTTCCATGAAGCGGAAAGCGGCGGTGTGGTCGCGTATCGAATCAAGCGCCTGCCGCTCGCGCTCTTTGCGTCGTTCATCGCGGGCAACGTCTCATCGCTGCTTGGCATCGGCGGCGGCATCATCAAGGTTCCGGTGCTCAACGCCTGGTGCGGGATGCCGCTGCGCGCGGCCGCGGCGACGAGCGCGCTGATGATCGGCGTCACGGCGACCGGCGGCGCCATCATCTATTACGGGCATGGCGATCTGCGCCCGCTGCTCGCCGCGCCCGCGGTGCTCGGCGTGCAGGCCGGATCCTGGGCGGGCACGCACATCGCCGAGAACGCGTCGGTGAAATGGCTCAAGCTGCTGATGTCCGCGCTGCTCCTCGTCGTCTCTGTGCTGATGTTCGTCAGGAGCCTGCGATGAACCGGCCGTCGCCCGCGCGGCTCGAGGTGATGATCGGCGAGGTGCTCCGCTTCGGCACGATGGCGAGCTCCGCGCTCTTTGCGATTGGTCTCGTCATGGTCCTGGCGGGATATCAGAGCCGTCTCGCGCAGGCGCTGCTGCAGGCGGCGTTGATCATCCTGCTGGCGACACCGGCCACCCGCGTCATCGTCTCGATCATCGAGTACTTCCGGGAGCGCGACTGGATGTTCGTCGTGCTGACGCTCGTCGTCCTGGCGGCGCTCGCCGGCAGCGTCGTGGCCTCGCACTTGTAGAGACGCGTCGTGTCCGTCGCTTGTCCAGCGTACGGCCCGCTGAGAATCTCAATCTTCACGTCTGCGATTGCCGTCCGACCATCTGATTCCAACGCGTTGCTCCAAAGCGCGGGCGACACCGCAATCGCGTCGCGGCCAGGTGCCATGGTAGATGTCCCGCCAGCCCGGATGTGCTGCGGCGATCCTCTTCGACATACGACGTGACATCGCTTGCTTCGTGGTCGATGGTCCGGAGCATCGACGCATAAACCGCGCCGCGCTTCTGGCCATTCAACGCGTCCCATGTCCCGCCGGTGAGGCAATTCCGCAACGCGGCGATGTGGCTGACCGGCCGCAGTGAGCGGTTCATAACGGCTGCCCGCCCATTCTGTGCGGGAATTGATTTGGTGGAAGTTTTGCCTTCGGCGCGGCGAATGCGACGTGGGTGGCTGTCGTCGCTCGTACGCCACGGCTGTGTCCTCGCCGGATGCTGCGTCGTGGCGGTCGTCTGGACGCTGCCGCTTGCCTTCCATCTGTCCACGCACCTGCCTGGGACCGGGCTCGGCGACAACGCTTCATTTCTCTGGAATTTCTGGTGGATGCGCGAAGCGCTGGCGCATCAGCGTCCGTTCTTCGAAACGACGTACCTGTTCGCACCGCTGGGCGCGGACCTGACGCTGCATACGCACACCGCGTTCCCCGCGCTGGTCGGCGCCACCGCGCTCGGCCGCGCGCCTCTTGTTGCGGCGTTGAACGCGACGATTCTCCTCTCGGTCGCGCTGAACGGGTTCTGCGCGTACCTGCTGGCCTGGCGGCTCACCCGTGACCGTGTTGCGGCGATCGGCGCCGGCCTCGTCTTCGGCTGCTCACCATTCATCGCCGCGCACCTCGCCGGCCATTTCAACCTCGTCACCGCGTGGACGATCCCGCTGTTCGCCATCGCCTGCCTCGACGCCGTGGAAGGATCACTCGAGTCCGCGCTGTTCGCTGGCGCGATCCTCGCGCTGACGGCGTACGTCGACTACTACTTTCTCCTCTTCCAGCTGGCATTCGCCGGCTGCCTGTACGTGTGGCGCCCGCGGTCGTGGGCCCTGTCGCTGCGCCCGTCGCAGCGCCGCAGTCGCGAGTGGGCGCTGATCGTCGTGGGGTCGTTCGCCGCCCTCGATGCCGCGATCATCGGCTGGATAGTGCTCGTGGGCGGATTCTCGTGGCGGCTCGGATCGATCACCATCGGCATGCACGAACTGTTCAATCCGGTGCAGATCCTCGGGATTCTCGCCGCGCTGGCGGCCGTGGCGTACGCAAGGCCTTCGATTCAGCGGGATCTCGATCGCCTCTCTCTTCGGCGCGCGCGCATCGGATTGATCGTGCTGCTCACGGCATCGGGGCTGCTCGTGTCTCCGGTGGCGTGGCGCCTCGCGCGTGTGATCATGAATGGCGAGTATGTCTCCCAGCAGTACTTTTGGCGGAGCTCGCCGCCCGGCATCGATCTGGCCACGCTCGTGCTCGGCAACCCGTTTCATGCATGGTGGGGCGAGTGGGTGCAGGGCGCGTATGCGCGCCTCGGGATCGACCTTGTCGAGTCAACCGGCTGGCTTGGCGTGATCCCGCTGGCGTTGGCGGTCTACGCGTTCCGCAGCCCGCTGCGTGCGCATCCTCACGTCCGGTTCTGGACGATCGTGTTCGCGCTCTTCTTCGTCTGGGCGCTCGGCAGCCATCTTCTCGTGGCCGGCCGCAACACCGCCCTGCTGCTGCCGGCGGCGCTGAGGCAGTTCGTGCCGGTCCTCTCCAACGCGAGAATGCCGGGGCGTGCGATGGTGATGGCCTATCTCGCGATCGCGATGCTCGCCGCCTTCGGTCTCGCGGAGCTTCGTCGACAGCACTCTCGGGTCGTTGCGGGCGGCGCCGTCGCGCTGATCGCGTTCGAGTTCTGGACCGCGCCATGTCCCGTCGCAGCCGTGGCCTGTCCCTCGATTTACGAGACGCTGCGCGCGCGTCCCGAACAGGGCGCCCTGGC
>QHWQ01000032.1 GCA_003222635.1 Acidobacteriota bacterium | reverse complement strand
AGCCCGGCGTCGGATAGAAGGTACCGAGCAGGTCGAGCGTCGACGGAATGAGACCGATCTCTTCGTGGCACTCACGCTCCGCGGCTTTCTTCGGCTCCTCGTTCGGCTTCAGCGTTCCGGCCGGCAGCTCCCACGCGTCCCGGCCAATCGAGTGGCGGTACTGGCGGACGAGGATGATCTCGCCGGCATCGGTCATCGGAATGAGGACGACCGACCCCGGATGCCTGACGATCTCGACGTCCATCTTCCCGCCCTTGCGCGTCGTAATCGATTCGACGACGACCGAGAAGACGCGTCCTTCGAAGACTTTTCTGATTTGATGCGGCACGGCTGGCGTGTTCATGTCAGTCCTTCTCGCGATCGAGCCATCCTGGAATCGCGTCGAGCACATCCTGCAAGTCCGGCGGCAGATCCGCTGTGAACTCCATCCGCCGGCCGTCGCGCGGGTGGTTGAACGCGAGGCGCGCGGCGTGCAGAAACGGCCGCTGCAGATGCGTCACGGCGCGGATGTCGCCCGGCACGCGCCGATGCACACCGCCGTACAGCGGATCGCCGACGATCGGATGGCCGATGGCGCTGAGATGTACGCGGATCTGATGCGTGCGCCCCGTGTGAATCGCCACCTGGCAGAGCGTCAGCCCCGGCAGGTGGACTGCGCGTGTGATTCTCGTGACCGCCTCGCGCGCGCGTCTCGAGCGCGCCGACATCTTCTGCCGATGCACGGGATCGCGCCCGATGGCGGCGTCGATCCGCCGGCCCGCCTGCACGACGCCCCAGACGAGCGCGATGTATTCCTTCTCGACTTCCCGATCGTGAAATTGGCGCGACAGCTCCTGATGCGCGGCGTCGTTCTTCGCCACGACCATCACTCCGGACGTGCCGCGATCGAGCCGATGCACGATGCCCGGCCGCAGCTCGCCGCCGATGCCGCTCAGATCGGACACGTGATGCAGCAGCGCGTTGACGAGCGTGCCCGACGCATGTCCCGCGCCGGGATGCACGACCATCCCCGGCGGCTTGTTGACGACGACGACGTCGGCGTCCTGATGCAGGATCTCGAGCGGCATCGCCTCGGCTTCGATCGAGGCGGGCGCCGCCGGTGGGAGATCGACGGTGATGCGCTCGCCGGCATGCACCGCCAGGTTCGGCCGCGCCTCGCGCGCGCCGACCTGCACGTGGCCGTCGGCGATCAGCTTCTGGATCTGCGAGCGCGAATGATCGGCGAGAACGGTGACGAGAAAGCGATCGAGCCGCTGGCCCTCGGCATCGGCGGTAACGGTGAAATCACGCGGCGACACGGCGGCGCTGACGCATCCGCTGCGGCGTCTCCGGCGTCGTCCGCGACAGGTAGATGAGCATCGCGATGGCCAGCGGCGCGAGCAGCAGCGAGATGAACTGCGAGGTCGAGATGCCGAAGATGACGCCGCGCGGATCGCCGCGGTAGAACTCGATGATGTAGCGTGACGCCGCGTAGAGAATCATGTAGAGCCAGAACGTCCGTCCCGGAAACCTGCGCCCCCGCTTCTCGGTCGCGAGCAGGAAGATCAGGATGAGCAGCTCGGCGCCCGACTCGTAGAGCTGCGTCGGGTGCAGCGGAACGCCGAGCGGCGTCCCGACATTGGCGGCCGCCGCCGGATTTGTGAAGATGACCGCCCACGGAACGTTCGTCGGCTTTCCGTAGCAGCACCCGGCCGCAAAGCATCCGAGCCGCCCCGTCACATGGCCCAGCGCGATCGCCGGCGCGAACGCATCGCACGTCGTCCAGAACGGCAAGCCGTGGCGATGGATGTACCAGAAGGCGACCGCGATGGCGGTGATCAGGCCGCCGTAGAACACGCCGCCCGAACGCGCTTCCACTTGCGCGCGCGGTGAATCGCGAACTGCAGGCCGAGCAGATACGACGCGGCCAGCAGCACGCCGTAGGTGTAGACGGTGACGGGGCCGATGCTAAACAGCTCTGGATACATGTCTGCTGCCCGCTCCCATCATGTCGAGAATCATCAGGGCCACACCCACTGTAATCGACGCGTCGGCGACGTTGAACGCCCAGAAGTGCCAGCCCGACCAGTACAGGTCCACGAAATCGACGACATAACCTGCCGTGACCCGGTCGACCAGGTTTCCCGCCGCGCCGCCGAGGATCAGCGCGAGGCCGGTGTGCGCCAGCCACTGATCGGCCGGCAACGACGCCGCATACATGCCGAGCGCGACGAGCGCCGCAATGGCGACACAGGCCAGCACGACGGTCTTGAACGGAAAGTCCGTCCCGTTCAGGAAGCCGTAGGCCGTCCCCGTGTTGTGCACGCGCGTGAGGTCGAAGAAGCCCGGAATCACGGTGATGCTTTCGTTCAGCGGGATCCGCCGGCGAACGACGGCCTTCACGGCCTGATCCAGCACGACGATGACGGCGGCGATCCACAGATCTCTGTGGCGAGGGTGTAGAGCCATGCGTCAGGAGTTGACCGGTTCGGCGAGCGCCTCGACGCAGCGATCGCAGATGCCGGCCCAGTCTGATTCGGTCCGCACCGACGGCACATAACGCCAGCAGCGGCCGCACTTCACGCCGCGAGCCTTGCCCACCTCGACGCGGACGTTGTCGGCCGCGGCCGACGGGTCGAGATTCAGCGTCAGGTCGGAGACGATGAAGAGCGTCGGCAGATAATCGCGGTACCGCTCGAGCAGGCCCGCGATCGGTCCGCTGGCGCCGAGCGTCACGCTGGCGCTCAGCGAGTTGCCGATCACCTTGTCCTTCCGCTTTTCCTCGAGCGCGGCGTTCACGGTGTCGCGCACCTGCATCAGCCGATCCCAGTCGGCGGCGAGGTCCGGCGCGAGCAGGTGATCAACCTTCGGGAACTCCTCGAGATGGATGGACGCGGAGCGGAGCCCCGGCATGTGCTGCCACAACTGGTCGGCGGTGACCGGCAGGATCGGTGCGAGCAGGCGCGCGAGACCATCGCACAGCAGGTACATCGCCGTCTGCGTCGAGCGGCGTTCACGCGACCGCGCGGCGAGCGTATACATCCGGTCTTTCGTGACATCCACGTAGAACGCGCTCAGATCGACTGTCGCCAGCATGTTCAACGTCTGCGCGGACGTGGAGAACTCGTACGTTTCGTATCCGCTCAGGATGCGCTTGGTCGCGTCCGCGAAGCGCGCCAGCACGTAGCGATCGATGGCATCCAGCCGATCGAGCGGAACGCTGTCGACCGCGGGATCGAAGTCGTAGAGGTTCGCCACCAGGATGCGGCATGTGTTGCGGAGCTTGCGGTAGCTATCGACGACACGCGTCAGGATTTCCTTGCTGACGCGCAGTTCCTCGGTGAACTCCGTCGAGGCCACCCACAGGCGGATGATTTCCGCGCCGCTTTCCTTGATCACTTCCTGCGGCGAGATGGCGTTGCCGACCGACTTCGACATCTTGCGCCCTTCGAGGTCGATGAGGAAGCCGTGCGTGAGCACTTCCCGATACGGCGGACGGCCGCGCGTGGCCAGCGCCACCAGCAGCGAGCTCTGGAACCAGCCGCGATGCTGATCGCTGCCTTCGAGATACATGTCCGCGGGCCAGCCCATCTCCGGCGAACGTGCCAGGACCGCTTCATGGCTCGAGCCCGAGTCGAACCAGACGTCGAGGATGTCGCGTTCGCGCTCGAACGACGTGCCGCCGCACGACGGGCAGACGAAGCCCTCCGGCAGGAACTCCTCGATCGGCCGCTCGTACCATGCGTCCGCGTTGTACTTCTCGAAGACCGACGCAGCCTTCTCCACGAGCGCCGCGGTGAGAATCGCTTCACCGCAGGCCGTGCAGTCGACGGCGGGAATCGGCACACCCCAGGCGCGCTGGCGCGAGATGCACCAGTCGGGACGGTTGGTGACCATGTTGAAGATGCGGTCGCGTCCCCACGCGGGAATCCACTGCACCTCGTGGTCGATCCCGTACTGCGCCGCCTCGCGCAGCGTGCGCGTCCTGCCGTCGCCGCCGGTGATCGCCGGCTCCCCGTCCATCCGCACGAACCACTGCGAGGTCGCGAGGAAGATCACCGGGTTGTGGCACCGCCAGCAGTGCGGATACTGATGCTCGAACGGCTCGCGATGCCACAGCCGGCCGCGCGCCTTCAATGCCTCTTCCACTTTCGGGTTGGCGTCGAACACACGCATGCCGCCGAAGAGTCCCACCGTTTCGAGGAAATGTCCGCCGGCGTCCACCGGCGCGTAGATGTCGAGTCCGTACTTCCGTCCCGTGAGGAAGTCGTCCGCGCCGTGGCCTGGAGCCGTGTGCACGACACCCGTTCCGGCGTCGAGCGTCACGTAATCCGCAAGCACGCCGACCGAATCGCGATCGTAGAGCGGGTGACGGAAGCGAATCCCCTCGAAGACTTCACCGGTCATCTTGGCGATCGGCCGTTCGAACGGACGTCCGACGACCGCCGCCACGGCGGGCGCAAGACGCTCGGCGACGATCACCGCGCGGCCGTCGACCTCATAGGCGGCGTAGTCGAACTCCGGATGGAACGCGAGCGCCAGGTTCGACGGAATCGTCCATGGCGTCGTCGTCCAGATGAGCGCGGAGATTTCGCGTCCCGCGAGCGCAGGCACACGCGTCGCGAGCTCGCCAGCGCTCTCCGGATCGAGCGGAAACTCGACGTAGATCGACGGCGACGAGTGGTCGGCGTACTCGACTTCCGCTTCAGCGAGCGCGGTGCGGCAGTGGATGCACCAGTGGACCGGCTTCTTGCCCTTGTACACGAGCCGGCGCTCGACGAATGTGCCGAGCGCGCGCGCGATGTCCGCCTGATACCGCGGCGCCATCGTCACGTAGTAGTGCTCCCAGTCGCCGAAGACCATCAGCCGTTTGAACTCGGCGGTCATCACGTCGATGTAGCGCCCCGCGTACTCGCGGCACGCGCGGCGGATGTCGACGAGCGACATGTCGCGCTTCTTCGCACCGAGCTCGCGATCGACCTTCAGCTCGATCGGCAGGCCGTGACAGTCGTAGCCCGGCGTGTACGGAACGTCGAAGCCGGCCATCGTCTTCGACTTGATGACGATGTCCTTGAGGATCTTGTTGAGCGCCGTGCCGAGGTGGATCTGCGCGTTGGCGTACGGCGGCCCGTCGTGGAAGACGAATTTCGGCGCGGCAGGTTGACCGTATCTTTCCACTCCGGCATTCCATCAAATTGTACATGGTAGTGTCCGGCTTCAGCCGGACCACGTGAAGGCCGCGACCTATAATGCGAGCGTGGACGTGTACGAAGAGGTGCTCGACAACGGGCTGCGCGTGCTCATTCAGGACGTGCGCACGGCGCCGCTCGCATCCGTGTGGTGCTGGTATCGCGTCGGCTCGAAGGACGAGGGGCCGGGACTCACCGGCGTCTCGCACTGGGTCGAGCACATGAACTTCAAGGGGACGACCAACATCCCGCGCGACAAAGTGAAGGGGATCATCGAGCAGTACGGCGGCTACTGGAACGGCTACACGTGGATCGATCAGACGACGTACACCGAGACCGCGGCGCGCGACGTGCTCGATCGAATGCTGTTCATCGAGTCGGAGCGGATGGCGAACTGCCTCTACGATCCCGCGGACTGCGAATCGGAGCGGACGGTCATCATCTCGGAGCTGCAGGGCGGCGAGAACGATCCCGACCAGCTGCTCGATCAGGAGCTGACCGCGACCGCGTTCCGCGCGCATCCGTATCGACATCCGACCATCGGCTGGCTGGCGGATCTGCAGACGATGACGCGCGAGGACTTGTACGGGTACTACCGCCGGCATTACGTTCCGAACAACGCGACGCTGGTGATTGTCGGCGATGTCGATCGCAAGGATGCAATGCGCAGCGTCGTTCAGCGCTTCGGCGCGATCAACCCTGGCGAGGTCGCGAAAAGTCACCACACGCGGGAGGCGGAGCAGCTCGGGGAGCGGCGGGTGACCGTCTCGCGCGAGGGAACGACGGCGTATTTGAAAGTCGGGTACCACGCGCCGGCGGTCACGGATCCCGATTTCTTCCCGCTGCAGGTACTCGACGCGGTGCTTACGGGCGCGAAAGGACTGAACCTGTGGGCGAGCTTCCGCACGCCTCCGCCGCAGCGCAGCGCGCGGCTGTATCGCGCGCTCGTCGATGGCGGCTTCGCGTCGGCGGTCAACGGCGGGCTCGTGCCGACCGAGCAGCCGTTTCTCTACACGATTTCGGTGACGGCCACCGAGGGCACGGCGCTCTCGGCCGTCGAGCAAGCCACGCTCGCGCAGCTCGAGGCCGTGCGGCGCCACGGCATCACCGAACACGAGCTCGAGAAGGCGAAGAACCAGCTGCGCGCACGCCTGGTCTTCGAGGGTGACAGCATTTCGAACATCGCGCATCAGCTCGGCTACTTCGAAACGATTGCCACGTGGCGTCTGGTCCCCTCGCTGCGCGAGAGCATTGACGCGGTCACGCTGCAGCAGGTCGGGGACGCGGCGGGGCGGTGTCTCACACCGACCAACCGCACCGTCGGCTGGTTCGATCCGATCGTCTCGTGACCACCACTCAACAACGCAACTACGCCCTGGCGCCGCTGCGATCGGTGCTGGACAACGGCGCCCGCGTCATCGCGAAGCATTCGGGCGCCACGCCGGCCGTGACCATCCACGCCGCGTTCGAGGCGGGGACGGTCTTCGATCCGCCATCGCAGCACGGCGTTTCGCATTTCGTCTCGCGGACGATCGATCGCGGAACCACGGCGCACTCCGCCGAGGAAATTGCCGACGGGCTCGAGAATCGCGGCATCTCGCTCGCGATTACGGTCAACCGCCACGCGCTGTCGCTCGTCTGCACCTGTCTGGTCGAAGATCTCGGCTCGACGCTCGCCACGCTCGCGGACATCGTCATGCATCCGGCGTTTCCCGATCCTGAAGTCGAAACGCGGCGCGGCGAAATCGTGACGATGATTCGTCAGGACGAGGACAATCCGGCGGCGATGGCGAGCGAAGGGCTGCTCGCGCTGCTCTACGGCGATGCGCATCCGTACGGACGAAGGCCGCGGGGCTCCGTGGAAGGCGTTGAACGGATCGCCCGCTCGTCGCTGCAGGCGTTCCATGCGGCGCGATTCCGCCCCGGCGCGCTGTCGCTCGTGATGGTGGGTGACGTCGATGCCGAGCGCGCGATCGAATTCGGGAGCCGCGCGTTTGCATCCTGGCAGGCGCCGCCGCCCGGGCCCGCACTATTTCCACCCGTACCGGCCGCCCACGAACGCCGCCTGCGCGTGATCCCGATGATGAACAAGGCGCAGGCCGACATCGCCTATGGCTTCACGACGATCGTGCGCTCGGATCCGGCGTTCTACGCGTACTGGCTGATGAACAACATCTTCGGCGAGTACTCGATCGGCGGCCGTCTTGGCGACAGCATCCGCGAGCGCCAGGGGATGGCCTACTACGTCTTCAGCGCGCTCGACGCCAACGTCGTGCCCGGTCCGCTGCTGATTCGCGCGGGCGTCAACCCCGCGAACGTCGATCGCGCGATTGCGTCGATCGACGAAGAAGTCTCGCGGATGGCGAACGACGGTCCGACGGATGAGGAATTCGCGGAGTCGCGGCAGTTCCTGATCGGCTCGATGCCGCGGCGGCTCGAGACGAACGCCGGCATCGCGAATTTCCTGCAGATGGTCGAGTTCTTCGGGCTGGGCATGGACTACGACGTGCGCGTGCCGGAGCTTCTCGCGAAGGTGACGCCCGGGGACGTCCAGGCCGCGGCGCGCGCGATTCTCGATCCCTCAAAAGCCGCGGTCGTCATCGCCGGCCCGTATTCGGGAAAATCCTAGATTACTGCTGCGCTTGTTGCATTCCCCGCCTCAGTGTCCTACCATGATGTAGGACACACCGTGCCTTTCAGCCTGCGACTGGACCCGGAAACCGAAGCCAAGATCCGCCGGCTCTCCGCCATGACCGCACGTTCAAAATCGCAGGTCGTCCGTGAAGCGGTTGCCCAGTACGCGGCCGAAGGACCCTCGAAAAGCGGCGCGGAGGCATCGGCGTTCGACCGCCTGAAGCCGTTCATCGGCACGATCAGCACCGGCGGCGCACACTACTCCAGGGACACACACCGCAAATACCGGGACGCGATCAGGCGGAAGCACCGTGCCCGGCGTGCTCGTTGACGCCAGCGCACTGATCGCGTTGCTGGATCGAGACGACGCGGCTCACGAGCGGTGTCTCGAGGCGCTCGAGGGCGTACGAGAACCTCTGTTCACTGTCTGGCCCGCGCTGACCGAGGCCATGCACCTGCTCGCGGACACCGCTCGCGGAACCGACACCCTGTGCGACATGGTGTCGGATGATGCGTTGCGGCTCGTCGACCTGGAGGCGGCCGATCTGGCCCGCATGAAGGCGTTGATGCAGAAGTACCGCGATCTGCCGATGGACTTCGCCGACGCGGCCATCGTCCGCGCCGCCGAGCGCGAGCGGACCAACCGCATCATCACGCTCGACCGCCGCTTTCACGCGTATCGATTGCCGAACCGTGGCAGGTTCGCGGTCCTGCCGCCGCCGGCGGCCCGGCGGTGACTATTTCTTCAGTTCCGCATCCCATGGGATCACCAGAAAGTGTCCCATGACCACGTCCATGGGTGCTGTGCCATCAGAACATCTTGGCGAACGACCATCAGCCATCGGGGTCGTGAGAAAGACTCGGATAAGACTTTGATGGCGGCATCGCGTTTCAGATGCGAAGCGAACCCGCGAACCACCGAACCCTCGAACCACCGATAAACCGCTAACCCGGCGGCCACAGCATCGGTCTGCCTGCCAGCAGGTGCAGGTGGATGTGGAACACCGACTGGCCCGCCTCGCTGTTGCAGTTGAAGACCGTACGGTAGCCGCGGTCGGCGTAGCCATGCTGCCTGGCGAGCGCGGCGGCCGCGCGGAACATCGATCCGACCAGGGCATCGTTGGCGGGCGTCAGGTCGTTGATCGTCGCAATGTGCTGGCGCGGGATGATGAGCACGTGCAGCGGCGCCTGCGGATTGATGTCCTCGATCGCGACGACGTCGTTGTCCTGATGGACGATCGTCCCCTTGATCTCACCCGCGATGATTTTGCAGAAGAGACAGTCGCTCATGGCTTGTGGATGATAGCCGTGCGCGCGATTCCCTGCAGATCGTCGCGGATGTGGTCGACCCGCAGCGAAGCACGAGCGCCCACGAGCCGCCGCACGTCGTCCTCCTGCCCGTAGCCGAACTCCATCACGAACCATCCGCCAAGCTTCAGCTTCGCGACCGCGGCGTCGAGCACGCCGCCGACGTCCCGCAGGCCATCGGGCCCGCCGAAGAGCGCGACGTCCGGCTCGTGCCGCACGTCGCGCGCGAGCGCCGATTTGTCGCTGTCGCGCACATATGGCGGGTTGGCGACGATGAGATCGAACACGCCGTCCACGTCGTCGAGATATGACGTCCTGACGAACGTCGTTCTGCCGGCGACGCCGAGTCGCTCGCCGTTCTCACGCGCAACGACGAGCGCATCGCTCGACAGGTCCGTGGCGACGACCGTCGCGTGCGGCAGCTCCGCTGCCAGCGTCACCGCGAGAATACCGCTGCCGGTCCCGATATCCGCGATGCGCGGAGCGCGGACGCCTATCGTCAGCGCGAGCGATTCCTGGACGATGAATTCCGTCTCGGGACGGGGCACCAGCACCGCGGGCGTGACGAGGAAGTCGCGCCCCCAGAACTCGCGTTTGCCGACGATGTAGGCGGTTGGCTCGCGGCGCTCGCGCCGGGAGATCCACTCGGAGAATCGCGGTTCGAGCTGTGGCGGCGCCGGCTCGCGGAGATTGGCCAGCAGCGTCGCGCGGTCCCACCCCAGAATCGTGCGGGCGTAGACGTCGACGTCGATCATCGCTTCGTCCGCGCGGATGCCCGCCTCGACGAGCTTCGCGCGTGCCGCGGCAAGCGTGTCGGCCAGCATTTAGACGGTCGTGGCTTCCTTCAGCTTCTCGGCGTTGTAGAAGGTGGTGAGCTGATCGATCAGCTCGCCGGGATCGCCTTCGAGGACGTCGTGGAGGCGGTGCGTCGTGAAGTTGATGCGATGGTCCGTAATGCGGCTCTGCGGGAAGTTGTACGTGCGAATCTTCTCCGAGCGCTCGCCGGTGCCGACCTGGCCGCGCCGCTCCTTGGCGAGCGCCTCCTGCTGCTTGCGCATCTCCATCTCGTAGAGCCGCGCGCGCAGCACCTTCAACGCCTTCGCCTTGTTCTTGATCTGCGACTTCTCGTCCTGCTGCGACACGACGACACCGGTAGGGATGTGCGTGATGCGGACGGCGGAATACGTCGTGTTGACGCTCTGGCCGCCAGGTCCGCTCGAGCAGAACGTATCGATGCGTAGGTCCTTCTCGTTGATCTGGATGTCGACTTCCTCGGCTTCCGGAAGGACCGCGACCGTGGCCGTGGAGGTGTGGATGCGGCCGCTCGCCTCGGTCGCGGGCACGCGCTGCACGCGGTGCACGCCGCTCTCGTACTTCATCCGGCTGTAGACGCCGCGCCCTTCGATGGACGCGATGACTTCCTTGAGCCCGCCCGTGCCGCTCTCGCTGGTGGACATCACCTCGATGCGCCATCCCTGTTTCTCGGCGAAGCGGCTGTACATCCGGAAGAGATCCGCGGCGAAGAGCGCCGCCTCGTCGCCGCCGGTACCCGCGCGGATTTCGAGGATGACG
>QHWQ01000350.1 GCA_003222635.1 Acidobacteriota bacterium | reverse complement strand
ATGTGGCACATGGGCATGCTGCGCGGACTCTATGAGGTCGATGGCGTGGCCGCGCTCGAAATCAGGAAGGCCACCGGCACGGTCCGCGTCGACGGCCAGGCGTGTACGCTGCAGAACTATCGTGCGAGCATCAACTACTGGCTGCCGGGAATGCGCGCGCAGTACACCTGCACCACTCCGGATGGCCGCGTGCGCAAGGCGATCGAGGTCGTCAACGGCCAGTTCGCCTGGGACGAGGACATCGCGGGCGCCGAGCTCGTCGCAGGTAAAGGGACCGCTACGGCGAAGCCCACCGCGCTCGCCGAGCGGTTGATCCGAATCTGGAGCGGACCGCAGGGCGCGGCAAAGGCGGCCGCGGCGGGCGGCGCGAACCTGAAGATCACGATGGAGAACGGCAAGACGGTGGCGGCGTATCCGATTCCCGGCGTTGCGGGCGCAGTCGCCAGGGCCACCCTGTCCAACGGTAGCAACGATGACATCCCCTGTGCGAGCTACTGCGCCGAACGCGTCGAGGTCCGGCAGGGCAACGTCGTCACCGAATTTCTCTACTCCAACTACGCCGACCTCAACGAGCCGCTCAACAAGATCGACGCCTGGTATCCAGGCCACGTCGTCGAAAAGCGCGACGGCGTGACCATCCTCGATCTGACGATCGCCGAGACGGAAACCGGCAACCCGTACGTGGTGATGCCGGTCCCGCCCAGCGTTCGAAAGGCACGCTAGAATACACGCCGCTCATTTCCGGGGGAACAGTGCAATCGTATTTTCAGTGGCTACAGGATTTGTCCGTCTCCAACTGGATCGCGACGGACGAGACCATCTGGAGCTTCCCGCTCATCCTGTTCCTGCACAGCGTCGGCATGGGGTTGACCGCGGGCGTGATGTTCATCATCTGCCTGCGGCTCGTCGGCGTCGGACGGCCGCTGCCGGTTTCCTCGATGCGGATGCTGTTCAGGATCTTCTGGGGCGGCTTCGTGCTCAACGCGATCACCGGCAGCCTTCTGTTCGCCGCGCACGCGACCATTACCGGCAATGAGCCGGACTACTACGCCAAGCTCGCGCTCATCGCCGTGGGTGTCGCCCTCGCGTTTCCGCTGCAGAAGTTCGTGGACGGTGAGGGGAGCGACGGCCGGATTCCCGCCAGCGTGAAGGGAATGGCCGCGGCGGGGCTCGCGGTGTGGGTCGGCGTCATCACGACGGGACGCTTCTTAGCCTATCTTCAGTAATCATGAATTTCGTACATCTTCATCTGCTCCTCAATCACGTTCCGACCGTCGGCACCATCGTCGCCCTGGGCGTGCTGCTGCTGGCCTTCGCCAAGAAGAGCGACGACCTGTTCCGCGGCGCGTTCGCGCTCTTCTTCGCCATCGCGCTCGTCTCGTTGGCAACGTACATGACTGGCCACGTCGCCGAAGCGGTGATGAAGCAAAAGCCGGGCATCAACGCCGATTTGATCGCGGTGCACCAGAGCGCGGCGCTGCTGGCGCTCGTCTTCATGGAGGCCACCGGTGTGGCGGCGTGGTTCGCGCTCTGGCAGGCGCGCAAGCCGGCAGGGCGCTCGACGTGGGCGACCTCATCGGTGCTGCTGCTGTCGGCGATCACGATTGCGTTGATGGCCAACGCCTCGAACATCGGCGGCGAGATCACGCATCCGGAAATCCTCGCGCCCGGCCAACACGCGGACGCGACCACCGGCGCCCTTGCGCCGGCCGCGCTGAAGGGCGCCGCGATCCGGTACTACCAGTTTCATCACCCGAACGCGTGGCCCGAGCTCGAGACGCTGCACTTCATCGGCCTCTCGCTGCTGTTCGGCGTGGTGCTGGTCGGCAACCTGCGCATCCTCGGCTTCATGCGCAACGCGCCGTTCATCGACATCCACCGGCTGTTGCCCTGGGGCGTACTCGGGTTCGTCATCAACTCGGTCACGGGCATGCTGTTCTTCGTCGGCCAGGCGTTTCAGTACATCGACAACCCTGCCTTCCATCTGAAGGTGCTCTTCATGCTGCTGGCGGGCGCAAACGTCCTGTACCTGACGCTGTTCGACGATGTGTGGGCGCTCGGCACGGGCGACGCGCCGCGGTCGGCAAAGATCCTTGCAGCTTCACAGATCTTTCTGTGGATCGGCGTCATCTACTTCGGCCGCATGCTTCCGTATATTGGCGGATCGTTTTGATGGTGATATAAGCAGCGCACCTACCAGGAGGTGGGCTGTGACTCACACCTCACTCCGGCGATTCGTCTTCACCTCGCTGTTTCTCATTCCCGTTCTGCTGCTGCCGGCGCGCGCCTTCGCGCAGGATGCGACCGTGACCGGCACGATTACCGACTCGACGGGCGGCGTGCTGCCCGGCGTGACGATTACCGCGGTTCACGAAGCGACGGGCAATACGTTCGTGGCCGTGACCGATGAAGCCGGCGGATTCCGTCTGCCCGTGCGCACGGGCGTGCATCGCATCACCGCGGAGCTGCCGGGATTTGCCACCGTGACGCGCAGTGTCGATCTGCTCGTGCGCCAGACGGCGGTGCTGAACCTGCAGCTCTCGCCGTCCACGGTGCAGGAATCGGTGACGGTCACCGGCGAAGCGCCGCTCATCGACACGGTGAGCTCCACGGTCGGCGCCAACGTCGACCCGCGCCAGATGCAGGACCTGCCGCTCAACGGCCGCAACTGGATTGATCTGACGATGCTCGCGCCCGGATCGCGGCAGAACACCTCGAGCGACACGCCGATGGGCGGCGCGGGGAACTTCCAGCTGAACATCGACGGCCAGGAAGTGACCAACAACATGGTGCAGTCGTTCGGCCAGCCGAAGTTCAGCCGCGACTCGATCGCGGAGTTCGAGTTCGTCTCGAACCGCTTCGACGCCAGCCAGGGGCGCTCGATGCGCGTGCAGATCAACGCCATCACGAAGTCGGGCACCAACGTTCCGTCGGGCACCGTCTCCGGCTACTTCCGCGACGACCGCTTCATCGCGAAGGACTTCGTGCAGAACCGCGTGCTGCCGTACCAGGATCAGCAACTGAGCTTCACCTATGGCGGCCCGATCAAGAAGGATCGGATCCACTACTTCGCCAACTACGAGTACGAGCACAACCCGGTGACCTTCAGCCACTCGAGCCCGTGGCCCAGCTTCAACTTCGACGAGAAGAGCAACAACACGGAGAAGAAGGGGGGCGTGCGCGTCGATTTCCAGTTCACGTCGCAGACGCGGCTGTCGTTCCGCGGCAACTGGGCGCGCGTGCACCTGCCGCTCGATCCGCGCTACTCGGGCGGCGCCACGCGCCATCCGTCAACGGGGATCGAAGTCGGCCGCCAGAACGACAACATCACGGTCAACCTGACGCAGGTGCTCGGGCAGAAGACGATCAACGAGATCAAGGGCGGCTACTCGGGCTACTCGTGGTACCAGGATTCGATCCTGCGGTGGGCGAACCATCCGCAGGCGCCGGAGCTGACGCACGGCTCGCCGATCATCAACCTTCGCGGCTACACCGTCGGCCAGGCGCATAGCTTCTCGTACCAGAACATCAAGTACCAGCCGTACAACATCCGGGACGACTTCACCTACTCGCTGGACAAAGCCGGGCGCCACGATGTGAAACTGGGTGGCGAGTACTTCCGCACCTACGATCCGGTCTGGCACTGCACGTGGTGCCAGGGCGTGTACGACGCGACGGGCGGTCCGCCGCCGGCCAACATCGAGCAGATCTTCCCGGTGTGGAACAACGTCGACAGCTGGAATCTGAATGCGCTGAACGGCGTGATTCGCTCCTACACGATCGGCATCGGTAATTTCTCCGTCGAGCCGATCGAAAACCGGGTCGGCGCCTGGCTGCAGGACGACTGGGCGGCGACGCGCAAGCTGACGCTCAACCTCGGCGTGCGCTACGACATGAGCACGGGCATGTTCGCCGAGGACGTCGTCGTGCAGCCGTGGCTCAACGGGCACCGGCACGCGGACAAGAACAACGTCGCGCCGCGTCTCGGGTTCACCTACGCGGTCGATCAACGGACGGTCGTCCGCGGCGGCTTCGGCCAGTACTTCGGCGACAACGGCTTCTCGCAGGCGCACTGGACGAACCTGTGGTCAGGGCAGGTGCATCCCGTGCTGCTCAACGACGGCCGGCCGGACTTCGCGACCAATCCGTTCAACGGTCCGCGGCCGACGCTCGAGCAGGCGAGAGCGCTGCAGGCGCAGGGCAAGTACTTCAGCTCGATCACGACGAGCTTTGCCTCGCCGACGTCGCAGATGCCCTACAGCTATCAGTCGTCGATCGGCGTGCAGCGGCAGATCGGCAACGTGATGGCCGTCGACGCCGACTACATCTTCGTGGGCGCGCGGCATCAGACGGTGCAGCAGGACATCAACCTCGCCTACAACCCGGCGACCGGCATCAACTATCCCTTCACGGACCGCACGAAGAAACCGTACGCGAGCTACGGGTGGGATCAGGTGTCGATGAGCCTCACCGAGGCGAAGGACAACTACCAGACGGTGCAGATGTCGTTCACCAAGCGGATGGCGAACCGCTGGCAGGCGTCCGCGACCTATTCGATCTCGACGGATCGCGCGTGGCAGCGCGAGCCGATCGCGCCGGGCTGCCAGTACGTCTTCACGATCAACCCGGCGGGCAACTTCGTCTGCGACGTCCCGATCGCGCTGCATCCGTCACTGGCGGCGCAGTGGTACGACGCCGGCGTGCAGCGGAACCGCTTCACGTTCAACGGCATCTGGGAGCTGCCGTACGCGTTCCAGCTCAGTGGCCTCTACATCTTCGGCGACAACGGGTGGGCCACGCCGACGACAGGGCAGGACGTGCTGGCGACGGGCGCGACCTCCGGACCGACGAGCCGCGTGCGTCCGACCAACTCGCCGTTCTACAGCCAGGGCGCGCTGATTCCGTGGAGCAGCTTCGATCTGAGCTCGCTCTCACGCGTCGACGTGCGGCTGCAGCGCAAGTTCACGGTGAGCAAGCGCTACACCTTCGACGGCATCCTCGAGGTGTTCAACGTGTTCGACCGCACGAACTACGGATCGTGGGTGACCAACGAAGGCAACGCGCGCTACGGACAGCCGACCGACAACAACAACATCGCGTTCATGCCGAGGCTCATGCAGCTCGGCTTCCGCACGACCTTCTAACGGTTTCAGGTATCGGGATCTCAACCCCGATACCTGATATATTTCGCGCGTCTCCGAGGAGGATTGATGCACCAGATCCGTGGGCTCGCCATCGCTGCACTCCTGACCCTTCCACTTTTCTTACTGCCGGTGACCGCCTTCGCTCAGGAAGCGGCGATCAGCGGCACGATTTCCGATCAGACCGGCGGCGTGCTGCCGGGCGTCGTCATCCGTGCCACCAACGAAGCCAACGGCAACAGCTTCGAAGCCGTCACCGATTCCACCGGCAAGTACCTGGTCACTGTGCGCATCGGCGACTATCGCGTCGCGGCGGAGCTCTCGGGCTTTGCGACCGTGGAACGGCGGGGCGTGCAGGTACAGGTCGGCCAGCAGGTCGCGCTGAACCTGCAGATGGCGCCC
>QHWQ01000349.1 GCA_003222635.1 Acidobacteriota bacterium | reverse complement strand
CGGGCGGTCGATCAGCACGATGTCAATCCGCGCCGGGACGTCGGCGACGTGCAGCACGGGATACGTCGCCCAGTCGACACTCGTCACCATGTTCTCGTTGAAGCGCACCTCCTCGAACATCGCGCGGCTGGTGCCGTAGACAAGCTGGCGATCGATCACGTGCTTCAGTGTCTGCGGATTGACGATCATGCCGCAGTCATGCGCGCACACATAGCGCAGCAGATCGAGCTTGCCGGTGTTGCGGTGGACCCTCACCTCGGCAATCAGCGCGATGAAGGTGTCGAAGTGGCGCCGGAAGGCGATACCACGACCGACGGCGACGTCGCTGTCCTTCTGGTCGTTGCGCGGCGAGGGGCGCTTCTGCCAACCGTAGTATTCGGCCGCCCTCTGGACGGCGTCGCGGTCGCGCGGAGTGGTGAGATAGCGGAGCCGGAAATCAACCGGGTCGGCGGAGGTTGCCGCTGCGACCTCGTCCCAGAACGACTCGCTGCCGAACAGGATCGGGCCCCCAAACGGATCGCGGACATGCGTCGTGCGCAACGGGGACGCGCGCTCCATCAGCGCGGGAACGATCTCCCAGCCCAGGCGGCCATGGTCGAAGGTATACGAGGCAACCGGGATTTCGAAGATCGGGTTGGGATGGAGGCGCGCGCCCAGCAGATGGCCGGCCAGCACGTCGCCGGCATCGCCCTCGCGTGGATTCGTGTCCTGGCGTGAGAAGGCCTTGCTGATGAACTCGTAGGCGATCACCTTGCCGCTGCCATCGAGTCCCACCTTGGCTCGATTGACCGACGCGGTGCCCTTGGGATCCCAGCCCGTGCCCTCATGGCGCATGTACTGGACGCGCACCGGGCGGCCGAGTTGCTTCGAAAGCACGGCAGCATCGGCAGCGGCGTCGCCTTGATCGTTGCGGCCATAGGAACCCGTCCCGAATTTCCAGATCGCCGTCACCTTTTCCGGCGGCAGGCCGAGGAGATCCGCGACGCAGGCGGCCGAGCCGTAGGGTTTCTGAGTCGAGGTCCAGATCGTCGCCGAGTCTGCGCGCACGTCCGCGACTGCGCATCCGGGCCCGGTACTGGCGTGAGATTGGGTCGGGTACTCGTACTCGCCTTCGATGATCCGGACCGCCTGCTTGAATCCCTCGTCGACGTTTCCGTTCTCGCGCTGAATCCCGCGCTTGATCACCGGCGCCTGGCGGATGTACCGGTGAACGTTGTCGTGGCCGGGAAAATTCGGCGTCGATTCCGACCAGGTCACCTTCAGCGCACGCGCGGCCTTGACCGCGTTCCACTCTCTTTCGGCCACAACCGCCAGAAGATTTTTGATCCAGACAACCTTCGCGCCAGGAATGCCCGCGATTGAGGCTTCGTCGACGTTGACTGGCACCGCGCCTGCGACCGTCGGCCTGATCATCCGGGCGTGCAGCATTCCCGGCAGCCGGACGTCGCTGACCATTTCCATCCGCCCGAAGACCTTGGGCGGAATGTCCTTTCGCGGGATCGACTGGCCGATCACCTTGAATTGATCGGGCCGCTTCAGCGGCGCCGGGGTTTCGACCTGCAGCGCGCCGCCGGTGCGGCCGTTCCAATTGAGCGTGGAGCTGAAGTACCGGCCGCCGATCAGGTCCGCGTAGGAAATTCGTTTGGTCGGGTCGGAGACCGAGTGGACGACTCCATCGGTGACCGCAAGCTGATTGGCGGGAACTGCGAGCGCTGTTGCCGCCATCTCGATCAGCAGGCGACGAGCCTCGGCGGCCGTGCGGCGCAATAACATGCCGCTCAGGGACACACCCTGTCCTGCGCTCGCGCCACCCATGTCAAGGGCTTGCGGACCGCTGATGACGACGCGTACGCGCTCGTACGGGACGTCGATCTCCTCGGCGACCATCTGCGCGATTGCCGTTTCGAGCCCCTGGCCGCCATCGATCCTGCCGTAGTAGGCCACCACGGTGCCGTCGGGATCGATGGTGATGTAGGAATCGAGCTGGTCGCCTTTGAGTGGAGGCCTTGTGGTCGCGCCGGTCGTCTGGCCCTCAGCCCACTCCAGCGGTGCTGCGACCGTGACGAGCAGGGCGCCGCTCGCGGTGAGAAACGCGCGGCGCGAGATCTGAAGCGCGGTCGTTTCGTTGTTGAGCATGGCGCGTCTCCTCAGGCGGACTGCGCGGCGCGCTTGACCGCGCGGACGGCTGCCGCATGGGTGCCGCAGCGGCAGATCAGCGGCGCGAACGCCGCGTTGATCTGCGCGTCAGTGGGATGTGGAGTGCGATCGAAGAGCTCCACGGCGGTCATGAGCCAGCCGTTGATGCAATACGCGCACTGGTTCACCTGCTCTTCGATCCACGCCTTCTGGATCGGGTGTGGCTTCTCGGGGGTGCCGACGCCTGCAAGCGTCGTGATGTTCTTGCCTTCCACCGATCGAACTGGCGTGATGCAGGAACGCACCGAGCGGCCGTCAACATGCACCGTGCAGGCGCCGCATTGACCGAGCCCGCAGCCGAAGCGGGGATTGATCAGGCCGAGTTCATCGCGGAGAGCGTAGAGAAGCGGCATCGCGGGGTCGTCGATCTCGATCGTTCGCTTCCGACCGTCGACCTGGAGGGTGAGCTGCTGCGCCATGGGGCGTTCTCCTCCCGAGACGAATTCTCGAGCCAGTCGCCGACTATAACATGCTAAAAGACGTACTTCACGGCGAGCTGAACGATGCGGGCGTCGGCCGCTGTCGATGTAAAGACTCCGAAGTCCGGGCTGGTCAACACCGTGACGGGCCGATCCAACTGGACGCGGTTCAGCACGTTGAACACTTCCGCCCTGAACTGGATCTGCCGCTCGCCGCCGGTGTGGAACGATCGCACGAGCCCCATGTCGAGGTTGTACCAGTGCGGGGCCACGAGACTGTTCGCCTCGAGATTGCCGTACGTCCCGGGCGCCGGCGCCTTGAACGCCGCCGGGTTCAGGTACCGGTAGCCCTGCTTGAGGTACGGGTTGTCCATCACCTGATCGGGACGCTGGTTGGCCTGGCCTGTGAGCGCGTTATCCTGGCCGGTGTTCACGTGGAAGTGGCCTCCGCTCCGCGCTACAGCGATCGCCGAGATCTGCCAGTCCCTCGTGAGGGCCCGCGTGGCCCCGCTTGACGCACCGGGCACTTGGTACACCGCAGAGAGGTTCGCGATGTGCCGCTGATCGGTCGCGCCGCAGCTCCCGCGGTCATATCCCGGATCTCCCGGCTTCACGAGGTCGACCTGCCCGTTGGCCATCACGTAGTCGACGAGATCCGAGGTGCACTTCGACAGCGTGTAGTTGCCCGAGAGGAACACGCCGGCCGTGCGATGCTGCGCCGACAGCAGCAGCGCGTCGTACTTCGACGTCCCGATGGGATGCGCCTCGAAGATTTGCCCGTAGAAGCGCCCCTGGTCGGGATTCTCGAGCGTCAGCAGGCGGCGCGCGGCGGTGTTGGCGGTCGTGGCGCCCGGCCCGAACACGGCAGGGTTCAACTGGTCGCCGAGCAGCAGGCGATGGCCGCGGCTGCTGAGATAATTCCCGGACACGACCCAGGCCGCACCGAGCTGCCGCTGCAGGCTGACATTCCATTGGTCGGAGTACGGCTCCTTCATATCGAACGGAAACGTCACATAGGTTCCGTTCGGCGGGAAGATCGTGTTGGCGTTGGGCGTGATCGGGAACGGATTGCCGCCCGGCGTATTCCCCCACGGGTTGTCGAACGTGCCGTTGGTGACCGTCACGGTGTTGCCGAACGGCGACGAGCGCGTGAAGCCAAAGTAGTTGATCAGCTGCACGGTCTCGTAGAACCGTCCGTACGCCGCGCGCACCGTCATCTTGCCGTTGCCCTGTGGATCCCACGCCGCCGCAATACGCGGCGCGACGCTATCCCATGACTTGTTGCCGGCGGCGTTGCCCGGATAGCCGGGATCGCCCTGGAAGATCAATCCGGCTGGCGCGTTTCTGTACACCGTGCTGTGGATGCCCGCGCGGAAGTTCTGGAGGCTGAAGTGGCTGAAATCGCCCAGGTCAGACGTGTACGGGAGGTTCGGCTGCCACCGCAAACCGAGGTTCAACGTGAGGTTCGGCGAGGCCTTCCATGCATCCTGCACGTAGAGGGCGACGTAGTTGAGCTTCCCTTTCTGATGGTTGATGCTGGTCTGCTGGATCGACGTGGGCCGGCCCAGGAGGAAATCCGCCAGACCGAGTCCCGTAATCTGGCCGGTGAACGAGAAGCTTCCCGCGGCGGACCCGTACGACGTCGTGGAGATGGACGAGTGGATGAAGTTGAAACCCGTCCCGATCTGGTGCGCGCCGCGCACCTTGCTGAAGTCGTCGGCCGCCTGGTACGTCTTGGTCGGGATGTACCCGGGATTGGTGTTCTCGCCGCCGATCGCGAACCCGGGTGTCACGGTCACGCCGATGAACCGATCGACGAGCGACGTCATCGGGATGCCGAGGTCGCGGACATCGAAGAAGCGCACGTAATCCTTCGTGATGTTCGCGTTGTTGTACGTCACACGGAACGAGTTGACCGTGTTCGAGCCAAACAGGTACGTATCGCCCACGACCACCGAGTGCACCGTGTGATCGAGCGGCGAGTTGCCGTAGGCGACCGGGTTCTGGTTGGGATCGGCATCCGGCTTCGAGCCGAGGTGCGCGAACTGATAGCGCCCGAAGATCGAATGGGCGTTGTTCGCCTGGTAGTCGGCGCGGCCGATGGCGATGTGCTCCGATCGCTCGTTCAGCCGATCGAACAGCGTCTTGCCGCAGTCATCGCTCGCCGCCGGCAGCTTCGTCGCCAGCGTGAGCGCGGCGGGTGAAAACTGCGACGGAGAAATCTGGTTGTTGACGAACGGCGCGCCCAGCGGGATCGCTCGCCCCGAGTTGCACGCCGGGGAGGTGACCGTCGAGAAATTTCCCGCCAGCATCGCCGCCGTCGGCACGAACCGGAAGTTATCGGTGGGCGTCACGTTGATGCGCGTGCCCTGGTACCCGCCGAAGTAGAACAGTTTCCCCTGCACGATCGGTCCACCCAGCGTGCCGCCGAACTGATCGCGGTGGAGGCCATCGCTCCGCTTCTTGCCATTCGGGCCAATCGCGGCAAATGCGTTGGGCGCGTTCAATGTCGAGTCACGGAGAAACTCGAAGACGTCGCCATGCATGCTGTTGGTGCCCGACTTCGTCACGGCATTGACGGCCGCCGCTGCATGGAGGCCGTACTGCGCGGGCAGCGCGCTTGTTTCGACCTTGAACTCCTGCATCGCGTCAGGAAACGGCAGCGGCTGGTTCAGATTGTTGAACGGCTCGTTGTGCGTGCCCCCGTCGAGGATGTACGTCAGGCCGTTCGACGCGCCGCCGCCCACCTGGACGGTCACGGTCGGGTAGTTGCGCGTGCCGGTGTTGAGCGTGTTGGCGCCCGGTGCCGCCGTGGTGCTTGCGCCGCCCGCCGCCAGGCCGGCCTGGAAGATCAACTCGGTGAGCTGCCGTCCGTTGAGCGGCAGCTCGAGCACCTGCTGGTTCGTGATCACCTGCCCGATACCGGGACTGCGGGTTTCCACGAGCGCCGCGGTGCCCGTCACCGTCACGGTCTCCTGGAGCTGACCAACCTGCAGCGTCACGGGAAGCGTCGGATTCGCGCCGACCTGCAGCACGATGCCGGTCTGACGGAACGTACGGAACCCCTGGAGCATCGCCTCCAGGCGATACGGTCCGACGGGCAGGTTCTGTAGCACGAACGATCCCGCGTCGTCGGTCACCGCCGTGCGGACCAGACCGGTGTCGGTCTGCGTGATCGTGATGGTGACGCCAGGCAGCACGAGGCCGCCCTGATCCTTGACTGTTCCGTTGATCTGCGCGGTCGAAACGGCCTGCGCCGAGGCCATCGAAGATGAGAGCAAAAGAACCGCTAACGCGCGAAGCATCAGTCTCGTCATGACTCGCTCCTCGGGGAGTAGTTAGAAGCTGCACCTCAGCGCCAGTTGAACGATGCGTGCATCGCCTGCTGTTGACGTGATCACGCCGAAGTTCGGGCTGTTCAGTGTGGCGATCGGCACTGCCAGCTGCACTCCTGCGGGCGCCCGCCTGGAAGATCAACTCCGTCAGCTGCCGGCCGTTCGCGGCAGCTGCAGCACCTGCTCGTTGGTGATCGCCTGTCCGATGCCGGGACTGCGTGTCTCGACGAGCGGCGCGCTCCCCGCACCGACACGGTTTCCTGAACCTGACCGACCTCGAGCGTGACGGCGAGCGTCGCGTCGAAACGATACGGTCCGATCGGCAGGTTCTGCAGCACGTACGACCCGAGTGTCTTCGGTGACCGTGCTGCGCGTGAGGCCCGTGTCGATCTGCGTGACGGTGGTGGTCTCGCCGCTCTTACTTGCGGCCGTAATTGTCTTTCGCCGCGGCCTCCATGAGGGACGCTGTTTCAACGTTGGTGCAGAGCACCTCCATGATCTGATCGAAGGAAGCCAGCTTCAGCCGGTGCGTGGCGACGTGCCACGGCTGCGTGATCATCCCGGGATCCTCAATCGTCGTGGCAATCTCGAGCGTGCTGGCATCGACGCGTCGATAGCGCTCGACGACATGCAGCGCCTCTGAATAAAAAGAGACGTTGCCATGGTCAAACAGCC
>QHWQ01000348.1 GCA_003222635.1 Acidobacteriota bacterium | reverse complement strand
CCGCAGTGCCACGAGCCGAAGGCTCCGCATCGCATCTGCCCGCACTGCGGCTTCTACGCCGGACGCCAGGTACGCGCGGTCGAAGAGGAGTAACCTGACCCGCATCGCCGTTGACGCGATGGGCGGCGATCATGCGCCGTCGGCAATCGCGGCCGGCGCTGTCGCTGCCGCTGCCGCGTTCCAGCTCGACATCCAGATTTCTCTCGTCGGCGCACCCGGGGCGATCGGCGTCGAACGGCCGCGGATTGGCCTGCTATGTTGCTGAACGCCATCGCGATGGCGCACCGGTTCGTGTCGGACCATTTCACTGGGCGCGTCGAGCAGGAGATTGCCGCCGCGCACGTGGCACACCATTGATCGCATTCGTCTTTCCAGGACAGGGATCGCAGAAAGTCGGAATGGGGCGGGCGCTGGCGGACGCGTACCCGGAGGCGCGCGCCGCGTTTGACGAGGCGGAAGCGGCGCTTCCGGGACTCGCCAGGATCATCTTCGACGGCCCGGACGAAGACCTCGTCCTGACGCAGAACGCACAGCCGGCGATTCTCACCGTCAGCATCGCCGCGCAGCGGGTGCTGGCCGCGCGCGGCATCGAGCCGGCGTTCGTCGCGGGGCACAGCCTCGGTGAGTACTCCGCGAACGTCGCTGCGGCGACGCTGGCGTTCGGCGATGCGGTGAAGGTCGTTCGGCGCCGCGGGCAGTACATGCAGGAGGCGGTGCCGGTCGGCGCGGGGTCGATGGCCGCGATCCTCGGCCTGGACGCTGATGCGGTCGCGCGGGCGTGCGAAGAGGCCGCGCAGGGCGAGGTCGTCAGCCCCGCGAACATCAACGGCGCTGGCCAGGTCGTGATCGCGGGCGCCACCGAAGCGGTGAAGCGCGCGGGCGAGCGCGCCAAGGCGCTCGGCGCCAGGCGCGTGATTCCGCTGGCCGTCAGCGCGCCCTTTCATTGCGCGCTGCTCAAGCCGGCGGAGGATCGGCTCGAACCCGATCTCCGCGCGCTGCGCGTGCAGAACCCGCGCGTGCCGGTCGTGGCCAATGTCGATGCGGAGCCGAAGCGCGACGCGGCATCCGCGATCGACGCGCTCGTCAAACAGGTGTCCGCGCCCGTGCGCTGGGAGCAGGTCGTCCGCCGCCTTGCGTCGGAAGGCGTCACCAACTATGTTGAGGTGGGCCCGGGTACCGTTCTGAGTGGTTTGATCAAGAAAATTGATCCGAACGCGACGGTTTTCCATTTCGCGCAACCACAGGATCTGACTGCGCTCGAAGAAGGCTTGGCCAAGTGGAAAAGTTGAAAAGTGGCACTTTCGACTTACTTTTCCACTTTTCCACTTTTCCACTTTTCTACTTCCACCATGCTTGATCTCACCGGCAGGGTGGCGATCGTGACCGGAGCGTCGCGCGGCATCGGTCGCGGCATCGCGGCGCTGCTCGCCTCGCACGGCGCGCATGTCGTCGCCGCGGCGCGCGGCGAGAACGCGGCGGGTACCGCCTCGGAGATTCGATCGGCCGGCGGAAAGGCGGAGTCCGTGCCGCTCGAGGTGACGGACGCACCCTCGATCGAGGCGATGGTCGCGGGCGTGCTCGACCGTCACGGCCGCATCGACATCCTCGTCAACAACGCCGGCATCACCCGCGATCAGTTGATGCTGCGCATGAAGCGCGACGACTGGGACCAGGTGATTGCCACCAACCTCACGTCGGCGTTCGCGGTGGTGCAGGCGGCACTCAAGCCGATGATCAAGCAGCGCGGCGGGCGCATCATCAGCATCAGCTCGGTCGTCGGGCAGTCCGGCAACGCCGGGCAGGCGAACTATGCGGCGTCGAAAGCGGGGCTCATCGGCTTCAGCAAGGCGGTGGCGCGCGAGGTCGCGTCGCGCAACATCACGGTCAACGTCGTGGCGCCGGGACTCATCGAAACGGACATGACGAAAGCGATTACGGACAAGGCGCAGCACGACTGGACGGCGCAGATTCCGCTCGGGCGACTGGGCACGACCGCGGATGTCGCCGCGGCGGTTTGTTTTCTTGCCTCGGATGAGGCGTCGTATATTACAGGTCAGGTCCTTGCCGTCAACGGCGGCATGTACATGTGATTCTGGTTGGTCGTTGGTACAAACCACCAACCACTAACCAACAACGGAGGCGAAATGGCAGTCGCAGACAAGGTGAAGAGCATCATCGTGGAGCAGCTTGGCGTCGATGAAGAGGAAGTGACGGCGGATGCTTCGTTCGTCGACGACCTCGGCGCCGACTCGCTCGACACGGTGGAGCTCGTGATGGCGTTCGAGGAGGAGTTCGGGATCGAGATCCCCGACGAGGACGCCGAAAAGATCACCCGCGTCAAGGAAGCCATCGACTACATCGAGGCGCACGCGAAAACAAAAAAATAGCAGCGCCCAAACAGTAGGGGTCAGCGATCGTGAACAGGCGCGTCGTCGTCACCGGCATCGGACTGGTGTCGGCGCTCGGAATCGGCACCAACGAGACGTGGGCGGCGCTGCTCGCCGGAACGAGCGGCGTGACGCGTATCACGAAGTTCGACGTCTCCGGCTATGCCACGCAGATCGCGGCGGAGGTGAAGGGCTTCGACCCCCTCGCCTTCATCGAGAAGAAGGACATCAAGAAGATGGACCTCTTCATCCAGTACGCGATTGCCGCCGCGCAGTTCGCGATGGATGACAGCAGGCTCGAGATCACGCCGGAGAACGCGACCGGCATCGGCGTCTACATCGGATCCGGCATCGGCGGATTCATCACCATCGAGCGCGAGCACGAGGCGCTGCTCGACGGCGGACCGCGGAAGGTGTCGCCCTTCTTCATTCCCTCGGCCATCATCAATCTCGCCTCGGGTCAGGTCTCCATTCGCTTCGGCGCGAAAGGACCGAACTCCGCGACGTGCACCGCCTGTTCCGCCTCGGCGCACGCGATTGGCGACGCCTACGAGATCATCAAGCGCTGCGACGCGGATGCGATGATCGCCGGCGGCAGCGAGGCGGCCATCTGCCCGATGAGTGTCGCCGGCTTCGGACAGCTGCGCGCGCTGTCGACGCGCAACGACGAGCCCTCGCGCGCGAGCCGGCCGTTCGACAAGGACCGCGACGGCTTCATCATCGGCGAGGGCGCGGGCGTCCTGATCCTCGAGGAGCTCGAGCACGCCAAACGGCGTGGCGCGAAGATCTATGCCGAGATCGTCGGCTACGGCATGTCGTCCGACGCCTATCACATGACCGCGCCGTCGGAAGACGGCGACGGCGCGCGGCGCGCGATGGCGATGGCCATCCGCAAGGCGGGCATCGGCCCGGACCAGATCGACTACATCAACGCGCACGGCACCTCGACGCCGTACAACGACAGGCTCGAAACGCTCGCCATCCACAACTGCTTCGGCGACCATGCGCGGAAGCTGGCGATTTCCTCGACCAAGTCGATGACCGGTCACCTCCTGGGTGGTGCCGGCGGCCTCGAGGCCGGCATCACGGCGCTCGCCGTGCACCATCACATCGTGCCGCCCACGATCAATCTGGATGATCCGGATCCGGAGTGCGACCTCGACTACGTGCCGCACCAGAGCCGGACGATGGAGATTGACTACGCGCTGTCGAACTCGTTCGGGTTCGGCGGCACCAACGCGGCACTCCTGTTCAAGCGCTACGAGGCGTAATTGAAAATCGCGGTTTGCATCAAGCAGGTTCCCACACGCGAGTGGCAGCCGCGCCTCAACGATCAGAAAACCTGGATCCGCGAAGCCGACATCAGCTACGAGATGAACGAGCCGGACGCCTACGCGCTCGAAGAGGCGCTGCGGCTCCGGGAAAGACACGGCGGGGAAGTGGTCGTCTGTTCGGCGGGGCCGGCGCGCGTGCAGACGGTCATCCGTGAAGCGCTCGCGCGCGGCGCCGATCGCGCCATTCACGTCGAGCACGACAGCCTTGGCGCGGCGGACGCCTTCGTCATCGCGGAGGCGCTGGCCGCCGCGATGAAGGACGAGGCGTTCGACCTCGTGCTGACCGGCCTGCAGTCCGACGATCAGGGCCACGGCCAGACGGGCGTCATCCTTGCCGAGCGGCTCGGCATCCCGTCATCGACCATCATCATGGACGTGCGGATCGAAGGGAGCTCCATGCGCGTCAAGCGCGAGCTCGAGGGCGGCTGGTTCCAGTGGCTCGCGATGCCGCTGCCGGCGCTGCTGACGATTCAGAGCGGCATCAATCAGCTGCGCTACGCGACGCTGAAGGGCATCATGGCCGCCAAGAAGAAAGAGATCAAGAAGGCGTCGCTGCCGGACGGCCTGCAGCCGTCGCAGCAGGTCGTCGGCCTTGCCGTGCCGACGCGCAGCAAACAGACGCAGATGATTACCGGGTCGCCCGCGGATGCCGCGAAAGAGCTCGTGCGCCGCCTCCGAGACGAGGCGAGGGCGCTGTGATTCTCGTCATCGCGGAGCAGCGAGAAGGCAAGCTGAATCGCGCGACCTGGGAGGCTGTCGCAGCCGCCCAGCAACTCGCCGGCGGCGCGCCGATCAGCGTCGCCGTGCTCGGCGCATCGACTGGCGGCCTCGGTCAGGAGCTTGCGGCGGCGTCGGTGGCCGCAGTGCTGGTCGCCGAGAACGCTGCCCTCGAACCATACACGCCTGACGCGTACGCGGCCGCGGCGAGCACGTTGATCGAGTCCGTCAAGCCGGCCTACGTGCTGCTGCCGCACACCTATCAGACGCGCGACTTCGCGCCGCTGCTGGCCGCGCGCATCCGCAAGCCGCTGGTGACCGACGTCACCGGCATCAACGGCACCGGCGCCGATGCGACCTTCACGCGCCCGATGTTCCAGGGGAAGCTCGCGGCACAGGTCAAACCGCAAGCCGGTCCGCCCGCGATCATCACCGTTCAGATCGGCGCGTTTCGCGCGGACGCGGTGCAGAAGGGCGGCGCCGCGGCGGTCAAGAAGGTGGACCTGCAGATCGACCCGTCAGCCATCCGCCAGAAACCCGAGGCCCCGTTTCGCGAGGCGAAGCAGGCGGTCGATCTTGGCCAGGCCGAGCGTATCGTGTCCGTTGGACGCGGCATCAAGTCGCAGGAGAACATCGCGCTCGCGGAAAAGCTCGCCACGGCGATGGGCGCCGAGATCGCCGCCTCGCGGCCGATCTGCGATAACGGCTGGTTGCCGATGGAGCGCCAGATTGGCAGCTCGGGCCAGACGGTCGCGCCGAAGCTCTACGTCGCGCTCGGCATCTCCGGCGCGATCCAGCATCTGGTCGGCATGAAAGGCTCGCGCACGATCGTCGCGATCAACAAGGACGCCGAAGCGCCGATCTTCGAAGTGGCCGACTACGGCATCGTCGGCGATCTCTTCGAGATCGCGCCGGCCCTCATCACCGAACTCGAAAAGTCGTAGGAGGCGTGTCCATGGAACGTCGGGCGTTTATCAAGACGGGGGCGTTGATCGGCGCGGGCCTCCTGGCCGATCCATGGGACCGGCTGATCGCGCAGGACATCCGCGGCGCCGCGCAGAGCGGCATCGTGAAGACCTCGTCTGGCCCTGTGCGCGGGATCGTGTTCGATCGCGTG
>QHWQ01000347.1 GCA_003222635.1 Acidobacteriota bacterium | reverse complement strand
ACGTGCTGTACGCGCGCGACGCGGCGCTGCGCTGCGAGCTGTTTACCATGACCGCGCAGCTCTGTGTGCTCACGGCGGGCCGGCCGAACCCCGATCCGATCGGCGGCCTCACGTCCGAGCGGATGCGTCAGCTCGTCGCCGCCGGCACCGCGGAGTTCGACTGGGTCGTCATCGACACGCCGCCGGTCGGCCTGCTGACCGACGCACGTCTGATGTCCTCCATGGTCGATGCCGTCATCTTCGTCATCAGCGCAGGACGGACGCCGTACCGGCTGGTGCACCGCGCGGTCGAGGCGGTCGGCCGCGATCGCATCTTCGGCGTCGTGCTCAACAAGGTCGCCGTGCAGGATCTGTGGCGCGACTACGGCTCGTACTCGTACTCGTACTACGGCTACGGCTCCCCACGAACGAAGGATTAACCCATGTTGATGGCCCGCACCGTTCGGCGCTCGACCGCGTTCATCGCCTCGGAGACCGCGCTCATCTTCGGGTCGGTGATGCTGATGGCCTACACACGCGCGCCGCATGCCGGCACGGCGGCGACGGACTCCGCCATGCTGCCGAAAGCGCTGCTCATCGCGCTTGGCTGTCAGCTGTGTCTCTACGCGCGCGACCTGTACGAAGGACGCGTCTCCGCCAACCGGCAGGAAGTGTTCGTGCGGTTGTTCCAGGCGCTCGGCGCCACGTCGATCGTCTTCGCCGTCGTCTACACGCTGTTCCCGAGTCTGGTCATCGGGCGTGGTGTGTTCGTCGGCGCCGTCACGCTGGCCGCCGTACTGATCCTCGGGTGGCGCAGTACGCTGGCGTGGGCGCGGACGCAGTTCGGCCCGCACGAACGGCTGCTGCTGGTCGGCACCAACGCGGGCGCGCTCGCGCTGGCGAGCGAACTCTGCGACCGCAGCGATCTCGGCGTCGATATCGTCGGCTTCGTTGAAGCGGAATCGCTCGGTCACGACGGATTCGGGCCGACGCCCGTCATCGGGACCGTCGAAGATATTCCGGCCATCGTCCGCGCGCGGTCGGTCGATCGCGTCGTCGTCAGCCTCTCGGATGCGCGCGGCAAGCTGCCGATGGACAAACTGCTCGAGATGAAGCTCGACGGCGTGCAGTTCGCGCATCTGGCGTCGGTCTACGAGGAATACACGGGCAAGATCGCGATCGATAACCTGCGTCCGAGCTGGCTGATCTTTTCGTCAGGGTTCAACAAGACGCGCCTGCTGAAGATCGCCAAGCGCGCCCTCGACGTCACCGCGGCGCTGTGCGGGCTCGTGTTGTCGGGGCCGCTTCAGCTGATGGTGGCCGCCGCGGTCCGTCTGACCTCACGCGGGCCGGTGATCTACCGCCAGCAGCGTGTCGGTCTCGACGGACAGATCTTCGTCCTTCGGAAGTTCCGATCGATGCGTGAGAACGCGGAAGCGGCAACGGGACCGGTCTGGGCGCGTCCACAGGACGATCGGGTCACGCCGATCGGCGCGTTCCTGCGCCGCGCGCGTCTCGACGAGCTGCCGCAGCTGTGGAACGTGCTGCTCGGCGACATGAGCCTGGTAGGGCCGCGTCCCGAGCGGCCGGAATTCGTCGCCACGCTCACCCGCTCGATTCCGTTCTACGGTCAGCGTCACGTCGTCAAGCCGGGCGTCACCGGATGGGCGCAGGTCCGCTACACCTATGGCGCGAGCGAGGAAGACGCGATGCAGAAGCTGCAGTACGACCTCTTCTACATCAAGCACATGTCGATCTGGCTCGACGTCTACATCATGCTGCGCACCGTGAAGGTCGTCCTGCTGGGGCGAAACGCATGCTGAACGCGATGACGGTCGACGTGGAAGACTACTTCCACGTCAGCGTCTTCGACGGCGTGGTGCCGCGCGACCGGTGGAACAGCCTGGAGAGCCGGGTCTGCGCCAACACCGAACGGATGCTCGCCATCTTCGACGAGCACGGTGTGCGCGCGACGTTCTTCATCCTCGGCTGGGTGGCGGAACGATTCCCGCACCTGGTGCGGCAGATTGCCTCGCGCGGTCACGAGATCGCGTCACACGGCTACGCGCATCGCCTCGTGTACGACCAGACGCCGGCAGCGTTCCGTGAGGATGTCCGTCGCGCGAAAGGACTCCTCGAAGCGACGTCAGCGGTGCCGGTGCTCGGCTTCCGTGCGCCGAGTTATTCGATCACGCCACGGTCCCTCTGGGCGATCGACATCCTGATCCAGGAAGGCTACACGTACGACACCAGCATTTTCCCGATCCGGCACGATCGCTACGGCATCCCGGTCTCACCGCGCCATCCCTACATGGTGTATCGCGACACCGGAACGCTGCTCGAGGTGCCCGCATCGACGCTGCGCTGCGGTCCGCTGAACGTGCCCATCGCGGGCGGCGGGTATTTTCGCATTCTGCCCTATCAGTGGACGCGCGCCGGCATTGCGCGGATGAATCACAGCGAAGGGCGCGCCGCGATCTTCTATCTGCACCCGTGGGAGATTGATCCGGAGCAGCCACGCCTCCGCGCCGGTCTCCTGAGCCGGTTCCGCCACTATCGAAACCTCGCCAAGACCGAAGCGCGGTTGCGCCGGCTGCTGACGGAATTCAGCTTCGGCCGTATCCAGGACGTCCTCTCCGCGCCGCAGGCGGATCGTGCGCCTGCTTCGCTCGCCGCCTCGCTGCCCTACGTCTGGTAGCGCGCCGCGCGTTTCAGCTCGCGGCGACCGTCGAAATCGAAAAGCGATACTTCCCCGACGCCTCGAACGGAATGTCCTCGACGAAGGCGAGCTGAATCGTCATCGATGCGCCGAGGAACGTCCGGATGCGCGCGAGCAGCGTGCGGGCGCTGTCGTCGGACCATGCGCTGCCGCGAACAACACGCGCGGTCACACAGTCGCGGCGGCTCTGCACGAACTGCACCTGGCGGATGCCCGGGACGCCGGTGATGGCATAGGTCGCCAGCACGATGCCCGACACCTTCTCGCCGGTGATGGCGACGAGAAAGTCGGTGACGCGGCCGCCCTTGAGATCCATCAGCGGCAGTCCCCGGCCGCACGCGCAGCGCGATGGCTTCAAGACGCCGACGTCACGCGTCCGATAGCGAATGAGCGGCATCGCCAGGTTCTTCAGGTCGGTGACGATGATTTCTCCTTCGGTGTCGACCGACGGCGTGCCGCCGGTCACGACCTCGACCCAGAGATTCTCCGCGTTGACATGCATGCCTTCGTGATGGCTGCATTCAGAGGCAATCACCGAGAACTCTCGCGAGCCATACCGATTGAAGACCCGGCATCCGAATGTCGATTCGATGAGTGCGCGGCTCTCGTCGGTGAGCACTTCGCCCGAGCAAATGATCGCGCGTGGGCGATGCGGACGAAGCCCCTCACGCTGCACGAAGCGGGCGAACAGAGCCAGCGTGTTCGCGTAGGCGAGCAGGAACTGCGGACGATGGGTGTGCAGGCGTGTGTGAAACGCACGCATGCGCTCGTCATCAATCGAAGACGCATCGAAGGCGACGACGCAGCGATCGAGAATCCAGTCGCGAACGCGCGCGGTCATCGACGGCGGTTCGGCGAGATCGCGTGGCGAGCCCCAGAGCACGCCCATCTTGTCGCCGATATCCCAGCCGGTCCAGCGGTTGTGGCGAATGGCCGCGGCGTTCCGGCTGTCGAGCCGATCTTCGTCGTAGTAGAAGACCATCGGGCTGCCGGTGGATCCGCCCGTCATGTCCTTGAGCAGCGGCGTGGCGACGTTATCGGCAATCAGATCGTCGAGCGACTCCTGGATCTCCTGCTTGGTCACCGTCGGCAGCCGATGGATGTCGTCGAGCGATCGGATGTCCCCAGGCTCGATGCCGGCCGCGGCGAGCGTGCGCCGGTAAAACGCGCAATGGTCGAAGGCGTGCTGCAGAAGCCGTCTGAACTGGCGCCACTGTAGCTCGCGAATCGCATCGGCAGACCAGAACTGGGTCCGCTCGAACTCCGTGGCATACGACAGCCGCGTGCTCGCGTTCTTGACCACCCACGCCGGGAACAACACCTTGTTGATGAGCAGCGCTGTCGGATCCATCACACCCTCTCCTGTGCGCGGCACGCCACCGCTTCGTCGAGCACGCGTGCGAACCGCTCCGTGAGACTGCGCCGGTCGAACCGCTCGATGTACGCGCGATTGGGCAGCAGGCGAAGATGGCCACGGCGGACGTTGCGGCACAACACCCGGATCGCTTCGGCGATCCCCTCCACATCGTCGGGATCCGCGGTCATGCCAAGGCCGCTCGACTCCAGCAGCTCACGCAGCGCCCCGTCCGCGCCAATGGCGAAAATCGGCTTGCCGATATGCAGGTACTCGAACACCTTGGCGGGCAGATGCGAGGCGCGCGACGTGCCGCCGCGCTGCAGCAGCAGGAGAACGTCGCTGCTCCGCATCAGACCGAGCGTGAGGTGATGCGGCTGCAGTCCCAGCGTCCGCACGACGCCGGCGGCTTCGAGACGTGCAATCGCCTGGGCGTGCGTGGGGTCGATATCGCCGACCAGATTGAGACGCAGCGTCTGGCAGAGCTGCGCATCCTGCTCCACCACGCGCTCCAGCGCGCCGAAAAAGGCGCGGCCCGTCTCGCGGTAGATCGTGCCCGCATGTGTGATCGTGACACGTGCCGGATCGGTGGCAACCGCATCGCCCGGCGGAAAGTCGTCGGGGTCATAGCCGTTGGTCACGACCGCGATGCGGCCGTAGTCGAGCCCGGGTACCATCGCCCGGAGCTCCTCTGGCTCGCCGGGAGACACCACGGTGATCTTCGCCGCATTCGTGAGAATGGCGCGTCGTGCGCGACGCTGCCACCGCTCGAGCCGATCGCCGCGTGACGCGCCGTCGCCGCCGCCTGTGATGACCCACGGATCGCGGAAATCGGCGACATGCGGCTTTCGGAAGATCTTCGCGAGCAGATATCCCGTCAGGTGGCTCGAGTGCGGTGGCGAGGACGAATAGACGACGTCGACGCGGCGCGTCAGCAGGATGCGCGTACCGCGCATGAACGCGATGGGTACCCACAGCAGGTGCGAGTCGGGCGTCTGCAGTAGAAGCCGGTCAACCAGCGCCTTGAACCGGCTCATTCGGCTCGGCGCGCCGCCGCGCTCATCGTGAGCTGCCGAAGGCATGGTCGATTCGCGCGGCGCCTCGGATCGTCGTCGCATCCGGTGCCACCACGCTGCGGCCTTCGCCATCCACTCGACGCCATCGACATCGCGCGTGCGGTGAACTTCGAGGTTCTCCGGAAGCTGATGCGTCAGGCGTTCATCCTGAAACGCCGACGCTCGCGGTCTGATGGTCAGCACGATCGGACGCCAGCCGAATTCGCCGAGGTATTTGCAGTACTTCAGCGTGCGTCGCCCGCCGACATACGCTTCCGGCGGAAACGCGTAGGCGATCATCAGCACCGTTCGCGGCGCGCGTCCGGTCTCGGTCCCAACCTGCGGATCGTGAGCTCCGGCCCGATCAGCTCTCGAATCTCGGCGAGCATTGCGATTTCGATCGAGGGATCCGTTCCAGGCTTGACGACGACGTTCACGTCGAGCGAGGTCAGATGTTCCTGCACGAACTGCGCGTGCGTGATCTCCGGCAGCTGCGTGAACAGGTCGTCCAGCATCAGCCCCGCGACAACGCCGCCGTTGGGCAGATGGATGATGTCCGCGGTGCGGCCGTCGAGCGCCTCGAAGGTCGGCAACGGCGATCCACAGTCGCACCGGCTGTTCGACGCGGTTGCGCGATCGCCGGTGGCGTAACGAATGAATGGCGTCGCGTAATTGAGCAGATCCGTGATGACGATGTCACCCTCTTCGCCAGGCCTGGCAGGCCGCCCGTCGCGAAGAATCTCGAGAACCACGCTGCCCGCGTCGACGTGAAATCCGCGATGGCGGGAGCATTCGAACGCGACGCATCCATGCTCGCGCGAGCAGTACAGGTTGAACACGTCTCCGCCGAACGCGCGCTGAAACAACTCGCGCTGCCGCTCGAGCAGCCGCTCCGCCGTACAGAAGATCCGGCCGGCAGTAATCGGCTTGAGCCGTTCGCGCGCGATGAAGCGCGCGAACTGTTCGATGGCGTTGGGATACCCGTACACGACCGCTGGCTGGAACGCGCAGAGCCGCTGGTGATACGCACGCATGTCCGCGTCCGTCATCACCGTGCAGCAGAGCGTTTCGTCGGCGGACGCGAACCGGCGCAGCGCGCGACGCAGGCTCAGTCCGCTGTGAGCCGGCCCCAGATCCGCGTGCGATCCCCAGATGAGCGCGCGCTTCTGGCCTGGCTGGTAGCCACACTGCTCGAGGATGCCCCACTGACGGCCGAACCGCGCGACGCGGCAGGCGTTGTCGCGATAGAAGGACGTCTGCGTCCCCGTCGTCCCGCCCGTCAAGTCGATGTGCCGGTCCCGTTCCGGCACGGCGAGCGAGATCAGATCCTCTTTTCTGTCTCGCAGGTCGTTCTTCGTGAGCATCGGCAGGCGCTGCAGGTCGTCCAGGGCGACGTGCGCCGAGGGGGCAAAGCCGATGGCCGTCCACGCATCGCGATAGAACGGAACGGTGGAGAACGCGTGCGTCAACAGCCGGCGCAGCGCGTCGAGTGACTGCCGGCGGATCTCGAACGCGCTCTGCGTCGTCATCGCGCGCATCGCATTCCGGTGGCGGGTCCAGCCCGCGTACCCGTCGCGCCGCGCGAACACCCGATAGCCGCTCCGCCTGAGGAGTCCCGACATCGTCCCGCTCACATGAAGCGCTCGTGCCACTTCTGAAACATCAGCAGCGCGAACAGCTGGCGGTCGTAGGTTTCGACGCGGCGTTCGTGGAGATCGATCAGCGCGCCGACAGCCGTGGCATCGAACAGGCCATGCCTGGCCAGCCGGCGCGGCGCGAGGGCGGCGCGCACAT
>QHWQ01000346.1 GCA_003222635.1 Acidobacteriota bacterium | reverse complement strand
AAGAAGCTGACGCTGAACCTCGGCGTCCGCTTCGACTACCTGAACGCGTGGGATCCGGCGCAGTCGGCCGCCGCGGGTGTCTTCGTTCCGGCGAGAAATTACCCGGAAGCGAGAAACCTGCCCAACTACAAGGACCTGAGCCCACGGCTCGGTGCCGCCTACGATCTCTTCGGCAACGGCAAGACCGCCGTGAAGGCGACGATGGGACGGTACGTGACGCTGATCGGCGCCAATCTCGCCCAGCTCTGGCACCCGGCGAACCAGCAGGTGAACAGCGCGAACCGGACATGGGCCGATGCCAATGGCAACTTCATCCCCGACTGCGACCTGGTGCTGCCCGCCGCGAACGGCGAGTGCGGTCCACTTTCGAGCACGAAGTTCGGACTGCCCACCAACGAGACGCGGCTCGGCGCCGACGCCTTCACCGGCTTTGGCCACCGCGGGTACAACTGGCAGGGTTCCGTCTCGCTGCAGCACGAGCTGCGTCCAGGGCTTTCCGTGAACGTGGGTTACTACCGCACGTGGTACGGGAACTTCATGGTGACCGACAACCTCGCCATCAGTCCGAGCGACTTCTCGAGCTACTGCGTCACGGCGCCGTCCAGCGCGGCGCTGCCCGGCGGCGGCGGTAGCCAGATCTGCGGCCTCTATGACATTCTTCCCGACAAGTTCGGCATCAACGACAATCTGGTGACGCTCGCATCGAACTATGGAAAGCAGAGCGAGGTGTACGACGGGCTCGACGTGACGACGAGCTTCCGATTCGGTCGCGGCGGACTACTCTCGGGCGGCGTCGGCACCGGACGCACGATCACGAGCAACTGCGACGTGCTGATGGACAATCCGCAGGCGCGATTCTGCAAGGTGACGCTGCCATTCGCCGGGCAGACGCAGGTGAAGATCTCAGGCGCTTACCCGCTCAAGTGGGATCTTCAGGCGAGCGCGACGTACCAGGATTTGCCCGGCATCCCGATCACCGCGAGCTATGTGGTCAGCAACGCCGAGGCGCGCCTGTCGCTCGGGCGTAACTTCGGCGCGTGCGGGGCCGCCGCCACGTGCACGGCGACGACGACCGCGGAACTCATCGAGCCCAACACGCTGCGGGAGCCGCGCATCCGGCAGCTCGACCTGCGCCTGTCGAAGAGCGTTCGCATCGGGCGCTACCGCGTGCAGGGGAATTTCGACGCCTACAACGCGCTGAACGCCGCCTCGATTCTCTCGATCAACACGCGCTACGGAACGTCGTGGCGGCAGCCGACCGAGATTCTCGCGGCACGGACGTTCAAAGTGGGCGCGACGTTCAGCTTTTGAAGAGGGATGGTGTATAAGACAACTGCCATGACGCACCTGCTGCAGCGATCGGCAACGGTGATGGCCACGGTCCTGTTCTTTGCCGGTGTCGCCGGCGCGCAAACCGTACCGCGAACCGCGGACGGCAAGCCGGACTTGAGCGGCATCTGGCAGGTGATGAACACCGCCAACTTCGACATCCAGGATCACTCGGCCAGCAAGGACGTCCCCGCCGGCCTCGGCGTCGTCGACGGTAACGAGATCCCCTACAAGCCGGAAGCGCTCGCGAGCAAGCGCCAGAACTTCGCGAACCGCGCGACCGCCGATCCCGAGACGAAGTGTTATCTGCCCGGTGTCCCGCGGATCATGTACATGCCGCATCCGTTCCAGATTTTTCAGAAGCCCGAACAGGTCACGATGCTCTTCGAGTACGTGCACGCGACGCGGTTCATCTACACCAACGGCAGCAAGCACCCGGAAGGGCACATCGACTGGTGGATGGGCGACTCGCGCGGCCGCTGGGAGGGCGACACGCTCGTGGTGGACGTGTCGATTTCAACGAGGACACCTGGTTCGACCGGGCGGGCAACTTTCACAGCGACGAACTGCACCTGGTGGAGCGGTTCACGCCGCTCGATGCCGATCACATCAACTACGAAGTGACCGTCGAGGACCCGAAGGTGTTCACGCGACAGTGGCGCATGAGCATGATCCTCTACCGCCACAAGGAGCGAAACGCCCAGCTGCTCGAGTACGATTGCTACGGGTTCGACGACGAGTTCCACGCGCCGGCGGGGCAATAGGGTCCGGCTAAAGCCGGACACTACCGAATCGTAGGATCGACCGGTAGTGTCCGCCTTCAGGCGGACCAGTCGGAGGACGCACGATGGCGAAACTGTTCTTCGGTATGTTGACGGCGTTATTGCTCGGGGGCGCGGTTGCTGCGCAGCAGGGCCCGCCGCCGCCGCCGAAGGCCGCGCCGCCGCCCAACTGGATCGATCCGCGAAATCCGCCGAAGGAAGATCCGAAGTTCGCGCCGCCGCGCACCGCTGACGGCCAGCCGAAGATCGAAGGCGAGTGGGCGCAGGCGAGCGACATCATCACCTACAGCATCGAGGACCCGGAGCTGGAGCGCGCCGAGCACACGGCCATCAGCGGCCAGCGCCCGATGGTCGGACGTCCGATCATCGATCCAATCGACGGCAAGCTTCCGTATCAGCCGTGGGCGATGAAGTACGCGGCGTTCCTTCATGAGGAGCACCGCAAGCCGTCGAGCATCAGGTACCTCGATCCCGTGAGCCGCGGATTCCAGGAGGGCGTGCCGCGCATCAACTACCAGGGCACCTTCCAGATTCAGCAGTTCCCCGGGATGGTGTTGTTCACCTACGACTACCACCACACGTACCGCGTGATTCCGCTCGACGGCCGGCCGCACGTCGGCAAGGGTATCAAGCTGTGGATGGGCGACTCGCGCGGTCACTGGGAGGGGAACACGCTGGTCGTTGACGTCGCCAACAACAACGATCAGACCTGGCTGCAGATCGTCGGCGGGTTTCATTCGGACGCATTCCACGTGGTCGAGCGCTGGACGCTGAGTGCGCCCGATCACATCGTCTACCTCGCGACCGTTGACGATGCGAAGGTCTACAGCCGGCCATGGACGCTGCGCGTCGACATGCGACGGCAGAAGGTCGAAGAGCAATGGGAGAGCGCCATCTGGGAAGGGAATAAGACACCGGAAATCGTCTCGGGCAGCGACAAGTAATCGACTCGGACACACGCTTCCAAAAGGAGAGCTCCCATGGGATGTCGAGCCATTCGGCCCCTGGCGGTGATCGCGTTGTCCTTTCTACTGCTTCCCACCATCGGCTTCGCGCAGGAAGCCACCATCGCCGGAACCGTGAAAGACTCCACCGCCGGAGTGCTGCCCGGCGTCGCCGTGCGTGCCGTGCACGAAGCCACCGGCACGCAGTTCGAGGCGTTCACCGACGACCGCGGCACGTTCCGCATCCCCGTCCGCATCGGCGTCTATCTCGTCACCGCCGAGCTGACGGGCTTCGCCACGCTTCAGCAGATGGGCATCGAAGTGCTCGTCGGCCAGCAGGTCACGCTCAACCTCGTGATGATGCCTTCGGCGATCTCCGAGTCGGTGACCGTGACCGGTGAAGCGCCGCTCGTGAACGTGAGCTCGTCCCAGCTGGGCGGCAACATCGATTCGCGTCAGTTGTCGGAGCTGCCGGTCAACGGCCGCAACTTCCTCGACCTGACGATGCTCGCGCCGGGCGCGCGGGCGAATCACACCGATCCCGGTGGACTGCCGGTGACGACGGCGCTCGGCACCGTGCAGCTGAACATCGACGGCATTCAGGTGACGAACAACTGCTGCGGAGGCTCGAACCGGCAACCGAGCTTCGGGCGCGACGCGATCGCCGAGTTCCAGTTCATCTCGAACCGGTTCGACGCGACGCAGGGACGCTCCTCGGGTGCGCAGGTGAACGTGATCACCAAGTCCGGGACCAATCAGCTGTCAGGCACGCTGTCCGGGTATTTCCGCAGCGATCGCATGAACGCGGAGGATTTCGTGCAGCACCGCGTGCTGCCGTACTCGAATCAGCAGGTCAGCGTGACGGTGGGCGGGCCGATTCGCCGCGACAAGGTGCACTACTTCGCCAACTACGAGTTCGAGCGCGAGCCGTACACGGTCACGCACAACTCGCCCTATCCGAGCTTCAACGTCGACCTGACGTCGACGCGCACGCAGCACAAACCGATGGGACGCGTGGACGCGCAGTTGTCGAGCAAGACGCGCCTGAGCATGTCGGGCTATGCCTGGCGCGATTTCCAGCCGAACGACAGCTCGCAGGCGACGGTCGGCGGCGCAATCAATCACCCCGACAATGCCGTCAGGTTCAACAAGTACGCCGAAGCGGTCCAGGGTACGCTGACGCGCGTCATCAGCAGCCGCACGCTCAACGAGCTCAAGGCCGGATACGCGGGCAACCGATGGTTGATGGACCCGACCGCCAAGTGGAACGCGACCACCGGCCTGGCCGCCGCGCGCAATCCGGTGGCCAACGATCTGCATCTGCCGCCCGTCGTCACGCTGCGCGGCTTCACCATCGGCGGCGGCAACAACTTCCCGCAGCACATCGGCCAGAAGGTCTACACGGTCCGCGACGACCTGTCGTTGTCGGCCAATATGGCCGGACGCCACGACCTGAGGACCGGCGGCGAGTATCTGAACTACCTGACGTGGCACGACTGGTGTAATTACCTGCGCGGCAACCTGATTGCCGACAACGGGCCCGTTCCCGCCAACATCGAGCAGCTCTTCCCGCTCGATCCCAACGCATGGAACTTCGCGCCGCTCTCACCGATTTCGCGTGAATTCCGCACCGAGTTCGGCAGCTGCATCCTCCACAGCCCGCGCAACATCTTTGGCGCCTGGTTCCAGGACGACTGGCAGGTGGCCTCGCACCTGACGTTGAATCTCGGCGTGCGCTACGACCTCGAAACCGACGTCTTTGCGAACAAGCTGTCGGTGCCGCCGTTCCTGCCGGGCGATCGTCCGCTCGACACCAACAACGTCGCCCCGCGGTTCGGATTCGCCTACACGCTCAACAACCGGACGGTGATTCGTGGCGGAGCAGGCAAGTACTACTCGGAGCTGGTCAACCAGGTGGCGCATCCGATCCGCTTCGCCAACACACAGCGCGTGCTGTCGGCGCTCTATGACGGCCGTCCCGACTTCGCAGTCAATCCGTGGAACGGGCCGCTGCCGAAAGTCGAGGATCTCGAGCAATCGTTCTGCAACGTGAACTTCAGGACCGGCTGCATCCGCCGCGCGCTCGGACAGACGATCGCTCCGCCGAACGCCGAGTACCCGTACAGTTACCAGGCATCGCTCGGCGTGCAGCGTCAGATCGGCAGCGACATCGGCGTCACGGCTGACTACTCGTTCAACGGGCAGCGCAAGGATCGCGTCACCGGCTACAACATCAATCTGAGCTTCAATCCTGCGACTGGGCTGAATTACCCGTTCACCGACATCAGCCATCGCCCGTACCCCGAGTGGGGGCAGGTGCCGATGGACATTTTCGCGGGACACAACAACTACAACGGCCTCGAGACCTCGTTCACCAAGCGCATGAGCCACCGCTGGCAGGCGTCGGGCACCTATACGCTGTCGACGTACCGCGATTCGCAGCCGGCCCCGTGGAGCGGCGTGATGAATCCGGTCGCGTTCGCGGTGAAGTCGCCGCTCGGCGAGGAGTACGGACTGGCGGCCACCGACCAGCGTCATCGCGCCGTGTTCAACGGCATCTGGCAGGCTGGATACGGCATCCAGGTGAGCGGTCTCTACTTCTACGGATCGGGCCAGCGATTCGCGACGACCTACGGCGGCGACCTGCTCGATACCGGCGGCACTGTCGGCAGCGCACGGCCGCGTCCGGCGAGCGTTGGCGGCGGCGCGACGCCGCGCAATGGCATCGTCGGCGATCCGATCCATCGCGTCGATTTGCGGCTGCAGAAGCACCTGGCGCTGAACGGCCACGCCGGCTTCGACGGCATCGCCGAAGTCTTCAACGTCTTCGACCACGCCAACTACGGTTCGTATACGACCGTGGAAAGCAATAGACTCTACGGGCTGCCATCGTCGAACACGAACGTGGCCTATCAGCCGCGAATGGCGCAGTTAGGGTTCCGGTTCACGTACTAATGGAGGCGAAGATGCGCAGAGTAGCGCTGGCGATCGCAGCGGCGGTGGTGGCACTGGTCGGATCCGTTCACGGCCAGACGGCGACAGCGCCGGTCGTCAGGGTCCCCGTCCAGCCGCCGGGCGTACTCGAGATCTACTTCATCGATACCGAGGGCGGACAATCCGTGCTGCTCGTGTCGCCGACGAATGGGATGCTCGGCGCGCGGGAAGCGTTCCTCATCGACGCCGGCAATCTGACGAACCCGCCCGGACGCGACGCGGATCGCATCGTCGCCGCGATGAAAGACGCCGGGGTCGATCGCATCGACTATATGGTCGTCAGCCACTACCACGGCGATCACGTCGGCGGCGTCGCCGCGCTCGCCGACAAGGTGCCGATCCGCCGCGTCTACGATCCAGGAGAGTTCGCCGACGAGCTCGCGGGCAACCGCGCGGCCGGCTTCAACTCCTACCTGCCGGTGCGCGCGAAGATGCACGTCACGGTGCCAAGGCCGGGCATGAAGATTCCCGTCGCCGGACTCGACGTCAACATCGTGTCCTCCGCCGGCGAGCTGACGACGAACCCGGTGCCGGGCGTGCGGCCGGCGACGAACCCGATCTGCGCCAACGCCAAAGAGCGCGAGCAGGACAACACGCCGAACAACTACGAGAGCATCGGCATGACGATCGACTTCGGCAAGTTCCGCTATCTCGATCTCACCGACCTGACATGGAATCAGGAAATGCAGCTGGTGTGTCCGCGGAACCTGCTGGGCACGTTCCAGCTGTATCGCACCACGCGGCACGGCACCGACTGGGCGGGCTCCGAGGCGCTGGTGCATACCGTGCGGCCGCGCGTGGCGGTGATGAACAACAACCCGACGAAGGGGGGCACGCCCGGGACGTTCCAGATCGTCAAGAGCTCACCGGGGCTC
>QHWQ01000322.1 GCA_003222635.1 Acidobacteriota bacterium | reverse complement strand
CGCGGTCTCGCCGGCGCCCATCGCCTCCGACTCGGGACGATCGATCAAGATGCTCTCGATCGCCGGCACGTTGGACCCGACGTAGAGGGTCTTGTAGGTCGCCCAGTCAACCGACGTGATCTTCTGATCGTCCCACGTCACCTCTTCGCCGAGCGCGCGCGAGAGCCCCTGCAGCGCGCCGCCCTCGAGCTGATTGCGAAGGCCATCCGGGCTCGAGATCGGACCGACGTCCTGCGCCACGACCAGCCGCTTCGCGCGGACGACACCGCTGTCCTGATTGACCTCGACTTCTGCGGCGAGCGCGACATAACCGTTGTCGCCCTCGTAGAGCACGCATGCCATGCCGCGGCCCGTGGCGATGCCGGTACGCGGGTTGCCCGCTTTCGGCGACGGCCGGGTATCCCAGTTGAACTGCCGCGCCGCGTCGGTGATCACATCCTTCAACCGCGGATCGCTCAGATGCTTCAACCGGTACTGCACCGGATCCGCTTTCACGTGCGCGGCGACTTCGTCCATGAAGCATTCCTGCGCGAACGCATTCTGCAGGCGCGCGGGCGAGCGCAGCGGACCGGTGAGGAACGGCGACGGCACGGTATGCGTCAGCACGCGCTCGCTAGCGACGGTGCCGGTGCCGTTGTTCTTGCCGCCGACGCGGCCCGCGACATACGCGGGCACCGCGTTGCTGCCGTTGTCGAAATTCTGCGGATCGGGCGCGCCCGTGCGCGGCTGCACCGCCTGCGGCGGGAAGCCAAGCAGCAGGCCCGACGCGACATTGCCCGGCGCGTTGTTGCCGGGACGGTTGCCGAGCGTCGCCGACCATGTCTCGTAGTCCCACGCGACGATGTTCCCCTGCGCGTCGAGACCGACCTGCTGATCGACGACGAACGGCAGGCCGTAGTTCTCGCCCCACGCCATTTCGTCCTTGCGCGTCAGCTGCACGCGAACCGGCTTGCCGGCGGCCTGCGAGAGCACCGCCGCGTCGTAGGCGGCGGCGTCGGATCCGTTCAGTCCGTAGCAGCCCGATCCGCGCGCATAGATCACACGCACCTGCTGCGGCTGCAGTCCCAGCACCATCGCCGTCGTGCTGCGCAGCGGGTACACCGCCTGCGTGGACGACCAGACCGTCGCGTTCGATCCCCTCACGTCCGCAACGGCGCACGAGCTGCCGAGCGAGCCGTGCATCTGGTACGGATGCAGATAGGTCGCCTTGACGCGCTGCGTCGCGCCCTGCAGCTTCGCCTCCACGTCCTTCGAGTTCACCGAGTACGCGTCACGGCGTCCCGGATGAGTGCGAAGGTAGGTGTAGAAATCGCTCTGCCTCGGCAGCGTCGTCCCCGGATTCCAGGTGACCTTCAGCTTCTCCGCCGCCTGCAGCGCCTGCCACGGCTTGTCAGCAACGACGCCAACGAGGTTCTTCTTGACGACGACCTTCACGTTGCCCGGCATGCCGGCGACCGAGCTCTCGTCAACGCTGGCGACCGTGGCGCCAATCGACGGCGGACGCACCATGCGGCCGTGCACCATGCCCGGCACGCGCACGTTGTGCACGTGCTCGAAGCGGCCCGTCGCCAGCGCCGGCATGTCGACACGTCCGACCGATCGTCCGAGCACCGTCCAGCTCTGAACCGGCTTGCGCTTCGCATCCTTCTTGATCGTGATGTCGAAGCGCTTGCCGCCAATCAGCTCGCCGTAGCTGACCTTCTTCGAGGCGTCCGACTTGTGCGAGACGACGCCGTCGACGACGTTCAGATCATTGGCGGACGCGCCGAGCTTCGTCGCGGCCATCGCGACCAGCGCCTCGCGCGCCGTCGCGCACGCCTGCGCCAAGTTCTCGTGATTGAAGTTCACCGGATGGCACTGGCTGCCCGATGACGTTCCCTGATCTGGCGTCATCGCGGTGTCGCACTCGACGAGGCGGATGCGGCTGATCGGAACCGACAGCTCCTCCGCGGCGAGCTGATACTGCACCGTGTAGGTGCCCTGGCCCATGTCCGCGCGGCCGGTGTAGACGGTGACGTCGCCGTCGGCGCCGATCGCGATCCACGAGTCGAGCGTCTGCGGCGTGTTGCCGCCCTGCGCGGACGCGGTCTCCGGCGCGATGCCCAGCTTGTCGGCGAGCTCCGCCATCGTGAATGCCACGACGAGCGCTCCCGACCCCTTGAGAAACTGCCTGCGCGAGAATTCTTCGAAAGTCATCACGCACGCTCCGTTGCGTACTTCTTGATGGCCGCCATCATGCGCGTCGTCGTGAAGCACCGGCACAGCACGGTCGACATCGCCTGATGAATCTGCTCGTCGGTCGCCTTCGGGTTCGCGTCGAGAAACGCCTTGGCGGTGAGAATCACGCCGTTGAGGCAGAAACCGCACTGCGCGGCCTGCGCGTCGATGAAGGCTTTCTGGATCGGATGCGGTTTCTCGGGGGTGCCGAGGCCCTCGAGCGTGGTGATGGTCGCGCCATTGACCGTGCTCACCGGCGTCCGGCAGCTTCTGACCGCGCGGCCGTTGACGATGGCCGTGCAGGAGCCGCACTGACCAAGCCCGCAACCGAATTTCGGCCCTTTCAGGGCCAGATCGTCGCTTAGTACATAGAGAAGCGGCGTCGTCGGGTCCACGTCCACGGTATGGGACTGCCCGTTCACTTTCAGCGTGAAAACGCTCATGTGGAGACTCCCTAGAGTGACGGGAAGTCTCCCATAAACGCGGGTTTAGCGCTAGATCTGCGGGTCAGGAGAAGATGGCCGCCGCCGGCGCGTCCCATTGGGGCAGGACACGCGAGCGCACCGCCAAATCCCCCTCGTACCGGACCCACACAGGTGGCTGCCTCTGCAGGTCGACGACCTCAACGAAGTGATAGACAGGATCAACGACCCAGCATTCGGACACACCGTAGTCCGCATACCAGCCAAGCTTCGTCGTGCGATCGCGCTTCGCGGTCCCTCGCGAGACCACCTCGACCACCAGGTCCGGAGCGCCCCAGACGCGGTCTCTGATGCGAGCGAGATGCGGGGTCGCGACAAAGACAATGTCCGGCTGCACGACGAGCGCCGCCTGCGTGTCGAGCACGACATCCATCGGCGCCACGCAAACCTTGCCAAGATCATGCTGCCGGACGTGCTGATCCAGCAGTGCGGCCAGGTGCGTCACCACGGATTGATGTCCGTACCGCGGTGATGGTGGTTCGCGGACGCGGCCCCACACCAGCTCCATCGGCCGCACGCTCTCTGGCATCAGGAAGTACTCGTCAACCGTCAGCTTCATCGGTCCCCACCCTCGCCGCCTTGCGCTCATACCGACGACGATGCCATCGTCCTGCGGGCAATTGCAAGCCCTGTCCGTGAACGACTACGGCGTGCAGACGATTCGGGAATACAAATTGGGACGGCTAATCAGTGCGACGTGCCGAGGGTGCGAGAGTGCGGTAGTGCGTCCGATGGTGCGGGGTGCGAAAGTGCAGCTGCGTTGTGCACCGTCGCACCATCGCACCTTCGAACGCACCTCGCACGTCGCACATCGTCACCGTCGCACTGATTCCAGGATTCGTACGATCGCCGCGATCGTGTTCCAGTTGCGCGTCGTCACCGGCACGCCAAAGATCTTATCGAGCTGGCCAAGGTAGCTGATGGCTTTCATCTCACGGCGGTAGAGGCCGCAGACGAATTGACCGCGGTGCGCAAGTACCTTCAAACACCACTTACCCGATGCGGGAAGACTGAGGGGAATCGGCGAAGACGGCCGTGACCGCTTCGCCAGCACACTCACGAACCGCACGATACTCGGCCCGGATGGCTGGCCGGCGAACGGATCGCTGGAGAACAGACGGAGGATATCGCCGCTCGCGCAAATCATGACGTCGGTTTCAAACGGAAGCCGGCGCGTCAGCTCCGCGCGAAGCATCGCCCGACCGACGCGTTTGCGAATGACAAACGTTCCAGCCGCCCCGATGTTCACGACATCGAGGCGGCCGAGCTCGTGTGCCAGCGCAGCGGGACGGAACGTCCTGTGGCCGCCGACGTTGGCTCCTCTGAGAAAAACGACGAGCGCCAGCGCTACCGGCCGATGTTGTTGCTGGCAGTCGCCTGCGGCGCCAGCACGTTGCTGTCGGCAGCCTGCTTGATCAGTCTGTCGGCGTCGGCCTGCAGCAGGAATCCTTCCGACACCGCCCTGGCCGCCGCGGCCTTCACCGCTTCGACGTAGCCGGCGTGGTCGCGATACCGCTCCTCGAGCGAGAGGCGCGAATCGTTGTTCGCCATCCGCTCGGCCTTCGTCCGCGCGAACGGAATCATGCCCGCGGCGTAGTTGCAGATCTTTCCCTGATGGAATCCGCTGGCCACGATGTTCCAGCCGAGATAGGTGCCGAGCGGCGCATCGCGCAACACGACAGGAACGCCGCCAAGCTCGTTGCCATCGGCGTCAACGCGCGGGACCTTCGCCTTCAGCACGTGCTTGATCGCCGGCGGGATCTTCGTGCGGATGCCGGAGCCATCGACGTAGTTGAACTCCGGGCCCCAGTCGTAATCGAGACCTGCGCTGATCAACCCGTTCGGCGCATCAGCCGGAAGACCGGGGATCGTCGGGAAGCCCATCGCCGCCTTCGCCGGATCGACGAGGAATCCGCCCGCGAGCGTCGGGTACTTGCTCGCCGGCGGCGCGATGTCCTTCATCACCCAGTTGCGGAAGTGGAAGCGCAGCGCGTTGACGGTCTCGGTGTGCGGCACGGGATTGGCGCCGAGGATGCCGGTGCCGAAGCTCGGTCCCGGGCACATCGGCGGCGCCTCGGGGATCACGCTGAACCCGCCGCGGCCGCCGCCGTGCTGCGTGCTCGGAATGTAGTAGCGCCGCACGTTGGCCGGCACGGGAACGTCTTTGTCGGCGCCCGTGCCGACGAGCGCGGGACTCAGGTTGAGCGCCCACGCTTCCGCGGAGCCGTAATGCTCCATGATCTTCGGGCAGGTGTTGCTCGCCGTGCAGCGATCGAGCATGCCTTTCGCCGGAAGTCCACGCACCTGATCCGGCCAGTCGCCCCACCACTGCGCGCCTTCGCCGCCCGACTCGTAGAGTTTCTGCGCGCCGTCGACCTCCGCGAATCGAACGTTGAGCGAGATGCGCTTGCCGGCGATGATCGGCCACGCGCCGTCATACACCTTGCGCTTCGATTCGTCCTGCGTGAAGCCGAGCGCGATGAGCTGACGGAGCATGTTGCCCGACTGCGACTGGCCGCGGCTGATCACCCACTGCACCTGCCCGGCAACCGGGTTGGCCGTCCCCTCGGCGTCTTTCGCCTCGTACTTGAAGAACGACGCGACGTCGCTGAACGCCGCGAAGCCGATGCCGAGCACGTAGGCATCGTTCGAGGTGAAGACCACCTGATAGAGCAGCTTCGGATCGAACCCCGCCTTCACGCAGATCTGCGTCGGGTCGGGCGTGCCGGGGAATGGATGCTGCGCGTCGCACGTCGCCCACGCCCAGTCGCCCGCCGCCACCTTCTTCTCGCCGACGATCTTTCCATCCGTCGTCTCCGCGGTGTGCGTCGTCAGCGTCGATTTCGTCGTGTCGAGCGATGCCGGCTTGTAGGGCACCGGGTTCGCGTTGACGATCATCGCCTGCGAGTTCACGCCGCTCGCGTTGACGATGCGGCCGATGACGAGCCCGCTGACGGGCGAGCCGTCGGCGTTCTTCGCGATCGGCACGATCACCCAGTCGTTGTCGGGTCCGGGCGCCGTGCGTCCCGAGTTGTCGCCCTGCCAGCCCGTGCTCAAGCCGATGTCGCCATAGCCGCGCTCGATCGGATTGATCGTGATGCGGCCGCCGCGGTTCGGCACGTCCTGCCACAACAGGTGGCTCGCCTTCGACAGGTCGATCGGCTTCACCAGGTAGAAGCTGACGACGTATTCGACCTTGCCGTTGGCGTTCCTCGGGGCGAGCTTGATGTCGGTGATGATCGCGTTGCGCGGATCGTTGGGATCGAGCTCGCCGTACGCGCGGCCGGCCAGCGTTTCGTATTGCCCCGATTGACCGAAGGTCGCGCCGTCGAACGCGGGCGACACCTTCTTCTCCACGACGATCTTCGTGACGCGCGCGTCCACGGTCGAGGGAAGCGCGAGGAGCGCGACGAGCAGGCCGAAACTTACGTAGCGCATCGACATCTCCATATATATGTAGGGGCCGACCTTCAGGTCGGCCCGCGCGATTCTAGCTCATTGCGGCCATAGCCAGCCGAACGCCGCGCCTGTAACTGCGCCGTAAATCACGCTGTCGAACAGCGATTTCAGCGTGGTCGCCCACCTCCGCCGGTACCAGATCGACATCTGCGGCAGTGCACCGCCATACGCGAGAAACGCCATGAACCCCGCGATGTGGAAGACATACGAGAACGGTTGACCGGGGCCGACGATGTACCACGTCATCAACCCGAGGCAGATGCTCGCCAGCAGACAGTAGATGAACCACATGCCGAGGGAGGGACCCATCGACGGCGCGGAACCCGGGGCGAGCGTCATGAAGGCGAGCGGTCCCTTGGTGGCCTTGGCGATGAATGCGGGATCGCGCATCCCCGCCTGGCTGCCGGCGTGCGGGACCGCGTAATCGCCCGGCGCGACCGCGAGGCGGCCCAGCGCGTCGAGGACCAAATCTTCTTTGTCGCCAGGGAGCTTCCGCACATCGGTGCGGTGGTACGGCAGCACCATGTGCGTGATCGAGCTGGCGATGAACACGCCAGCGGCTGCCGCCAGGATCGCGAGCCAGAGGGAGACCATGCGCTACTCCTTCCGATGCGGTTTTAGATCAAGAGTATGAAGACGACGTGAACCACGAAGGTCACGAAGCGCACGAAGTATAGGCCACGAAGATCAATTCGCTTTCTCGGTCGGCGCTGCAGCCTTGCTGCATGCGGAAAGCGCCACGACGCTCAACGTCCTTCGCGTCCTTCGTGTTCTTCGTGGTTTACACGTCGTTGTCTTACTTCCCAAACTTCTTTGCCAACACGGGCCACGCCGTCGTCCACCGCAGCGTGCCGTAGTACTGCGCCGGCCGGTCCGCGCTCGAATACTCGTAGCTGTGTTCATCGCTTCGATTGTCGATGTGCGACAGGTTATCCGTGCCGAGCGCCTGATGCGCGAGCTCGTGCACCGCCGCCCTGCCGATGCCGCGGCCGATGCCATCGACGATCTCCGCGCGCGATGCGCCGTCAGGCGCGTACTCGATCGCGTTGTGCGCGAGGACGAGGAACCCGACGGATCCGAATCCGCCGAGCGGGCCGAAGACGTGCGACTGGCCGGCCATGGCAAACGGATAGGTGCTGTGGTTGCGATTGATGGTGATCGGCTCGCCGATGACGGAGATGCGCCAGAAGGCGTCATGGTGGTCGGTGACGGTGACGCGCAGATCCTGGTAGGCTCGCTCGACTTCGCCGCGTGAGAGGCGCTGGATGCGTGTCAGTTCATCCGCAGTGATCGGACCGCCGATTTTCACGGCGTCGTCGGCCGACACCGCGAACGGCGCGTCATCCCACCAGAAGCCCGCATCGATGGTCGAGCTCGACGCGCGCCAGGCGATGGCCGCGGACGTCCCCGCCGCGGCAAGCACCGCGACCGCTCCGATGACAACGTTGGCCGATGCGCGGACGCAGGTCACCTCGATGCCAGATACGCGAATCTCGACAAACGTCTCTCGGCCGACAGCGTGTGAACGGTGTCGAGAAACTGTTGCAAAACCTGGAATCCGTGCTCGCCTTCGAGCGCGATCAGCGCGTCACGCCGTCGCGCCCGTGCATCCCGCCATCTCGCCGAGACCGAAGCCTCGGCGTCGGTGACGTCGCGAATCTCCTGCACGACGAAACCCGCCTGTTCGAGCAGCCGCTCGTTGCAGCCCGCGGGGACAAACAGATAAAAACCGATCGAGCTTCGGATCCGGATCTCCTCGCTCGTCACCGCGCCGGTGACGACGATAGGGTCGGTGAAGAGGAGACGCCCGCCCGGCGAGAGGACACGATGCCAGTCAGCGAACAGCTCCGCCCGCCGCGGGAGATGATTGATGGCGTCGTTGCAGAAGATCGCATCAAACGACGCGTCGGCAAACGGCAACCTCTTTCCCGCATCGATCAATTGAAATGACACGCGCGGCGACAGACCCTCTCGCGCGGCGGACGCCGTGGCCGCGTCGATGCCATGCGGATTGATATCGACGCCGACCGCCGACGCGCCGGTCTCTGCTGCGAGACGACGAGTGATCCCGCCGGATCCACACCCGACCTCGAGCACGCGGCTTTCCGCATCGAGCCGAAGCAGACGAAACCATTCGCGCGCTTCGGCGAGCATGATCCAGCTCGATTGCCCGAGATCCTCGTCGTACGTCTCATGGCGGACCTCCGCCTGCGCCGCCGCCGCCAGCTGCCCGTAGTGCGTGTCGTAGAGATTGACGTCGCTGCCCATGCTGCTCAGAACCTGACGCCGGCTCCCGCGGACATGCGAAAGTCATGGCTGAAGAATGATTCGCCGCGCACGCGGCCAAGCGCGAACGACGGACCTGGATAGTTCAGCATCCGATCGCCGGCATCGATGCGCGCGAATGTTCGCGGCCCGGCGAGCAGCTCGATGGCGCCGCCGAGATCGAGTGCGAACACGGTGCGTTCCCCGAGCTGACATGAAAGCGGCGGAGGAAAGATCAGGATGCACACGGTCGGCCGCGCGTGAAACGTGAGGAAGCCCGGCCGCACTTTCGCGAACAGCCGTGTCCGTCCCACACGCGGACCGGCCGTGAGGCCGAACAATCCTTCGACACGGTTGCGGCTGAACCCGCTCGCGCTCGGAAACGAACCGGGATACACGTTCACTTCCGCTTCGACCCCGAGGAGGTCGAGTGGATGCCACGCAAAGCGGCCTCCGGCGGCGGTGTCGGTCGCGTCGAACTCTCCCGAGCGCGCGACGGCGACCTGTCCGCCGGCTTCAAAACGTTGCGCCTGTGAAGGCGTCCCCGTTCGCAACACCACGAAGAACACGAAGGTCGCGAAGAGTTCCGTGCGAGAAACAATCATTTCCGCACGTCGATTGCACTCAGCTGAATCTCGATCACGTGCACATCGGCAGGACGCGTTGGCTTGGCGCGCTGCGCCACATCCTTGCAGAACCATTTTCCTACCTTCGCGTGCTTCGTGGCCTTCGTGGTTCAACTCGTCTTCGTGGTCTTCGACGGCGAAGAGGCCCCGAGCTGCTGCATCATCCCGAGCATGTCGGCGTCGCGCCAGTGCTCGGCGATCTTTCCGTCGCGCACGTGGAAGATGTGGGTTTCGGAGATCGTGTATGCCTTGCCGGTGGCCGGCATCCCCATGAACTCGCCGGTGTGCGTACCGTGCGCGGTCACGCGAACAGCGATGCGGTCTTCTTCCGCAATCATGTCTTCGATCTTGAAGTTGACGTCGGTCAGGCCCGCGTGCACGCGGCGAATCGCCTGCTTCAACGGCTCGATGCCGGAGGGCATCTTGCCCCAGCTGTGCGGCGTGAAATCGGTCGTGACGAGTTTGTCGACAGCGTCCGGATTGCCTTTGACGAACACCTCATCGATGAAGCGCCGAACGAGGACTTTGTTCTCTTGAGTGCCCATGCCGGCCATGTTAGGCGGATTCGGTCAACACTTCCCGCGCCGCCGCGACGCCGTTGAGCGCGGCGGGAAACCCGGCATAGATCGCCATCTGCTCGAGGACCTGCACGATCTGCGCGCGCGTCGCGCCGGCCGCGAGCGCCGTCCGCAAGTGGTTCTTCAGCGCCGCCGGCTGATGGCCGAGCGCGGTGAGGAGCGCCACCGTCGCCAGCTCGCGCGTCGCCGGATCGAGCGGCCCCTGGCCATCGGCGCCGCCCGCCGACGGCCGCACGTAGGCGCGCGCGATGCGCTTGATCTGATCGACCTCGGCCTGCTGCGCGCCGACGTAGAGGGCGGCCTCGACGTGCCATTTGAGCTGCGGCTCGTAGCCGAGCGCGCTCAGCGCGGCAATCGTGCACAACTCGCGCGTCTTCAGATCCAGACCAGGACGCGACAGCACTTCGCCGAAGGCAAAATCGATCGCGAACCTGACGAGATCCGGCGCGATGTCCGCCGCCGCGAGAATCGGCGCGGCGGCGTCCGGGCCTCCAAGCCGTTCGAGCGCCTGGAGGCCCACCTCGTGCCGATCAGGGCTCACTTCGTCGTCGCCGTATGGGTGACTGTCTGATCCTCCAGCGGAATCGTCACGACGATGCGATCGGCGATGTTGTGCGTGATGTGTCCCTTGCCCGTCGTGTCCTCGATCAGGTTGATGTTCCCTGGCTCAATCGGCACCTTCTGGCCGTTGGCCACCTCGAGCTCGGCGCGGCCGCTCAACGTGATCACGAACTGCCGCCGCGGACCCGTGTGCCAGTCGCCGGCGGGCGCCGCCGGCCGGCTGCTGAATTCAGCGGATGTCGCCTTCATCGTGGAGGTGCCATTGGGCGTCAGCTTCATTTCGATCTGCTCGGAATGACTCAGGCCATCCGTTCCCGTGTAGATGCGCGTCATCTTGATCGGCTTGCGCGCAGCCTGCGCGGAGGCCACATCGCCGCGCACACTCCATCCGAGGTAAAACGCCGCCACGAGTGCCAGTCCGGTCAATAGTCGCGATCTCATCACCGGCCTCCTTGAAAAATGGAGCCCGCACCGGGAGGCGCGGGCTCCCGCATTCTACGGCAGCTTCAGCATCCACATGCTGCGGCCGTGCGTCGCGGCGTACAGAATCCGCTCGCTCGAGACGATCGTCAGTCCGGCGACCTCGACCTGCGGCATTCCCGTGCCGGCGACGACCCAGGCGCCCGCCGGCAACGCCTTCTTGAGCACCGCGAAGTCGGTCGCGGCGTACAGCGTGTTGGTCGGCGCATCGTAGACGACATCGGTGGTAGGCAGATCGCCGAGCGGACCGGTGCCGCCGTCAAGGTTGGTCCACGTCGCGGTCCCCGGACCGGTGCGCAGCACCTCGAACACGTGCCCCGGCTGCGCCGGCGTGTTGAAGTTGTAGCCGGAATACGAGACGAACGCGCGATTCGGGTTGGCCGGATCGACGAAGATGCCGGAGATGAAGCGGCCCGGATCGCTCAACGACGACGTGTCCAGCCGCTCCCACACGACCGCCGCGGCGGGCGCGTCGCCGTTGTCCGAGATGAAGAGACGGCCGGTGTTGGTGGACGCCCAGATCGTCCCCGTGTTGCTCGGCGCCCGCGCGATGCGCGACACGAATCCGCCGGCGCGCGTGCCGTAGCTCGCCGCCGTCAGGTCCGTGGTGCCGGGCACGCCGATGCGGACGAAGTCGCCGCACGCCGGGTTGGCTGCCGACGTCGTGAACTCGGGGCAGTTCGCCTCCAGCTACGCCTGATCGCCGCCCCAGTCCTGCGTGCGCCAGACACTCTGCGACCCCTGGAAGATCGTCCCCGCGCGCGTGGGGTTCGGGTCCGCGATGATCGGCGGATAGAAATTCGAGCCTTCCGGGCTCGACACGATCGGGCCGGTCGCGACGACCCACTTCGTCGCATCGCCGTTGTGGAAGTTCACGTCCGACGCCTGTCCGAAGAACGTGTTGAAGCGCAGGCTGTCATCGGCGGCGTTGAACCCCGACTGCCCACCATCGCCGTAGATCTCCTGCCACCACACGGTCGGCGAGCCGGTGTACTGGAACGTGCCGTTGTCCTGCGTGCCCGCCTGCGCGTTGTTCTTCGGGCGCTGGCTCGACACCGAGATGCTGTTGAACTGCAGCGTCGAGAGCCCGTTGTTCAAGTGCACGATCTGATCGGGCACGCGCGACAGCAGGCTCTTGCAGAGCGCGGTGTCTGCGGGATTGAGCCCGCGGCTGTCGCACTTGTACGACACGTCGGCAAAGCCGCCATCGGTGCGCACGATGCCGCCGTCCGATCCTTCGAACATCTGCAGCGGATCGTTCGGATTGAGGACGAGCGCGTGCTGATCGGGATGGATTGCCTCCGCGTGGTTCGGGTCGCCGTCCTGCGTGGAATCGGTGAACGTCGCGCCGCCGTCGGTTGACAGCAGAACGGCGCGGCCATTCGATGCGGCGCCGTTGCTGTCGTAGTCAAACGAGCCGGCCAGATAGACGACGTCCGGATGACCGGCGGGCGAGACGACCGCGTTGTCGTACCAGCACTGCGCCGTGCAATAGCCGATGTTCTGCGGCGTCGTCATGTCCGTGAACACCGCCGCGCCCGCCGCATCGTCGGTGCGGTAGAAGCGCGCGCGGTTTGCGCCTGCGTTACTCGAATTGCCGACGCCAACGTACATGCGCGTCTTGCCATTGGCCAGCGCGTTGACCGCGAACTCCGCGCGATCGGTATTCAGCGCGGGGTTCAACGCCGACTTGATCTGCGTGAACGTGACGCCGTTGTTCGTCGAACGCCAAACGCCGGCATTGAACGCCGCGGCGTAGATTGTCGTCGGCGTAATCGGATCGATGGCCACGTGGTTCACGCCGCGCACCGAGATCAACGTCACGTCCCAGATCAACGTGAAAGAGGCGCCGCCGTTGCTCGACCGATACACGCCGAATGCTGCAGGCGCGGTCGAGGGCGGCGGATTCGACGTCGCACCGCCGGTATTACCCGAGTAGCCGCGGATGCCGCGCGCGATGCCGGCCAGGATGTCGCCGTTCGGCGCAATGACAATGCTGCTGATCGAACGGCCCTGGAAGTTGGAGGGAGGCGTTATGCTGCCGGGAAGCAGCGTCCACGCGTCGCCGCCGTTGGTGGACTTATAGATGCCCATGCCGGCTTCCGAATCGCCCGACGCGTTCGGCTCGCCGGTGCCCGCGTAGACCGTGCGGCCCGTCGGGTCATTCGCATCCACCGTGATCGTGCCGATCGCGTTGGTCGCAAAGCTGCTGGAGATGAACTGCCAGTTGGCGTTGTCGCCGGAGAGCGCTTTCGTCGTGCGCCACAACCCGCCGCCGGCGGCGCCGAGATAAAGGATGCAGTCATTCGGCGTGCAGGTCGGCCCGATCGCCAGCGCCGTGACGCGGCCCGACGCCACATATTGATCGTGATCGCCGAGGAAATTCAGCACGCCCGGATACGTGGCCTTGCTTGGGCCGATGAGCTGCCACGCGCCGCCGCCGCTGCTCGCGCGCGCCTTGATCGAGGCAAACGCCCGCTGCGCGTTCAGCGTGACGTCGATCGGCAACTCGTCAGGCGTCAGCGGGTAGGCACGAAGCGCCGCCTCCCTTCCTTCCGCGGTGGCCTCGGGACCGAGGTCCTCGTTGTCGCTCACCGCGTCGGGATCGCCTTTTGTGACCGTCAGTGCGTTCTTGCCCCGGAAATGGAAACCGGCCGCGGACAGCACCAACATCCCGGTGCCGGCGGCGAGGAACAGCGCAATACCACTTGCGAGAAGCACAAATCTGAGATGTCTATGCGACATGGTCGTCGTCCTCTCTTTTTGCAAAGGACACACGATACAGAATTGCCGTCAACTTTGGCTACTGGCAGAGTGCGACGACGCAGATCGAAAGGATGTTGCGGTTCTCCGGTGGAACGGGCAAGCCGCGATCGCGCATGAGTTTGCGAATGAGTGCGGCGGTCTCCGGATAGGCGGTGGCCGACTGCACGCCGACGCGCACCAGGCCTTCGGCGTAATCGAGCGCCTGCCACGTGTGGCCGGCGGCGGCGGAGCCGAGCTTGTCGGTGTCGCGGCTGCCCCGGTCGTTCTGATCGAGCTTCGCGCCGCGATCGACCAGCAACTGCACGGCGGCGTTGCGCCCCTTCAGCGCGGCGCCCATCAGCGCGGTGCGCCCTTCGCTGTTGGCGTGGTTGGGGTCGAGTCCGAGATCGAGCAGCAGGCGAAGCGCCTCGACGTTTTCCTGCACCGATCGTTCGTAGGTGACGCCCTCAACCCAGCCGATGCCGCCGGCCGCGGTCAACGCGTTGTCACCGTTCGCGGTGACGACCGTGGGATCCGCCTTGTACTCGAGCAGCAGCTTCATCAGCTCGGTGTCGCTCGACTGCGCGGCACGGATGAAGGCGGTCGCGCCATCCTCGAAGAACCACTGCATCGTGAAGATGGTTCGCGTCAGCGTGTTGTCGCGCACGCGGCCGTTGGGGTTCGCGCCATGCTGCAGCAGCGAGCGGATGATCTCGAGGTGATCGAGGTCCGGCTTCGGCACCGGGTAGTCGCCGCCTTCGATGTTGCGGTTGTCGGTGGCCAGGTAAAGAGGTGTCCACCCGCCCTTGTTGGCGAGGTTCACGTCCGCGCCGCGGTCGATCAGCATCTGGGCGAGCGCGTAGTTGCGGTTGTTGATCGCCGTCAGCAGCGGCGTCCACCCGTACTCGGTCGTCTGGTTGATCTTCGCGCCGCGTCCGACGAGGGCCTTCGCCGAGTCGATGTCGCCTTCGCGCGCGGCGAACACGAGCGCAGTGAGTCCGCCGCCGCCCTTGCCGACCAGACCTGCCTGCACGGCCACGTCGTCACCGTCGACGGAGGGATCCGGCACCGCGCCGCTGGTATTCTGGCCGCCGCCGGCCGGCGGCGCGCGCCGCTCGATGACGACCTGTTCGTCGTAGGTGCGTCCGGCCGCGGCCGCGCGCTGGCGGCGCGCCCGTGCCGCTTCCACTGCGCGCACGTCCACACGCGGCGCCATGTAGTTCCGCGGCAGTCCCGCGGAACCTGACGCCAGACCCGGATCCGCGCCGGATGCGAGCAGCGCTTCGACGGCCTCGGGATGCCGCTGCTCCGCCGCCCACATCAGCGCCGTCGTCCCGCGCAGCTCCTCGCGCGCGTTGACGTCGATGCCAGCGGCGACCAGCCGCCGGATCAGCGCGACGCTGCCGTTGCGCGCCGCGAACATCAGCATCGTCTCGCCGCCGGGGCCGCGCTCCTTCGGATCCGCGCCCGCCTTCAACAGCCGCTCGACAATCGGCAGGTTGCCGTACTGGCACGCCATCGCCAGCGGCGTCACCCCTTCGCGATTCGCCGTGCGCACGTTCGCGCCGCCGGCAATCAGCCGATCGACCGCCTGCAGGTCGCCGCGATACACCGCCCAGTGCAGCGGCGTCGCGCCATCGTTCTGTGCGGCTGCCATGCCGCCGACGAGCAAAAGACATGCGACGAAGACAAATCGCACCGTCGCACCGGGTTGCAAGGCCACGTGCTAGAGCTCCGCCAGTCGTCCCGTGCTGTCCCCCTGCACCTGCTTCTCGATGCCGTACAAATCGAGCAGGCTGAGCAGCAGATTTCCGGTCGTCACGCTCTTGCGGTCGTAATGCAGGTGACGGTTGCCTTGGAGCTTCCCGCTCGCGCCGCCGACCAGAATGTGCGGCACGTCGTAGTGCTGATGCTGATTCGAGTTGCCCATGTTGGTGCCGTAGAGAATCAGCGAGTGATCGAGCAGCGTGCCGTCGCCCTCCGGAATCGAGCGGAGCTTCTGCGCGAAGTACGCCAGCGTCGAGACGTGATAGCGGTTGATGAGCGAGTAGCGCCTGATCTGCGCCGGGTCGTCCTGATGATGCGAGGCGCCGTGGAAGCTCGCGCTGGTCCCGCCGTCCGGGAACAGCGGCCCTTTCGGGAACGTGTAGACGCGATTGGTGAGATCGCGCGCGCCGAGCAGGGTCGCCACGCGCGTGATGTCTGCCTTGAAGGCGAGCGCCAGCAGGTCGTAGTGCAGCTTGATGTGCTCGTCGAACTGCTCGGGCACGCCCGGAGGCAGATCGAACATCGGCACGTCGGCCGACGCTTTCCGGGCCAGCTCGAGCCGCCGCTCGATCTCGCGAATCTCGTCGACGTACTGGTTGAGGATGCGCTGGTCGGAGGAGCCGAGATCGTTGCGGAGCCTGCTCAGCTCGCCGACGAGCGCGTCGAGGATGCTGCGCCGCTGCACGAGACGCGCGGCGCGCAGCTCCGGCGTGCCGCCGCTGCCGAACAGCCGCTCGAAGACCACCTGCGGATTGAGCTCCATCGGCAGCGGCGCCGTCCGCATCAACGGCTCGGTCGACGGCGTCGGCAGGCCAATCCACGAAATCGTCGCGGCCGATCTTCTCCGCGATCTGCTGATCGATTGTCGGGCTGCCGACCGTGGCATCCGCCGCCGCGGTCTTCCGCGGCTTGATGCCGGTCAGATACGCGGCCGCCACCCAGTGATCGGATCCGGTCGTCCCCTCCGGCGGCTCCGCAGACTTCGACCAGAGTCCCGTCAACACCGTCGTCTGGTTCCTGACGGGCTCGAGCGATTCGAGAATGAACGGGAGCTTGTCCGGGAGCTTTCCTTCAGCCTGCGGCTCCCAGAGTCCCGGCGCCATCCCGTGCGGGAAGAACATGCCGACAAACCGCGTTTTCGGCGGCGCCGCGGTTTGCGCCATCACCGGCGTCATCGCGTCGAGCAGCGGGAGCGCGAGCGTCACACCGGCGCCGCGCAGGAAGAGCCGCCGCGGAATCTGCTTCTTGAAGACGAACGGCATGACGTTATGACCCTTTCGTGTTCGTCTGGAACGGCGCGCTTCGCACGATCGCCAGCACGATCGCCGAGAACCGATTGTCCTGCTGCGCCGCGTCGCGCGCAATGCCGCGGACGAGCGGCATGTCCTGATACTCGAGCCCGCGGCCGAGCGCGTAGGTCATCAGCTTCTCGATGCTGACGCGCGCGAACTGGCCCGTGTAGTGGGTCGCGATCCACTGCCGAAGCTCGACGGGACCGCTGACCATCGTGTTGTCGAACAGCTGCGCCGCAGGGTCGATCGGCGTTCCCTCGTCTCGAGTCCGCCACAGGCCGATGGCGTCGAAGTTCTCGAGCGCGAAGCCGATCGGATCCATCATCCGGTGGCACTGGATGCAGTCCGCGCGCACGCGGTGCTCGAGCATCTTCTCACGCATCGTCGGCTCGTGCACGGAGCCGCGGGCATCGGTGGCGCGTGCCGGCAGCGGCGGAACATCGGGCGGCGGATCCGGCGGGCTCATGCCGAAGATGTTCGTCATGATCCACTTGCCGCGCGTGACCGGCGAGGTGCGATCCGGCTTCGAGGTCGTCGTCAGGAACGCGCCCTTGCCGAGCAGCCCGCGGCGGATGTCCATGTCGGGGCCGAGCGTGATGCGGCGGAACTGGCTGCCGTAGATGTTCGGCATGCCGTAGTGCGCGGCGAGACGTTCGTTGACGAAGGTGTAGTCGGCCGTCAGCAGCTCGGTGACCGGCCGATCCTCGCGCACGACCGTGTCGAACAGCATCTCGACCTCCGTGCGCATCGCCTGCCGCAGCGGATCGTCGAAGTCGGGATAGAGCGCGGAGACCGGCGCCACGCTGTCGAGGCCGCGCAGGTTCAGCCACTGCCCCGCGAAGTTCACCGACAGCGCCTTCGCCTTCGGATGCGCGAGCATCCGCTTCACCTGCTGCTCGAGGACGGCCTGATCCTTGAGCCGGCCCTCGGCCGCGATCTTCAGCAGCGCATCATCGGGCGGGCTGCTCCACAGGAAGAACGACAACCGTGATGCCAGATCGATGTCGCTGATGCGATAGGTCTGCCCCGCCGTAGCCTTGGCGGAGGCGGGCGGCTCTTCGATGCGGTAGATGAATTGCGGCGACGTAAGCACGCGCGCGAGCGCCGTCTCGATCCCGAGCTCGAAATCCTTCTCCTTGCGTCCGAGGCGGTAGAACTCCATCAGCGCGTCCACATCGGGCGCCGCTACCGGCCGGCGATACGCGTGCGTCGCGAGGTTCTGCACGATGCGCCGCGCGCAGGCATCTTCGGCCACGGCCCGACCGGTAGCGTCCGCCTTCAGGCGGACCTCGGCGGGATTGCAGATGAAGAGCTTTTGCCGGCTCGGCGAGCTGGTCGCGTGCGTCGCGCTGAACGGCCCCTCGATCCGCATCGTGCCGACGTGCGGAAAGAACGTGTAGCCCGGCGTCGGACCGGTCTGAATCGTCGAGCGTTTGAAGTGGCGATCGAGGTCGAGCAGCGGCGCGTACTGCGTGGCGAGGAACGTCACGCCGACCATGTGCGCGCCGGCGGTCACGTGCGTGCGGACGCGCATCGGCGCGCCCTTGCCGAAGAAGGCCTCCGGACCATCCTGGCCGGTGCGTGCTGCCTCCTGCACGCGCCCGCCCGGACACTCCGTCCGCGGCGCGCGCCCGCCGCCATTCCAGTCCATCAGCGCCAGGCGCTGGTCGTCGAGCAGGAACTCGATCTGCTCGCACGGCACCGACCCGAAGCCGATCGGCGTCATGTTGTCGCCGAAGATCGGCGTGACGGTGACTGCGTAGTCGCCGTCCGACGGGAACAGATGCTCGACGAGCAGGCCGCCGCGCGTGCCGAACGGCAGCCCTTCCACCTGGTAGTCCTGCGACGTGTCCTCGCGCGCGCGGTAGACGACGAGCGTCGGGTCTTCGGGTTCGCCGAGCGCGAGCCGGCTGATCTTCTGCGCGGCCGTCACGTACGCTTCGACGAGCGTCGAAGAGATGCCAAGTGCGCCGGCGATGTTGTCGAAGCCGG
>QHWQ01000345.1 GCA_003222635.1 Acidobacteriota bacterium | reverse complement strand
GAGGGGCACGTCTTTGGCCGTCACGAAACCGTTCTAATTGTTCCTATCGTCGATGACCAAACGCTATTCCGCTTTCTCAGAGGTCCGACATGTCAACTGTGGTTAGTCGTGCATGTACCTTGTTCGTGGTGTTTGGGGGACTGGGGATCGGAGCTTGCGGATCGCCGTCGGGACCGAGCGCGATCCCGTCAGGCAACCAGACACAAGGCGCAGAGCTTGGCCAGTCGTCAGCACCGGCCGTTTCCTCTGGGTTGACGGGGTCGGCGCTCGGCACGGGAGTCAATGCCGGTTGGACCTGTATCGGACCGCCCTCCATCCCGTTCGGTATTATCTGCGCACCTCCAGGCCTGGGCCTTCCTTCGGTTCCGCCCATTGCCAATAATGGCGGCGCACCGACGTACAACTTATCGGCATTCACGCTTGAGCATGAGTTCATTCACCGCTTCAAGCTGCTACGTCCTGACCTTTATCATGGCGAGCCATGCCTAGGCGGTGAACCCTGGCACTACGTGGACTTCCTCGGCTACTACGAGTGCTTCATCAAGGAGTGACAGACGGCTCGGATAACTTCGTGCCGGCCGCGGCCTGTGATGCCGCGGCCAGGAAGAACAGGGGCGCCAGCAGGTTCGTGACGCGCATGGTCTGAATCAGACATCGGTCAAGGCGTTGTTCGCGAGGCCGCTGATCTGGACGTCGTAGCCGAACGGATCGGTCATATGGAGGCTGTACTCGCCGCCATCGCGCACATTGGCGACGCCCAACGCTTTCAGCTGATCCCGCACGCGGTTGCGCTCGAAGTCGGCAACCGTGTAGCCGATGTGATTGATCAACGCCGTGGGTTTGGGACGCGGCGCCGCGCCGTTGGCCGGCGGCGCATTCAAGTCCCTGGTGCGGCAGATGATGAAGGTGAGCGGCACGTCTTTGGCCGTCACGTTATACGGCTGCTCGCCCTTCTTCCCGAACGGCAGCGTCACTTCGGTGTCCTTGAGCCCGACCTGATCCAGGTTGAAGACTTTCGAATACCAGTCGCCCGCCTGCTTGAAATCGGGGCAGGTGTACGACACGTGGTTGACCAGTGCGGCCTTGACGCCCTTGGGCGCCGCGGCCTGGGCGGCGTTGGCGTTGGCGGCGCACATCGTGGTCACGGCCAGCGTCAGCGTTTCGATCAGCGTGCGACGGCTGATCTTGCCTTGCTCGAATTCGTTCAGCTTCGTGGCGGCAAAACCTTGCATGGCGGTCCTCCCTCTCAAATGAACGGGTTTTCCGCTTCCGCGGACGCGAGCTGGACCTGGACATTGAACGGGTCGTAGACGTTGACGCTGCCGCTGCGTCCGGTGGGGTTCTGGCCCGCGGCCTTCAACGCGCCGTTGACGCGCGCGTCGTTCCAATTCGAGATCGTGTAGCAGACGTGATCGACGACCGCTCGCGCCGGCGCCGGCGCATTGGCGGCGGCATTGCGCGCGACGATGAAGGCGCCTCCTTTGCCTGGCGCCGGACCGAAGGCAAGATTCACGCGCCCCTTGCCATCGTCCTTCAATTTCTCCATGCCCAGCACCGAGCTGTAGAAGTCGCGCGCCTTGCGGTAATCGGGACACGCGTACGAGATGTGATTGATGCCCAGCATCTTGAGACCGCCTGGCGGCGCCGCGTTGGCCTCCGCGCCGCCGGCCGCGTAGACGACGGCGGCAAGCGAAACGCCTTCGCAGAAGTCGCGGCGACTGATCGTGCCGGTCTCGAATTTCCTGACGAGATCTGCAATGAATCGTTCCATGCTGTGACCTCCATGTTGACCGACGACACCGTGAATGGGCCCGAGATGGTCCGTCTACGCGCGCAGGAAGCCGCGCAACTCCGCCAGCAGTTGCTCCGGCGCATCCAGCTGGATGTTGTGGCCGGCCGGCATGGGCCGGCCTCGCACGGTGGAAGCGCGCTCCCGCCAGATGGTCATGACATCGAACAACTTTCCGACGTTGCCGCGATCGCCCCACAGCACGAGCAGCGGACACGCGATTTTTCGACCTGACTTCGCGTCGGCGTCATCGTGCTCGAGATCGATGGATGCACCGGCGCGATAGTCCTCGCACATGGCGTGCACCGTCGCGGGGTTGCCGAACGTTCTCATGAATTCCGTGAACGGCTCTCCGACACCGCGACCGATATAGGTCTCGAGGCTGTTGTTGATGAGCGTCTCCGGAAACGGCGCCGGTTGAAGCAGGAAGAACCAGTGATAGTACGCGGTGGCCACTTCGCGCGTGACGTGGTTGTACAGGTGATGGGTCGGGACGATATCCAGAATGGCCGCCCTGGTCACGGCGTTCGGATGATCGAGCGTCATGCGATGTGTGACCCGCGCCCCACGATCGTGGCCGACGACGGCGAACCGATCGAACCCGAAGTGCTTCATCACCTCCACCTGATCCAGCGCCATGGCGCGCTTGGAGTAGTTGACATGGTTCGGTCCGCCCTCGGGCTTGCTGCTGTCGCCGTATCCCCGGAGGTCCGCCGCAACGACGGTGTAGGCCTTGGCCAGTTCAGGGGCAACCTTGTGCCAGATTGCGTGGGACTGAGGGGCACCGTGCAGGAGCAGCAACGGCGGGCCGCCGCCGCCGACGACAACGTTGATCGTCGCCCCTGAGGTTTGCACCTGCGACGCTTTGAACCCCGGGAACAGGTAAGCAGCCCCTTCAGCTCGTTGCTGCGCGTGAAGCGTCTCGAAGCCTCCGACCGCAGCGCCCGTCACCAGCGTGGCCGCTCGCCGAAGCCAGTCGCGCCGGTCGATCTCACGGGCCCGATCGGTCTTCGATCTCGGAAGTTGTGAGCTGGTCATGACGGGAGACTCCTTTCTCGCCAGTGCTCTCGTGACCAACGCAGTTTGCACGTAGAAGTGGGCCGATTTCGGCGCCAAGAGTAGCACGGCGAAGGTTTGCAGTCTGACAACGACCTCGCTGCGTGCGTCAGGAGTGCGAATAGAATTTGATCATGAAGATCCGTCACGCGATATTTTCAATCCTCTTGTTGTCGCTCATCGCCACCGTGCTGGGTGCTGACGTGGTCATCGCGCAGGCGCGCGGCGCGCGTGCCGGCGCCGCCGCCGCGGCTCCGCGCGCGCAGCAGGTCCACGGAACGCTGCTGCAGGTGATGCGCGGCATTCTCTTCCCGAACTCGAATGTGCTCTTCTCGTCGCAATCGGTGGATCCCGCGTCCGTGCAGAAGGACGCGGACCCGACGGCGTCCGTGAACCCGCTCGCGGGGGCGTACGGCGGCTGGGAAGCGATCGAGAACAGCGGCCTCGCGATGGCCGAAGCGGCGAACCTGCTCACGATCCCGGGACGCGTCTGCGGCAACGGCAAGCCGGTGCCCGTGCAGAACGCCGATTGGCAGCGGTTCGTGCAGGGACTCCGCGACGCGGGCACGGCGACCTACAAGGCGGGCCAGTCCAAGAACATGGACATGGTGCTCGACGCCGCCGACAAGGTCACGACCGCGTGTATGAACTGCCACGAGGTCTATCGGGAGAAGACGTCGGCGCAGGGCGGGATGGCTGCCCGCTGTACGAAATAAAAACCTCTACCCGGGCTCAATCTCGTTGCCGCGGTAGACGATCGACATGCCGGCGTACCAACGCAGATGAAAGCCGAGTGCGCTGATGACAGTGCCAGGCCCACCAGAACCACCGGCCCACGCGTAGCGTGCCCATGCGAAAGCGGCCGCCGCGGAACCGATGGTCCCCCCGACAAAAATGATGACGATGTAAATAGTGTTGATCCGTCCGCGAGCGGTGTCGGAGAGATTCAGAATCGACGACTGAGTCGATACTTGCCCCAGCGCGACGCCGATGTCGAGCAAGACGACCGCGCCTGCGTCATCGAGGTGATCGCAACGGAGAGGCCGGTGCCAATCGCCAGCGCGACCAACCTCCATTCACTTGCCGAGCGCCTTTTTCTTCCACGCCTGCCAGCCGCGATTGAGGTCGCCGGGGTTTTTGTCAAGTGCCTCGCCTTCCTCCGCGGTGATGAAGTTGATCGGTCCGCCGAGCTGCATCGCCGCCAACTGGAGGCGCGCATTCACGTCGGTCCAGATCGCGTACGTCACGGCCTGCTGCACTGATGACCCGGTGACCACGTTGCCGTGACCGCGCAGGAGCAGCACCGGCTTGTCGCCCAGCGCAGCCGCGAGCGACTTGCCAACGGGAATATTCCGAACAAGCAGCGCCGACGCCGTCGGATCTTTCACGGTTCGGATATCCCACACGGGCACGCCGACCCACAGGAAAGACGCCATGTGGTACAGCGGCTGCAGCGGCACGTTCGTCACGCTGAATGGGACGACGCCCGGAGAGTGGCTGTGAACGATCGCCTTGACGTTCGGGTGCGCTCGATACACCTCGCCGTGAATGAATCGCTCGAGCACGCTGGCGCGGCCGCGCGGATCGACGGGATTCGAGTCGGCGTCGTACTCCATGATGTCGCTGGCGGTGACGTCGGCGGGTGCGACGGATCGTGCCATCAGATAGTGATCCGGAATCGTCGGATGTCGCACGCTGACATGTCCGTACGTGTCGAGCACGCCCTGGTCGGCGAGAATGCGATAGGCCGACACGAGGTCTTCGATGAGTGCAGAATCGACGCCTGGAATCGATCCTTGCGGTGCCTGTCCGTCCGCCGATCGCGCCGCCGCAGCGAGCGCGACGATGCCTACAACGGCAGTGGCGAGCAGTCGCGAGGCCGGGGTGCAGGTCATGATGCAGTCCTCCGGGCATGAAAGGCGCCGATAATAGCACTGCCCGATCCGATTCAGGGCGAAGTGATTGACGGAGAAGAAGGATGAGTGACCCAAGAAACAACCGCTGCCTTCACGATGCAGCCATTGTGCAGTAGGCGCCGCGTCACGGCGTGGTGAACACGACGTCGACCCAGTAGTTCGTGTCCTGGTAGCTCGTGGAGGGGAATCCGGTCGCGCCGTAGCGGAAGACGCCGTTGATGCTTATCGTGCTCGGCAGCGCATGCAGCGGCGGTGTGTCGGCGCCCGCACTGGTGAAGTAGTTCCGCGTCACCGAATAGTGTCCGCTGGGCGCGTAATACGACGCGACATAGACGGTATTGGCCGTGATCGCGACCGGCGTCGCGAACGAGACCTGCTGCCAGCCGCTCCCCGTCTCCGGCGTGAACGCCGCCGACGCGAGGAGCGTCCCATCGCTCGCCCAGAGATTCGCGACGTGCGCGCCGGTGTTTGCCGCGCTCTTGTGGAACCGCAGGCCGGTGATGAATCCATTGACATCGGTGCGGAACTTGACGCCGAGCTCGAGCGCGCTGCCATCGCCCGAGTCGGCGATCGCCGGAGTGGCAGACGGATCCCAGATGCTGCACGGACATCCGGCGGTTCCCGTCGTAAACGTCCAGGTATCGTCGACAGCCAGCGCGTTGCCGGCCAAATCCTTCACACCGCTCGAGCCGCCATGCACGCGCGCCGTGTACACGCTTGCGGCAATCAACGCCGCCGCGGGCACGAGCGTGGCGGTTCGCGTCGGTTCGTCGTAGCTGACGCTGGCCGTCACCGGCGCGCCGCCGGCGCCGAGCAGCTCGAACGTTGCGGTCGTGACCGTCGCTGGTTGCACCGGCTCGTTGAATGTCGCGCGGACACTCGTCCAGAGACTGACGCCGCTCGCCCCGGGGACCGGGCTCCTGCCCGCCACGGTCGGCGGCGTCGTGTCGGGCGCCGGCGAGATCGTCATGAAGATCGGATCAACCCAGTAGTTCGTCGCCTGGTACGTGGAGGTGGGGAACACACTGGCGGCGCCGTAGCCGAACACGCCATTGCCGGCCGAGCCGCTCGCCGGCGCGTGCAGAGGCGCGGTGTCCACACCGGAGCTGGTAAAGGCGTTCCGCGTCACGGAGTAATGACCGGTCGCCGTGTGATACGACGCCACGTAAGTCGTGTTCGCGGCGATCG
>QHWQ01000344.1:3813-9076 GCA_003222635.1 Acidobacteriota bacterium | reverse complement strand
GTTGGCGAGGAGCGCCGCCGCGTGTCGCGCGCGAGGGAGCCTGAGCGTCGCGTCGAGAAGTGTGAACACGCCGGTCGCCGGATCGAAGATCTCGAGCGAGCCGATGGGCACGCCGGCATCTTCGCCTCCCGCCATCAAGACACGCCCGTCTTCGAGCATCGTCGCCGTGTGGCCGGAACGCGCCACATACATCGGTGCGACCGGACTCCATGAATTGGACGCAGGGTCGTAGAGTTCAGCGAATCCGACCGCGCGGTTGTCGGCACCGACACCGCCGGCAATCAGCACCCGGCCATCGCGCAGCAGCGTCGACGTATGCTGTGTCCTCGCAAATTGCATCGGCGGAGTCGCAAGAAACGTCCCTCCGTCGGGGCTGTATCGCTCCGCCGTCGCCAGTACGCCACTGCCATTGACGCCACCAGTCACGAGAACGCGACCATCCGTCAACAACGTCGCGGCGGCGCCCGCACGCGCCGCGGCCATCTCGCCCGTGGGAGCCCACACGTTCGACGGCACGTCGGGAGCGCTCGCGCGGAGCAACAACCCGAGAGGCAGCATGGCGATGGCGATCGAAAAGGCAGATTTGAACGCGTTCGTCTTCGTCATAGTTCCTGTGCTACTGGTGAATCGACGGATCGGAGCGCAGAGATGGAGGCCGAAGCGCGGCCACGCGGCAAAGATCGGTCCTAAGTGGATGTCGGCGGCCCTACACCGCAAATCGTTGGGTAATTGCCACGTACGCGCAGCCTTGTCCGCGTGACGCGTCAGGAAATCTGCGCCGGGGGCGACTAAGGACTCCCCTTTTTCTTTTTCACTCTGTCGTCGGGAAAGTAGGAGAGTAACCGTGGTCGATGCTTGAGGGCTTCGCGCGTCAGTGGTACGGGCGTACCACTACCCGGGCAGTTTCGGCGATTTTTTGTGGGCGTTGCGCTTACGGCGTGTCATTCAGCTCGTGCTGAATGGCGAACAAGGCGAGCTCCAGACGGTTGGAGACACCTACTCTGCCGAAGATGTTCGTCAGATGGCGCTTCACCGTGTCTTCGCTCAGCGAAAACTGCCGCGCAATCTGCTTATTGGAATGACCAGCCGCAACCGAGGCGATGATTTCCTGCTGGCGCGCGGTGATCTTGAGCTTTCGCGAGCGGCCCTCACGGGCATGGACGAGGAGGCTGCGAACAGCCGTCACCAGATCCGCCACGCCGGCGCGGCTGATCCAGTATTCGCCAGCCATGACCTTCCGCACGCTGCGGAACAGGATCTCGCTGTCCGCGTCCTTGGTGATCACACCGCGCGCGCCAAGCTGGAGCGCGCTGACGACATCCGCATGTTCAACACGCTCGGTGATGAGGATGGTGCGGACCTGCGATTCGATCGCGGAGAGCGCGCGCAGCATGTCTCGACCACGGGCGCCCGGCATAGATGCATCGAGCAGCAGGATGTTCGGTCGCAGTTGCTGCGCCAGCCGGAGCGCATCCGCACTGCTCCCGGCATCAGCGACGACGAAAAAGTCGGGTTCGCCCTCGAGGAGGCGGCGAAGGCCTTCCCGATGGATACGCCGGTGGTCAGCGATCAGGATACGGATGCGCTGCGCTGACATCGGCATGAGTGGTCGATGGTCCGGAGCATGATCAATCGAACCTTCTGCGCCAATGACGACCGACGTGTTGCCGCGCTGGGGTCGCTCAGCCACGCCGGCGATGCTTGAGCGGAAATGCAAGGGGCGATCCTTGACCGCCAGCATGCGACACGGTGGACAGCTCAGCCTGATCGAGTCCGACTCTAGTGGTCGCGGGACAGAACGTAATCCGGCAGATAGGTGAGGGCGTCCCGCTCCGCGCTGGCCGGGAACATCTCGAGCGCCATCTTCGCCTTCTCGACGAACGTGGCGGCAATCTGCAGGGCGTAGTCGATCGACCGATGCTGCGCCAGTAGGTTGCGCAGCTCGTGCCATTCGTCGATCGACGCGCTGCGGTCCTTGACGATCTTCCGGATGAGGAGCTCGGCGCGCGCGTCGCCGCTGGCGAGCAGATGGATGACCGGCAGCGTCATCTTGCCCTCGCGCAGATCTCCGCCGACGGGCTTGCCGAGTGCATCTTCTTCGCCCGTGAAATCGAGCAAGTCGTCGACGAGCTGGAACGCCATGCCGATGTTCAGGCCGTAGTCCCAGAGCGCGTCCTCCTGCTCCGTGTTCGTCCCCGGCCCCAGCATGCCCCCGATACGCGCGCTGCCTGCAAAGAGAAATGCGGTCTTGCGGCGGATGATCTCGAAGTGCTCGTCCTCGGAGAGATCGACGATCCCGTTCTTCGTCAGCTGATACAGCTCGCCCTCGATCATGCGCAGCGTCACCTCGCAGAGCAGGCGAATGAAGTCGAGGCTGTCGCGCGACAGCGCCATCGACATCGACTTGATGTAGAGGAAGTCGCCGAGCAGCACGGTGACGTCGTTGCCCCACCGTGAGTGCACGGCCTGGCGGCCGCGCCGCATGTTGGAGTCGTCGATGATGTCGTCGTGCACGAGCGTCGCCGTGTGGATGAACTCGATGACCGACGCAAAGAGCGGCGCGTGCTCGCCTGTATACCCGCTCATCCGGGCGGACATCAGCAGGACCGCCGGACGAATGCGCTTGCCGCCGCCCTGCTGGATGTAGTGGCCGATGGTCGGAATCAGCGCCACCTGCGATTCGAGATGCCGCACGAATTCGCGCTCGACCTTTTCCAGGTCGTCACGAATCGGCTCGAACATCTGCGCAAGAACGACGGATGAAGGCTTCTGCGCGATCGGATTCACGCGGCGTCAATCATATCAAGGCTTGAACAGGCGCTCGAAATTCCGCGCCGCGGCGTGGCCGATGTCGTCTGCGTGCACGCCGCGCAGCTCCGCGATCGTCTCCGCGACTCGTACCACATTCGCGGGCTCGTTCCGTTTGCCGCGGTGTGGCACGGGCGCCAGAAACGGGCTGTCGGTCTCGATGAGCAGCCGATCGAGGGGTACGAGCTTCGCCACTTCCTTGAGCTCGAGCGCGCGGGGAAACGTGACGATGCCAGCCAGCGAGATGTGGAAGCCGATGTCGAGCGCGCGCGTCGCCATCGCGCGGTCACCGGTAAAGCAGTGAAAGACGCCGCCCGTGTCGCTCGCCTGTTCCTCGTCGAGGATGCGGAACGTATCGTCCTCGGCTTCGCGTGTGTGAATCACGATCGGCAGACGGCGCCGCCTGGCAAGTCTGATCTGCTCGCGAAATACCTGCTGCTGCACCTCGCGCGGCGCGAAGTCATAGTGGTAATCAAGGCCGATCTCCCCGAGGCCGCGCGTCAGCGGCTGCGCGGTGATGACCTCGTGCACTAGGCGTGCCGCATCCGCGGGGTTGGCCGCGAACGTCCCTGCCGCGTGCGGATGCACGCCGATTGAAAATCGCACCGCCGGCCAGCGCGCCGACACGTTGGCTCCCTGCTCGATTTCCGGTTCATCGTCCGCGGCGAGAATGACGAGGGCGTGTGTGAGGCGCGCCTGCTGGGCACGCTCGATGACGGCCCCGAGATCTGCGGCGAACTCGGGGCCGGCGATGTGGCAATGCGAATCGATCACCGCACGCGTGCGCCCGGCGGCACGTCCTGATCGAAGCCGACGAGCACGGGCTGACCGTCGCCAACGCTGGCAGCGAGCACCATCCCGTTGGACTCGATGCCCATCAGCTTTGCCGGCTTGAGATTGAAGACGATGGCAATCGTGCGCCCGACCAGCTGCTCGGCCTGATACGCCTCCGCGATGCCGGCGACGATCGTCCGCTGCTCGGTGCCGACGTCCACCTTCAGCTTCATCAGCTTCTTCGACTTCGGCACCGCCTCGGCCTCGAGCACCTTCGCGACGCGGAGCTCCACTTTCATGAACTCGTCGATCGAGATGCGGTTGTCTTCGGCGGGCGTCACCCCTCCACCGACTGCCTGCGTGGCACCCTGTTCGTCCATGGCTCGAAGCTCCTCAACGGTCTTTTCGATCCGCGGAAAGAGCGGCTCGATTGTGCCGAGCCGCGCGCCTGCGGCAAGCGTGCTTGCCCGCAGATGAGCCCACTGCTCCTGCTTCAGGCCGAGCATCCTGCGGATCCGATCCGCGGCTTCCGGCATCACGGGATCGACCAGCGCCGCGACCACGCGAATGGCATCGGCCGAGTGATACAGCGTCGATTCGAGCAGCTGTCGATCGTCAGGTTTCTTCGCCAGCTTCCACGGCTCGCGTTTGACGATGTACTGGTTGACCTCGCCGACCAGTTTCCACACGTGCTGCAACGCGACGCTCAGTTCGAAGGCGTCAAAGAGGCTGCGCGTCGTCTCGATCGTGGAGCTGATGGATGTCTCCAGCGACCGATCAGCCTCATTTCCCGTACCCGCGGCGGGCACGATGCCGTCGCAGTACCGCGCGATCATCGTGGTCGTCCGGCTGACGACGTTCCCGAGATCGTTGGCGAGGTCCGCGTTGTAGCGCGTCAGGATCGCTTCATCGGAAAAGTTCGCATCCTGGCCGAGCGTCATCTCGCGCATGACGAAGTAGCGCAGCGCGTCGACGCCGAACGCCGCGGCGTAGTCCTGATAGCGCGCGACGTTGCCGATCGATTTCGACATCTTCGCGCCGCCCATCAGCCACCAGCCGTGCGCGATGATGCGCGTCGGCGGCGGGATGCGCGCCGACATCAGGAACGCCGGCCAGTAGAGCGCGTGCTGCCGGACGATTTCCTTGCCGACCAGATGCGTCACGTGCGGCCAGTACTTCTCGACCCGGCTCTCGTCACCCGTACCAAACCCCAGCGCCGTGAGGTAGTTCGTGAGCGCATCGAACCAGACGTACATCACGTGCTGTGGATCGTCGGGCACCGGTATGCCCCATGCAAATGACGTGCGGCTGACGCTCAGATCCTGCAGCCCCGCTTCGATGAACGTCCTGATCTCGTTGAGGCGAAAGGCCGGCTGCAGAAAGTCCGGATTGGCCGCATAGAAATCGAGCAGCGGCTGCTGGTATTTCGAGAGCCGAAAGTAGTAGCTCTCCTCTTTCAACCGCTCGACCTTGTTGCCGCACGTTGGACACTTCCCGTCAACGAGCTGTGACTCGGGAACAAAAATCTCGTCGACGGTGCAGTACCAACCCTCGTAGTCACCCTTGTAGATGTCGCCGTTGGCCGCGACGCGCCGCCAGAGCTCCTGCGACGCGCGGTGATGCCGCGGTTCCGTCGTGCGGATGAAATCGTCGTTCGAGATATTCAGGTCACGGCACATCT
>QHWQ01000344.1:0-3611 GCA_003222635.1 Acidobacteriota bacterium | reverse complement strand
CTCCGGCGACGCGTTCAGGACTTCGCCGTTGCGAAGCGCCACCTTGAAGCGGACGGCCCCGAACGGCGTCGTCACGTCTTGCGTCTCCCGGTCGAGGCACTCGCGCGTCATCTCCCGGTAGCGCACGCCAATGGTCGTCGTCTCGCGGAAGATCGTCGCCGTCAGCGTCTCGCGCGCGGCGGGCGCGGCAATCACCGACAGCAGCGTGCCCGGGCGGTTCTTCTTCATCTGAATCGGCGTGTAGAACACGTCGAGCGCGCCCTGCGCCAGCAGCTTGTCCATGACGACGCCGAAGATCTGCGGGTTCATGTCGTCGATCTCGGCTTCGATCACGATGACGACGTGCGAGGGCGCGGTCGCGTCTGCCTCACCAATGAGCACGCGCAGCACGTTGGGCGTGTCCTCGAAGCTGCGTGCGCCTGCCCCGTAGCCGATCTTCGCGATCTTCATCGGCGGGATACCGCCGTACTCGGTCGCGTAAGCCGTAATGAGCAGCGCGCCTGTCGGGGTCACCATCTCCGCGCATTGCGTGCCTGAATAGACCGGCACGCCTTCGAGCAGCCGCGTCGTCGCCGGCGCGGGCACCGGGAAGAGGCCATGCGCCGAGCGGATCGTGCCGCTGCCGACATTGAGCGGCGAGGCAACGATGCGCTGTGCCCCGAGGAGCTCGAGCGCGTGCACGGTGCTGACGATATCGACGATCGAATCGAGCGAGCCGACCTCGTGGAAGTGGACCCTGTCGGGCGGCGTGCCGTGGATCGTTCCTTCGACCTCTCCAAGCCGCGCAAACAGTGCCTTTGCGCGATCTTTCCCTGCGGCGCTCAGCCGCGAGCCTTCGATCAGCGCGTCAATCTCCCGAAGCGTCCGATGCGCATGCGCCTCGGTGGCGACCCCGCCGTGCGAATGGCGGTGATGTCCCTGGCTGCCATCCTCGCCGCGCACCTGGAATTTTGTCGCGCCGATGCCGGCACGATCCACACGTTCGGTCCAGACCGCGTCGCGATCGATCGAGAGGCTCCCGAGCGCCCCGCGGATCTCGTCGAGCGGCACGCCCGCGTCGATCAGCGCGCCGACGATCATGTCGCCGGAGGCGCCCGAGAAGCAGTCGAAGTACAGGACCTTCACAACCTGTCAATCTTACCCGAGCGACCCGCCACACGGCCGGCTTCCACCAGCGAGTAGTAGCGCTGCTCCGAGAGAATCAGGTGATCGAGGACGTCGATGCCCATGATCTCGCCCGCGCGGATCATCCGGTCGGTCAGCGTGAGATCGTCGTTGCTCGGCATCGGGTCACCAGACGGGTGGTTGTGAAACAGCACGACGGCCGACGCCGACACGATCGCCGCTTCCCTGAACACGTCACGCGGTTCGACGACGGTTTGATCCAGGCCTCCCATGGACACGAGCTTGATGCGGATGATGTGGTGTTTGGTATCCAGCATCACGACACCGAACTGCTCCACCTGCGCGGCGCCGTATTGCGGCACGAGGTAGCTTGCCAGCTCGCGGGGCGTTTTGTAGCGCGGGCGTTCGAGCGCGCTTCGCACGAGGGTGCGGCGGCCCAGCTCGACCGCAGCGACAACCTGCGCCGCTCGCGTCGGGCCAACGCCGTGGACGCAAATCTGGTCGGCGGACGCGCGCGCCAGGCCGCGCAGGCCGCCCGCCCGCTGCAGCACCCGGTTGGCCAGCTGCAGCGCGCCGCAATCGGGCACGCCGCTGCCGAGAACAATCGCGACCAGCTCGTTGTCGCCGAGCGCGGCGACGCCAAGCCGCTGCAGCTTTTCGCGGGGCCGATCGTGCTTGGCGACTTCTTTCATAGCGATATACTCAAATTCTCATGCCCCCTCGACGCTGCTCGGGGCAAGCCGTGCGGTTGTCCGCGTGCATCGTTGCCGCGGTCCTCCTTGTCGCCTGCGGCGATCCCCCGAACAAAGAGATGGACCAGGCGCAGGGCGCCATCGACGCGGCGCGCGCCGCGGGCGCCGACCGTTACGCGTCCACCGAATACACGGCCGCCACCGACGCGCTCAAACGCGCGCAGGATGCCGTCGGCCAGCGCGACTACCGCCAGGCGCTCAACGAAGCGCTCGACAGCCGCGAGCACGCGCAGAACGCCGCCCGCGAGGCCGCCGATACCAAGGCGCAGCTGCGCGGCGAGGTCGAGCGCGACATGGCGCAGATTGCCGCGCTCATCGCGGAAGCGAACACCCGCCTGAACGCAGCCACGCGTGCCCGCATTCCGCGCCGCACGCTCGACGGCCCGCGCAAGGAGCTGGCCGCCGTCGACGAGAGCGTGCAAAAGGCGGGCGCAGCGATGCGCGCCGACGACTATCTCGCCGCACGCACGGCTTTGCAGGGAGTTAAGGAGAGAATCACGCAGGCGCTGCGGGCGCTCGAGACGCCGGCAGTGCAATCTTCGCGACGAACGCGCTAGGTCAGGTACGCGGTTCCTTCAACGACGACTTCCGCCCAACCTGTCAGATAGATCCCATCGTCCCGCCACTCGACGCGCTGGGTGCCGCCTGGTGCGATGACGTCGACCTCGCGGGTGGCGCCGCCGTGTGCAGCCGCCGCGACAGCGGATGCCGCCGAGCCCGTGCCCGAGGATGTCGTCGGCCCGACTCCACGTTCCCAGATCAGGATGCGGACGCGATCGCCGGCCTCGACGTGTGCAAATTCGACATTCGTCCCGGCCGGAAACATCGAATGCTTCGAGAGCGCGGGACCGAATCGGTTGAATCGCTCCTGATCCGGGAGCGGTCCAAGAACCACACATTGCGGGTTGCCGACCGAGAGCACGGATGCGGTGACCGTCTCGCCAAGCACTGGAATCTGCGCCTGGCGGATGCCGGCGGGCGGGCCGAGCGCGGCGCGGAAGGTGTATTGCGCGCCGGCTATCGCTTTCAGCTCCAGCGTCTTCGTGCCCGCGGTGGTATCGACGGTGACGACATCACCAGTGCGCAGATTCTGCCTGCGGGCAATCAGCGCGGCGAGACATCGAAGCCCGTTGCCGGAGAGTTCTGCCGGGCCCCCATCCGCATTGAACAGCGTCATCGTCGCACCGCGATCGCGGAGCTCGAAGAGAATCAGGCCGTCGCCGCCAACGCCGGTATGCCGCGCGCAGAGCTGTCGTGCCAGGTCCGACTCGCGGGCCTGTAAGTTATTAAACCGCGCCGCTCCGGCTTCAACGAACAGGAAATCGTTGCCGTAGGCATGGGCCTTGGCGACCCGGAGCTCGGTCGTCACGGCACCTGGAACGCGGTGAACGCGTAGGTGAAGCCCGCGGTGAACCCGAGGTCGGGATCGTTGCCGGTGACACCGATCAGCACGCCGCCATCGGCGCGCCAACCTCCTCGCGTGTAACGGAGACCCATCCGCACGAGGCTGTGCGACTCGGTACCGGGCAGCGGTCCCGCGGAGCGCGTGTTGGCGCGCCCGTTGATCTCGCCGACGACTTCCGCGGCGTCGGAGATCGCGCGCGCGAACGACAGACCGTAGGTGAGCTCGTCGTTCTGCCGGTTCCCGTTGGTCGGGTCGCCGAGAATCGCGAAGCCGGCGTTGCCGACGATGCGAACCGATTGAGTGGTTTTGCCGGCGAGGATGGACGCGAA
>QHWQ01000343.1:8346-15559 GCA_003222635.1 Acidobacteriota bacterium | reverse complement strand
GGGGCTCATTCAGCGGTTCATGCCCTATCTGGCCGAACTGGCGCAGCTGCAGGGTTCCACGGAGATGGAATACACGGACGTGCACGGCGTCTGCGATGTCACGCACACCGCGGAGCTCTATCGCGCGCTCGACGCGGAGATGCTGCTCGGTAACGAAGCCGTGTCGGCGGCGGGCGTCTCGTTCGAGGGCGTCGAGCTGCTCCGAATGCTTTGCGAAAACATCATCACGGGCTCGAGAGCAGCGGTGCGATCCGCCCGGAAGAGTGACGAGGCGTACGATGCGCGCCTGCGCCCTGTTCATGTATCCGGAAACGGCGCGTCGGGTGTTCGCGCACAGGCATGATGTCCATCCGGTCAACGGTCCTATCCGAGATTCAGGAGATTGCGCGGGGCAACGGCATCGATCCGCCCGCGCTCACGGACGACCTGCCGCTGATGGACTCGGGCCTCGATTCGCTCGCGCTGGCGGTGCTGGTCGCGAGGCTCGAAGAGACCCTGGGACTTGATCCGTTCACCGAGTCGGGCGACTTTCCCCAGATCGTGACCCTTGGCGACTTTGTCACGTTCTACGAACACAGTGCGAAGTCACGTGACGTCGATTCGCCACGCGTTACGTAGTGCGCCGGACCTATCCGGGCGCTTCCTCCTGGGCGGCACGGCCGCCGTGTGCCTCGACGATCTGCTGCGCGGCACCGGCCTGGGCGGCCGCCTCGCGGAGCTGTCGGATCGATCGGTTCTGATCGCGGCTCGAGATCAGCTCGCGGCCGCGGTCACGCTCGCCGAACTGGACGGCCTCGCGCGACGCATCATCGTCTGTCCTCCGGACGTCTCGCCCGAACATCTTCCCTCGGTGGCGGCGCGGGGCGAGGTGGACGCGATCGTGTCCGATGGCGATTTTCCCGCCGGCGCCGGCCTCGACACCGCGCTGCGCGTCACCTGCACGTCTGCGCTCACACCGGCGGGCGCCGAGCCGCACGAGGAGCGCGCCACCGAATGGGTGCTGCTCACGTCCGGCACCACCGGTTCGCCCAAGATGATCGCCCACACCTTCGCGGGCTTGACCGCGGCGATTACCGCGACGCGAAGCACGGCCACGGACGTCGTCTGGGGCACGTTTTATGACATTCGCCGTTATGGCGGCCTCCAGATTTTCCTGCGCGCCATGCTCGGATCGGGATCATTCGTCCTGTCCAGCGCGGGCGAGGCCACCGCGGATTTTCTCGCGCGGCTCGGCACGCACGGCGTGACGCACCTCTCGGGCACGCCGTCGCATTGGCGGCGTGCGCTCATGAGCCCGAACGCGGGCGCCATCGCGCCGCGGTATGTGCGTCTGTCGGGCGAGATCGCGGACCAGGCGATCCTCAACGCGCTCCGTTCGCGCTTCCCGATCGCCGCCATCGGCCACGCCTACGCCTCGACGGAGGCGGGTGTCGGATTCGAAGTCAACGACGGTCTCGAGGGCTTTCCGGCATCGCTCGTCGGCGCCGCGGGCGATGTGGACGTGAAAATCGAAGACGGCTCCATCCGCCTCCGCTCCGCGCGAACCGCGATCCGCTATCTCGGCGCCGGATGCGAGGCCATGGCGGACGAGGAGGGATTCGTCGACACCGGCGACATGGTCGAACGGCGCGGCGACCGCTACTACTTCCTTGGACGAAAGAGCGGCGTCATCAACATCGGAGGGCTGAAGGTCTATCCCGAGGAAGTCGAGGCGGCGATCAACCATCACCGGTCCGTACGCATGTCGATCGTGCGATCCAGAAGAAGCCCGATTGCCGGTTCGCTGGTCGCGGCCGACGTCGTGCTGAAAGACGACCGCAATCCACCCGCCAGCGGCAGGGAGAGAGCCGACCTCGAACGGGAAATCCTGGAGGTCTGTCGTCAGAGACTCGCGGCACACAAGGTCCCCGCGACGATCCGTTTCGTGGCCGCGCTGGACCTGGCGCCCGCGGGGAAGCTCGCTCGTCGTCATGCATAGCGTGCTCGTGACGGGCGGAAGTCGCGGCCTCGGCCTGGGCATCGCCTGCAGGCTCGCCGCGGAGGGCTACCGGGTGATCGCGGTCGCGCGGAAGATGAGCGATCAGCTCGCGGCCGCAATTGAACACGCCGCCGCATCCGGTTCCGGGTCGCTGCGACGGCATCCTCGCGCTCATGCCCAACGCACAGATCGAGCAGCTGATCCGCGTGAACACGCTGTCACCGATTCTCCTGACGAAGTATGTCGTCCGACACATGATGGCGGACGGCGGCGGCCGCGTCGTGAATGTCTCGTCGATCGTCGCGTCCACCGGCTACAGCGGCCTGTCGGTCTACAGCGCGACGAAGGCGTCGTTGATCGGCTTTACGCGATCGCTGGCGCGCGAAGTTGGCCGCAAAGGCGTCAACGTGAACGCGATTGCACCTGGGTTCATGCAGACGGATATGACCGGGAGCCTCGACGAGGAGCGCCGCGAACAAGTGCTGCGCCGCAGCCCTCTGCGCCGCTTTCCGGACGTCTGCGACGTGGCGGATGCCGTCGAGTATCTGCTGGGCAGCAAGGCGAAGAACATCACCGGAACCGTGATGACGGTCGATGCCGGGGCGACGGCCTAGGATGAGAGCAGCCGCGAGACCCGCCGGCCGCAAGACCTCCCCCGCCCACGCGTGGTCGCGTGCGCTCGAGCTCACGACGCCGATCGCCTCCAATCCGCATCGAATCCTGTCGACGGTCATCGAGGAGCGCGCTGGCCAGATCGCCGACGCGCCGGCGCTGCTTTCCGACGGCGAGTGTCTGACGTATGCGGGGCTGGTCGCGCGGTCGAACCGCTATGCGCGCTGGGCGCTGGACCACGGGATTGCCGCGGGCGACGTCGTCTGCCTGCTGATGCCGAACCGCCCCGAGTACATGGCGATCTGGCTCGGCATCACGCGTGTCGGTGGCGTCGTGGCGCTGCTCAATACCAATCTCGCCGGAGCCTCGCTGGCGCACTGCATCAACACCGTCTCCCCGAAGCACGTCATCGCCGCGGCGGAGCTGATCGACTCGCTGACCACCGCGCTGCCCGACCTGGCCGGCGCACCGGCGATCTGGATTCATGGCGCCGCCGACGACCGCTTCCCACGAGTCGATCGCGCGATTGAGCGATGTGGCGCCGAACGCGTCCGAGACGAGGAACGACGGTCGCCGACGATCGACGATCGAGCGCTCCTGATCTACACCTCGGGCACCACGGGGCTGCCGAAGGCTGCCAGCGTCAGTCATGGCCGCCTGATGCAGTGGAGCCACTGGTTCGCGGGGATGATGAACGCGCAGGCAGACGACCGCATGTACAACTGCCTGCCGATGTACCACAGCGTCGGCGGCGTGCTGGCGACCGGTGCGATGCTGGCCGCCGGCGGCGCGGTCGTGATACGCGACAGATTTTCCGCGCGGCAGTTCTGGAGCGACGTGATCCGGTGGGACTGCACGCTCTTCCAGTACATCGGCGAGCTCTGTCGCTACCTGCTGCACAGCGAGCCGCATCGCCATGAGGCCGAACACCCGATCAGAATGTGCTGCGGCAACGGCCTGAGAGGCGACATCTGGAACGACTTCCAGAAGCGGTTTCGCATTCCACAGATCCTGGAGTTCTATGCGGCCACCGAAAGCAACATCTCGTTGTTCAACGTCGAGGGCAAGCCGGGCGCGATCGGACGCATCCCGTTCTTCCTCGCCCATCGACTCCCGGCAATGCTCGTGAAGTTCGACGTCGAAGCGGATGCACCCGTGAGGAACGCCGAAGGGTTCTGCGTTCGTTGTGGTCCGAACGAAGTCGGAGAAGCGCTCGGCCAGATTCTTCCCGATGCGTCGAACGTCGGCAGCCGCTTCGAGGGTTACACCAGCCGCGAAGCGTCGGAAAAGAAGATCCTCCGTGACGTCTTCGAGCGTGGAGACGCGTGGTTCCGCACCGGCGACCTGATGCGAAAGGACGAGCAGGGCTACTTCTATTTCGTCGACCGCATCGGCGACACGTTCCGCTGGAAGGGCGAGAACGTGTCCACCTCGGAGGTGGCCGAAGCCATCTGTGCGTTTCCGGGAGTGACGCAGGCGATCGTATACGGCGTGACCGTCGGGGCCGCGGACGGGCGCGCCGGCATGGCGACGCTCGTCGCGGACGGCGATCTGAATCTTGCGGCGTTGCGGACGCACCTGATCGACCGCCTGCCCGAGTACGCGCGGCCGCTGTTCCTGCGCGTGCGAAGCGCGATCGACGTCACGTCGACCTTCAAGTACACCAAGGCCGATTTCGTGCGGCAAGGGTGGGATCCACTCGCGATCCAGGACGTCATGTATGCAGGGCAGATCCGAACCTGACGCCGTGACGGACCCCAGACCGACGATGCGGGATGGCATCTCGAGCCACGTCGCGCAGTTGGAGTGCGACATTGCCAACGGACCCATCGTCCCGGCGGTGACGCCCGAAGAGATACGCAGCCATCTCGCCTCGCGCTATCGGTTCGACGCCCCAGCCGATCTGGACGATGTCTGCGCCGATATCGAACGGATGCTGCGCACATGGCAGGTCCAGGTGACGCATCCGCGGTACTTCGGCCTGTTCAACCCGAGCGTGACCCCCGCGTCGGTCGTCGCCGACACGCTCGTCGCGATGTACAACCCGCAGCTCGCGACCTGGCGCACGTCGCCTGCCGCGAATGAGATCGAACGGCATACGCTCCGGTGGCTGGCGGGTAAGTTCGGCCTTCCCGATGACGCGATCGCGAGCTTCACATCCGGCGGGGCCGAAGCGAATTTCTCCGCGGTCATTGTCGCGTTGACTCGCGCTTTCCCGGAGTACGGCGATGCGGGCCTTCAACGCGTCGTGTCTGCACCAGCGATCTACCTGACGGCTGAGGCGCATCACTCGTTCAACAAGATCGCGCACATGACCGGCCTCGGGCGGCGCGCGCTCCGGATCGTCGCGACCGACGGACACTTGAAGATGGACCTGGACGATCTCGCACGCCAGGTCGCCGAGGATCGCCGCGGCGGATTCGCGCCGTTCATGGTGATCGGGACCGCCGGCACCACGGGCGCCGGCGTCATCGATCCGCTCACCGATCTCGCCCGCTTCTGCCGATCGCAAAACCTCTGGTTGCACGTGGACGCGGCCTGGGGCGGCGCCGCCATCCTCTCGCCGCGCCTGCGCGCGCATCTGGCGGGCATCGAGGCCGCCGATTCGATCACCTGCGACGCGCACAAGTGGTTCTCGGTGCCGATGGGCGCCGGCATGTTCTTCTGCCGGCATGCCGACGTGGTCACAGAGGCGTTCCGCGCCACCACGTCATACATGCCCGGCAGGACGGATGCCGTTCTCGATCCGTATACGAGCTCGGTCCAGTGGTCGCGGCGTTTCATCGGCCTCAAGCTCTTTTGCTCGCTCGCGCACCACGGCGAATCGGGGTACGTCGACATGATCGAGCACCAGGCGCGCATGGGTGACGTGCTGCGCGCGGCGCTCACACGTGCCGGATGGCGCATCGTCAATACGACGCCGCTGCCGGTCGTCTGCTTTACGCGCGAGGGGCTGGTGACCTCCACCTTCCTCAAGGACCTCTACGGCGGCCAGATCGCCTGGATGTCGGAAGTGCGGCTCAACGGCGAGGCGCCCGTCCTGCGCGCGTGTATCACAAGTTTCCGGACAACCCCCGCGGATATCGAGCGCGTCGTGCGCGAGATGAGCCCGCTTGCCGCCGGTGAATAGATGAAACGCGAGACGATTGCGATCCACGGCGGCTATCAGGACGACCCGACGACGAAGGCCGCCGCGGTGCCGATCTATCAGACGGCCGCGTATACGTTCGACAGCGCGGATCATGGAGCGGCGCTGTTCAATCTCGAGGCCGAGGGATTCCGCTACAGCCGCATCAACAACCCGACGGTCGACGTGCTGGAACGGCGCGTCGCCGCGCTGGAAGGCGGCGTGGGCGCGCTCTGCGTGGCGTCCGGACAGGCGGCGGTCAATTACGCGGCGTTGAGCGTCGCCGATCACGGTACGAACATCGTGTGCGTGCCGCAGTTGTACGGCACCACGCACACGCTCTTCGCCTACCTGCTGCCGGGCCAGGGCATTTGCGTTCGCTTCGCCGAGTCGGATGATCCGCGGGACATCGAGAAGCTGATCGACGACAACACGCGGGCCGTGTACTGCGAGAGCGTCGGCAATCCCGCAGGCAACATCTGCGATATCGAAGCGCTCGCGCGCGTGGCCCATCGGCACGGCGTGCCACTCATCGTGGACAACACGGTGGCGACGCCGATTCTGCTGCGGCCTATTGAATACGGCGCCGATATCGTCGTGCACTCCCTGACGAAGTTCATGGGCGGACATGGCACCACGCTCGGCGGCGCCATCGTCGACAGCGGGCGGTTCCCATGGAAGGAACACGCGCGGCGTTTTCCGAAGTTCAGCACCCCCGATCCCTCGTATCACGATCTCGTCTACACCGACCATTTCAAGGACGCGGCGTACATCGGACGCTGCCGCAGCGTCTATCAGCGGACCATGGGCGCCGTGCTGTCGCCGATGAGCGCGTTTCTCCTGCTGCAGGGGATCGAAACCGTGGCGCTGCGGGTCGAGCGGCACGTCGAGAACGGCCAATGCGTCGCCGAGTTTCTCAATCGCAACCGCAGAGTCGAGTGGGTCAACTACACGGGATTTCCAGACAACCCCTATCACGAGCTCGCACAGAAATATCTGCAGGGCCGCGCGACGTCCCTGATGACGTTTGGCGTCAAGGGCGGCTTCGAGGCTGGGAAGAAGTTCTACGACGCGCTCAAGCTGGTGAAGCGACTCGTCAACATCGGCGACGCGAAGTCGCTGGCCTGCCATCCAGCCTCCACGACGCATCGCCAGATGTCGGCCGAGGAACAACTCAAGGCGGGCGTGCGTCCCGAGATGATTCGGATCAGCGTCGGCATCGAACACATCGCCGACATCATCGCCGACCTCGATCAAGCTCTCCAGGCGGGGGTCTCATGATAGTGCCAGAACCACGCGGCCGCGATGTGACGTCGGCGAGGTTGTTGCGCCTGCGGGCGCGGAACTGCATCGAGATCGGGCTCGTCAACAACATGCCCGATGCGGCGCTCGAAGCGACGGAGCGGCAGTTTCGCGCACTGCTCGACGCAGCAGCCACCAGCGGCATGGTTGTCCGGTTGAAACTGTTTGCATTGCCTGACGTCCCGCGGGGCGAG